>JBGOZX010000008.1:0-60527 GCA_041480425.1 Bacteroidia bacterium
ATACCCTAAATTTTTTAATTGAAAAATAATCTTTGTCAATATTGATATTTTTTTAGAAATGATATGGGATTGAATGAAAGGAGATTAAACAGGTATTTACTAGAAGTCGAGACTGAATGATAAGTAGAATATTCTTGGCATAATATAGTTATCTTCAATACCCCATGCCCAGTCAGCCCTTATAAAATAGCCCATCAGTTGGGCTCTTAGACCTGCACCATATCCACCGACTATAGGTTTCCGGTTTGAATCGAGAGTAACTTCCACGGGTCCATTTTTAACAACTTCAGTGTCGTATGAATTATTACCTGACCATGGACTTTTCCCTGACCATGCGGTACCAATGTCCCCGAATCCAACAACCTGAAGACTATTCAGGAAATTAGAACGTAAAGGATGGCCTGCAAAATATCTTACAACCGGCCATCTGATCTCACTGTTAATGAGGGCAAAGCTGGTACCATTCCTGATATTTTGTCTGAATCCCCTCATGTTTGTTGCAAGAGCCTGGAAACCATAATTTTCAGTAGGACTGGTAGGGATTGTGCTGTCGAACATTGGGAACTTGTTAAAAAGATATCCCATCCAGTTGTCAACGCCACCCATATAGTAGACAAGTTTGGTCGGTCCGAAGGAGGTGCTGGTTGCAAAACGGTTGGCCCAGATAAGTTCCCTGTGTATCCGGGTGTACTTTCTGAAATCAGCACCAAGAACAATCATATCCGATTTTTTACTTGTCAGTTCTTTATAGTATTCCCCGAAGATTTTAAACCTGGTTCCGAAGTAAATATTGATACTTCTTTTACGGGTATTATCATATATAATCTCCCCCTTCAGGCTTGCCCAGTGTTTTGAAAGGGTTCCCATATTGAGCGAAGCTATATCGCTTGCAAGAGGGACATGACGGTCGTACCGGTATCCAAGAGTCCCTTTTAGAGCAAGTACCGGAGTAATGGGCTTTGAGTAAGAAAGTAATACATTATGGGTACGTGACTTGAAGTAACTTGAATCATTTGAACTGAAGAAAGCCTGCCTGTGGTAAATAAGTTGCTTATCGAATTTGCCTTTAAGGTCTTCAATACTAAACAGATATTCATTACTGTCGAAATTTCCCGAAAACCTGAATCCTGCTGTTAATCTGTAGTCTTCGAACAAATCAATCGTTCCGAACTTGGTAAGCATGTTCAGTCCGGGATTAAAGTATGGTGCTCCTCCGTTAAAGACCTGGTATGTATTATTCAGGAAACTGAAATCCACCTGGTTAGCAATATAATTATTATAAAAAGAGGTCTCATAAATTCTGATCAAAGGAAGATTAATTTCCCCGGTATCGAGGTCAATATTCATATACTTCTTTCGCCATAACTGCTCGTAGAAGTTCTGTTTTTCCTTCTCGAAAATGTAATGACTTATATCAATTGTTTCATTTTTAATGTAATACTCATACAGAGGTTTTGTGAGCGTATCTCTCCTCTTTTTGTCTTCAGCTATGAGCCATTTCCTGATCTGCTCAACGCTGTCGGCTTTATGAAAGAGTTGGTTCTTCTCTTTCCGGAAATTTGTATTAACTATCTCAATATCAGGAACCTGGGTTGAGCTGGTCTGTGAGCCTTTTCTCAGCTGGTACTTACCTTTGCTGAAGAGAATTTCTCCATAGGTGTCAGAACCGTTTACGACAGACTGGTCAATTATATTTCTGTCATAGTTTGTTACAGGTTTGGAATTGATAAAATAACGGTAATGTGTGGCAGTGTCGATATAGCTAATGGAACTGTCGAAAATAGCAGTGTATCTGTTGATAATCCCGTTATTGTCGCCAATATATGAGAACCTGTTTTTAGCTATTCCTGACGCCTGCAATCTGCTTGAATACTGTCCCTCGGAAAGCCTGACGAGAATATTGTTCTTCTTTTCTGTGTTATAGGTGAAAAGGTCAAATATTGGAGAAAGTTTTTCAAAGGGATTACCAGTGTTGGAGAGAGTATCCGATAAACGGTTTGATGAAAAGAGTATCTCCCCGGGGGAATCTTTAAGAAATGAAGGATTCAGATCATCTGCCACATCCCTGGTTATCTGCTCATTGGTCCCTGAGGCAATTGTATGAATATAAATATCTGTTATCCCGTCTTTTACAGCTGAGAATATAAGTCTTGACCCCTCGGGAGAATATGAAAAATCAAGAATTTTGTCAAAATAGAGCAGGTTTCTTTTTTCACGGTTTTTTTCTTCAACCCTGTAGAAATACATGACCAGGTCAGCTTTTTCCTCATTGATATAGGTGAGAATCTTCCCACTTGGATGCCAGGCAATAACGGGATAAGTGTTATCAGTTTTCTGTTCAAATTTTGGCTCAGCCCTGAAGATGACTTTCTTTTTCCCTGTTGATTGATCGTAAAGCCATATTTTTTTTTTGCCCCAGTCGTTCGTTACATAAGAAATATATTTTCCATCGGGACTGACCTTAACCTGCTGATATAACTGATCTTTTTTGGACCTGGCGAGCACATTTCCATCCTCGCCGGGCATATTTCTGTCGGAGGAATACTCCTCATTGTAATACTCTTTCCACTCCTTCAGAAGATCTTTAAGATCCTGCCCCAGGACATACAGGAATCCATCGTCAATATTCTTATATATTTTTGTCAGGTAAATTATATTCGGTATCAGGGCATCTCCGTATTTTCTTCCCAGGAACCTCCAGAATGACTGGCCGGCATAAATTGCATCATCATATTCAAGATGGTTTATATTCTTGTATTTCCCCGATCTGATGCCATCTTTGACCTTGTTCTCAACATCATAGTCCCATCCGAAAGAAACATAATTAATAAGACCCTTAAGATACCAGTCAGGCATATAGATCAATGAAGAACTGGAAATACGATCCCTGAAATCAGCATTATAGAGCATCTCATTGATTATCACTTCAGTAATAGATGCGGCAATCTGTTTCTGAAAAGCCACATGGTCACCTTCATAATACAGCCTCACCTTATTCTTTATTATCCTGCTGAAACCTCCTGTATTATAAGTGTCTTCATCAAAGGTTACCAGACCAATATTTGATTGTTTGTATTCAGCGTTTTTGTTGAAGATTATAAATATCAGTCTTTTTTCAAGAGAATAATCAAAATAATCTTCAATTTCGGCAAGCTTCTTCATGGCATAATCAGCTGTGAACTGCGCCAGGTCGCGTCCGTATTCATTGAAATAACAATCAAAATCGTCAAATCTGTAGTAAGACCAGTAATAGTCGTAATACTGAACTTTGTTCTTGCCAAATGACATTTGATGACCATTATAGAATTGACCACTTGCATTTAAAAAAAACATGCAAGCTATAATGGTGATAAATAGTCTGTTAGTATTTTTCATTATCAATACCTTCAAGAGACAGAACGGATTTTTTATTATAAAATTTTGTTCCAAATTATCCGAGTCATGAAGCAAAACTAAGATATTCTTTATTAAAATAAGTAAGAAGGTCAAACTTTATTATTTTTGTGCTAAAGTTCGGTAGAAATTGTACTGGTCTGATTTTTGTGTTTTAGCATGCAACCAAATTTTATAAGAACTTGTTATATAAATGAATTATTTTAAAATCAAAACAGTCGTTTTTAAATAATAAGCTGTTTATCAAATATAAAATAAATAATAAATTGATATGAAAAAACTATTTCTGATTTTATCACTGGTGTCATTTGGATTTACTGTCTGGTCACAACCGGTAATGAAGCTTTCAACCGGCGAGCATGATTTTGGCAAATTCAAGGAAGAAGCAGGCAGACAGACGTTTGATTTCGTTGTTATGAATACTGGAAATCAACCTCTTGTAATTCAGAACATTGTTGCGTCATGCGGTTGTACAACACCCCTATGGACAAAGGACCCCATCCCTCCCCGGGGAACGGGAAAAATAACTGCCATTTATGATCCGGCAAACAGGCCTGGTCCTTTTAATAAGACACTTTCTGTTTATACCAACTCAAAGCCTGAGGTTGTGGTTCTTGTTCTTAAAGGGGAAGTTATTGCCCATGAAAAGACTGTGGAAGAGTTATTTACTTTTCCTGTAGGACCTGTAAGGTTTGAGAGTAACCATCTTGCTTTTACAAATGTCAAAAAGACAGAAAAGAAGATCAAGGTGATGCCTGTTATCAATCCCACTAAATCTTCTGTAAAGATTGAGTTTGATGGAGTTCCGTTTCATCTTACCCTGAAGTCAAATCCTGAAACCCTGAAGCCAGGTCAGAAAGGTATAATTGAAGGAACCTATGATGCCAATAAAAATCAGGGATGGGGAAATGTAAGCGATATGATTAAAGTGAAGATCAATGGTGTTGTTCAGGAGAATGTATATTATTATGTGTCTGCGAATCTTGTGGAGGATTTCTCAGGTCTTTCAAAAGATGAACTGGCAAATGCTCCGGTGTTCAAAGTCGAATCGGCAAATGTTGATCTTGGAAAAATGCCAGGTTCGACGCCTAAGGAAGTAGAGTTTAAATTTACTAATGAAGGGGAAAGAGATCTGGTAATCAGACATATAAGGTCTTCTTGTGGTTGTACTGCAATACAGCAGGGAATCCAGGGCCAGGGTATCAAACCCGGAGAATCGGGTTCTATTAAAGCTGTCTTTAATTCCGGTAGCTACAAGGGTAAAGTGACAAAAGCAATTTATGTTTATACAAACGACCCAAAAAACTCTGAAATAGTGCTTATGCTGAATGCTGATGTAGATCAGGAGGCAGTCAAACAATAAATGGAAGAAGAAAACAGATTTAAAAGCGCTCTTAAATTAATGGAAGGGGTGCCACAACCTCCAAGTGTAAATCCCGATATGATGACTAAGACCGGGAGGAAAAGAAGGAAGAAATATTCTGTAGATGAGTATGTCGATGGTATAATTTTGGGGAACAGGACCATCCTCAGTCAGGCTATTACAATGGCCGAAAGTGCGTTACCTGAACACTATGATACTGCTCAGGCAATAATTGAAAAATGCCTTCCTTATAGTGCCAGATCAATAAGAATCGGTATAACAGGAGTACCTGGAGCCGGTAAAAGCACTTTTATTGAGACTTTTGGATTACATATTGCAGGTGAAGGAAGAAAACTTGCAGTTCTTGCAATTGATCCAAGCACTGAAAGGACAAAAGGGAGTATTCTTGGTGACAAAACAAGAATGGGAAAACTCAGTATTCATCCACATGCCTTTATCAGACCCTCTCCGGCTGCAGGAACACTAGGCGGTGTGGCAAGAAAAACACGAGAGACAATTATACTTTGTGAAGCAGCAGGTTTTGATACGATCATGGTCGAAACCATTGGTGTAGGCCAATCTGAGACAGCTGCCCGTACAATGGTCGATTTTTTTCTTCTTCTTATGCTTGCTGGAGCAGGCGATGAGCTTCAGGGAATAAAAAGAGGTATAGTGGAAATGGCTGATGCAATAGCCATTACAAAAGCAGACGGACCAAATAAGCTTCCTGCAGACATTGCCAGAATCTCTTTCCAGAATGCCCTGAATCTTTTTCCCACACTACAGTCGGGATGGAAGCCAAAAGTGGTCACTTGTTCGGCACTTCAAAATATCGGCATATGGGAACTCTGGGAAATAATAGTTGATTATGTCAATTTTACCAGGAGTACAGGATATTTCGATGAACTCAGGAAACAACAGGCAGTAATCAGAATGCATGATACTATTTTCGAATATCTTAATAATTCATTCTATGATCATAAAGAAATAAAACTCCTTAGGCCTGAGCTTGAACGGGAGTTATATAATGGTACAATCACATCCTATAAAGCTGCCCTTAAATTGCTCGATAAATATTTCAAATAATGAACGGAATTAACAATAATTCATATCTTTGCGCGAACATATGAACTTATTAACATATAAAAATTCAAAATCGATCAAAATGAAAAAATTCATTTATTTGCTTGTTATCACAGTATTGGTTGTTGCATGTTCTTCAGAGCCGCATTATGTTATCAATGGAAAAATTAGTGGTGCTGACAGCGTAACATTTATTCTTCAGAAGAGAGATGCCGGCAAGATTGTAAATATTGATTCAGCAATTGCATATAAAGGATCTTTTAAAATGAAGGGTGGTGCTGTTAAATATCCTGAAATGGTATTGCTGGTTGCAAAGGAGACTAAAATGAGAACATCATTTTACCTTGAGAACTCAGAGATTACTATAACAGGAACTCTCGATTCACTCTTTAATGCAAAGTTCACCGGCTCAAAAACACAGGATGAATACCAGGGTTTTGTTGACTCTAATAAAGCATTGAATGAAAAGTATTCAAAGATTTACACAGAATATCAGACAGCTAATCAAAATGGAGATACTGCAAGGGTTTCACAACTTGAAAAAGAGGCAGAAGCTATTCAGAATGAAATGATTGCATTACAGAAAGATTTTGTAAAAAATAATCCGGCTTCTTATGTTGCTCCTTCAATTCTCAGGAGCCTGAGTTATGAGATGGAAGCAGCTGATATTGAGTCGTATATCAACGCCATGGATACTGCTGTTGCCAATATACCAATGGTTAAAGAACTGAAGGAGAGGGTTGCTGTTATGAAAGCTGTGGCGCTTGGACAAAAAGCTCCCGACTTTACATTGAATGACCCGGACGGTAAACCGGTTGCTCTTTCTTCAAAAATCGGATCAAAATTGCTTTTGGTTGATTTCTGGGCCGCATGGTGTGGCCCCTGCCGTCAGGAGAATCCGAATGTTGTAAAAGTTTATAAAGAATTCAATAAGAAAGGATTTGATGTTTTCGGCGTATCACTTGACAGACCAAATGAAAAAGAAAGGTGGGTTCAGGCTATTAAAGACGATAATCTCACCTGGACACAAGTTTCAGATCTGCAGTTCTGGAATAATGCTGCTGCCAGGCTGTATGCTGTTAATTCAATTCCTGCAAATTTCCTTCTTGATGAAAATGGTCTTATAATTGCCAGAAACCTCAGAGGTGAAGGCCTGTATAATAAAGTAAATGAGGTACTTGGAATGAAGAAATAATGTTTATTCTTCTTTATTGAACTCTTCCTCTGGTTTTTTCTCTTCAAGGATAAAACCTGTACCCCTTACTGTGCGGATGTCAATGTTTTTATCTTCAGAGACATATTTCCGTAACCTGCTTATAAATACATCCATGCTTCTGCCAAGGAAATAATCATCTTCACCCCATATTTCTGTCAGAATATCCTCTCTTGCAAGAATTCTATTCTTATTGACAATGAAGTACTTCAGGAGCTGTGCTTCTTTAAGAGTAAGTTTCTCTTTTGCATTTCCGCAGATCAGTTCAAGAGTATTGAATTTAAGTATAGTGGATGATATTTTATATTCGTCATTCATTGATGAATAAGCCCTTTTGAGAATATTGTTAATCCTAAGGATAAGGACTTCAGGATCAAAAGGTTTGGTAATATAATCATCTGCCCCGATCTTTAATCCACGAACAATATCTTCCTTGAGGCTTTTTGCCGTCAGAAAAATTATAGGTACATCAGGGTTAGCCTGTTTTATCTTTTCCCCAAGGGTAAAACCATCCATTTCGGGCATCATTACATCGAATACGCAGATATCAGGTTTATCCTGGTTAAACAGCTCCCAAGCCTCTTTCCCGTCACGGGCAAGAGTCACATTAAAACCGCTGATTGTGATATATTGTGATAATATGTTTCCGAAATCCCTGTCGTCTTCAGCCAATAGAACTTTCATAACCCGAAATATTATATTAATAAGGTATTGTTACCGTAAAGATACTACCTTTTCCCGGTTTACTGCTAACCGTCACATCTCCTCCGTGAGCCTCTGCAATTCTTTTAACATAATATAACCCTAATCCTAACCCTTTGTACTTATGTATATTCCCTGTTGAAGCTCTGTAGAATTTATCAAAGATGTGTTTCTGATCTGTTTTACTGATCCCGATACCATTATCAGCAACCTTTATATATACATTGTTATTCTCAGTGAACCCTTCGATATCAATAACAGGTTCCTTATCCGAATACTTCACAGCATTGGAAAGAAGGTTATTTATAAGTGTAGTAAAGTAAACAGTGTCGAGATTTACGTTTGCTCCGTTGAAGTTATATTTCTGACTTAATGAAGCATAATTACCGCAACCTGTTTTAAAACTATCGACAATATCATTCATAAATTCTTCGATACTGACAGTCTTCTTATCCAGCTGAAACTGAGTCCTTTCCCACATGCTTATTTCGAGGATCATATTGATAAGCTGATTCAGATGGATGCTCTGCTTCCCTATCAGTTTTGCAGTCTCAATAACTTTTGATTCATCAGTCCTGATCTGTTCCATAAGGAGAGTTTTGCCTGCGACCGTTATTGTTGAAAGAGGAGTTTTAAGCTCATGCGTCATATTGTTTATAAAGTCTGTTTTAAGATTAGAGAGCCTCTTTTCTTCCATAAGATTTCTAAAAGTTATTATAAACATTATACCAACGATAAGTATGCTTAATGTACTCATTCCTAGAGATGCTGAAGTCTCTTTTAAAATAACCTCTTTTTTATCAGAAAAATCAATAAAGTACTCAAAGTCAAGGCGATAGTAATTGCTCTCTGAGCGGTCCCCTTTGACCAGAATTTCTGAAGTTGTCCTTTTCATTCTTGGGGAAGGAGTGGTTCCTGGCTGGGGAGGCCGGCGGTTAGCGAATTCTTCACTGATATATATGGGAATCCTTTTATCATTATCAATGAGTTCAAAACGATTTATTACTATTTTATAATTGAAATTTTTTTCAATACCCTGTCTTCCGAAATAATTTGACAGATATTCTGAGAGGTCCTGTTCCTGATACAGAACTTTTGAGACAAAGTCGAAAATATCCTTCTTTTTTGCTGAAAGGGCAGAATCACCCTTAATTTCAGAAATCTCTTTAACAAACTGTTCAGAATTCCTGTTAATGAGATAACGGGCTGTATCAAAGCCATCCGTTGACATTCTCCTGTACATATTTGCCAGAGCATCCTGTGAAAACACCCTGTAACGGAGATTGAACAATTCATCTTTCTGCTGCCAGACTCCCACGACAATTATTACCTGTACCGAAATCAGAATAACCATCGATGTAATACCAAGGAGCAGGATAGTATTTCTCTTTTTCATTATCTTTCTTTTAGCCTTTTCAAAATTATTCAATTTATCAATACATGAAGATTGTCAGTCAAACATTAACCCAACGTTAACCCTGTATTAACAATGCAATTAATATCGGGGCATTATCTTTGATATATCAAATATAAAAAAAGGGTAGTCATGAAAAAGATCAGGTTTATTTTAATAGCATTAATCTTCATTTCAGTAAGTTCTTATTTCCAGCCCGCAGGAGCTCAGGAAAAGACAAAGGAGGAACAGGAAAAGGAATTAAGATTACAGAAAGCGATTGATGAGCAGAAAAAAGCAATGGTTGAGCAGCAAAAGGCTCAGGAAGAGATTCAAAAAGCAGCAGAGATTCAGCAGAAAGCTGTTGAAAAAGCCATGCAGGAGGTAAATGATAAGATGGGGGATGTAAACAGGTACAATGATGCAATGAGAAATTTCAGGGGAAATGGAAACAGATCATTTTACAATGGTGAACCATTTTTCTTTACTCCAGGGGTAGAAGCTTTTTACGACCATGGCTTTGGTGGTGATGGAGAGAGAACTACATGGGATTTCTCAAAATCAGTAAAGGAATCGTCGTTCTCAAAGGAATACTCATTTGATGTTGAAAAAACAGTTAATACGGTTGTTATGTCGCTGATGGGTGATTGTAAATCCGGGGAGATAAGGGTTGTAATTGTAATGCCCAATGGTAAAACCTATTCGGATATTACCATTGATGAATTCGGTAATCTGAACTGGAGGAAATCATTTACGATTAGTGAAGAAGAAAACCAGGACAAAGCAGGGGAATGGGTATTTAAGATCATTTCCAAAAAGGCCACAGGAAATTTCAAGATTTCTCTCCAGACTTATTAGTTTTCATTCCGTTGAAGAAGAGGCTTTGTTTGGAGAACTCAGCCTCTTCTTTTTTTATTCTGACTGAGCTGAAGCCCGGCCACCTTTTATGCTTTCAACCCTTACCGTAAACTTACTACCGTCCTTTACTATCCATTTAATGTCAACACGCTGATAACCAGCAATATTAGGCACTTCGATGCGCTGAGGATTTTTCTTCTGCTCACGGTTTATGTTTCTGTCCTTGTCAAGAACTATCATTCCTGCAATAACCTTACCTCCATCGAGATAAATATAATCAGGAGGGTCAATTTTATACTTTAGATTACTGGCGGAATGGGTGGGAAGCATTCTCTTGTTTTCGACTGTGGCGGTTACCTCTTTAAGTCCTACTGAAAGTTTTTTTACCTTAATGTCGCTAACTACTAGATTCGGAGACTGGTATGCATTATATATGCAAAAGGCTGCATTACGGTGAGCATCTGTTTCAAGAAGGAATCCCGGATGAAGTCTTCCGAAATTTTTACTGAACCCGCCTACTTCAATCTCCCCGTAAACAGGATGGGTAACCTTCTGCCATGGGATAAAGGCATCTTCGAACAACAGTAGTTTGTCAAATTCGTATTGATCTGTATTTGTGGTATCATAGAACATGAGGTAGCTGTTCCAGAGTTCGTTGGAATAAACAAAGCAACCCATTGCTCCAGCCCACCAGTCGAGTTCACCGCCATAAACAGTGTACATATCTTTCCAGATGGTCAGGAGCTTATACCCTGGAATTATTAATTCACCTTTTTTGCCAATAGCACTTATCACGGCATCATCTGAGCGGCTGTATGCTTCTGCACCGCCACCCTGGATAGATGGCCCTCTGAGGATCATTCCCCCCGAGTTATGGAAAGATTGTGCCCCTGTGATATTCCTGTGTTTAAGTGTAAAATCACGGACTGCCTGATTTTCGGAGAATGAGAATGGGAATTTGTCAGCTCCACTCTGTACATAGTTTGGCTCCCAGTTAAAACCCCAGTCACGGTTACCATCATAACCACCTGGGCCGTCCTCATTAACTAGACCATCACCATCGTTGTCAATACCTTCATAACCAAGCAATTCATATTCTCCTTTTTCTCCTGGTGCGACACGGATCATCCTGCGTAGATCCTTTGGATCTTCTTTAAATTCACCCTCAGGATTTTTTCTTCTCATCTGACTGATATTCTTATCATTGTTGAGATCATCGTACCCGTCTTCGTCCAGCAGACCATCCCGGTCATTATCCCTGGGAACAAGTCCCGATCTTGGAGGAACGCCAATTGAGGTAAAATACTCCCTGCCATCCGGATTGATAGTAGGCGAAATGTAAAAAGTTTTATCCTTCAGCAACTGTTTAATAAAAGCATTATTGTTGTACATTTCACAAAGATACCAGGCAGTATAAAGGGCCATTTCAGTTCCCTGCATTTCACTGGAATGGATATTTCCATCAATCCAGAAACCGGGTTTATAATCAGGATTCTGAACTTTCTTATCGGAGATTGTAAGGACAATTATATTGCGCCCCTGGTATGACTTACCTGCAGATTCCATCGTTACAAGATCGGGATATGCTTTAGCAAGTCGTGTGCAAAGGTCAACCACTCCCTCGAAAGTGTAATATTTATTCCATGATGCCTGAACTTTGGGATTGGCGGGAGATCCTGCTGCCCCGAAAAACAGCTCTTCGTTCTGCGCAGATCCGGGAAGTGCATGAAGAAGGAGAATTGAAGCAAGAATTATGAATGAAAATATCTTTTTCATGGTCGAAATTATCAATTGATTATTACTTAAGTTCGATAGTTGCATTTATTATTCCGGTATTCAGAGCGCCTGCAGTTATTTTAACAGATCCTTTCCCATTTATGAGCCAGCTGAATTCTGTTGACTCATCACCTTCGAGCCGGTGTACTGTCTGAACTTTTTGTCCGCTAAGAAAACTCTGCCCGTTTTCAGGATCGAGCGATATCCGCATTATACGTGTCCAAAGGTTATTTTCCCCAGTTTCGGCACATGTGGAGAAGATCCCTTTATTATGCAACTTAAGAGAAATTCTGAATATATTTTCACCTGCATTTTCAATCTTAAGATCCAGAAACTCCAGCTCTGGATGCATGGCTGCAATTGCAGTAATGAATTTATAATGTGCGGTTATCAAGTTTCCAAGAGTGTCGGCAGGGGGATTGATCATTGCAAATGGTTTGATACCCCCAACTTCGGTTTTTTTGCCCGGAAAGTCGGTATGCTGTATTTCGGTCCATGGGATGAACACGTCATTCATTTTATTCTTTTCGGCAAATTTCATAAATGCCACCTCCTGGTTCTTTCCCTTTTCAACAGGGAACCACCATCCCGGAGTGCTGAAACTGTATCTCCCATAGTGAAAATATGCCCATTCCATGAAGTTGCCCGGAGCAGGAGTGGTAACAGGAGACCCTTTTGCTTCAGTTATTTCATGATATTTTTCTGAAACGAGCTTGTTTATGACTTCGTCACTACCGGTAATATTAGTTATCTTTCTGCCAACGGAAGGCCGTTCACCTGATCTCATTGGTTGTCCGATATTATCCTGAGGGCCAATGGCAGTCGGTTCTGGGGATCTCATCGGTTGTCCAAGATTATCCTGAGGGCCAAAGGCAAAAGTTGCATAAATATTGAACCTGTCATACAAGAAATCAGCTATAGCCTTTGTTTCAGGTTCAGAGACCGGATATAACCCGGCATTCAAACCAAACTCTTCATAATTAAATGTAAGGTTACGGTTAAAATTGACTCCTCCCTCACCATCTTCATTAAAACTGCCATCCTTGTCATTATCAATGCCCTCACTGTAAACAAGATATCCGCCTTTCTGACCTTTTGAAAGATCAGCAGGTATCATTATCCTTTTATCATCATCACTCTCGATATATTTGCCTGCAGGATCCTTAACGCGAATGAGTGTAATAAAGCCATCCTTATTAAGGTCTTCGTATGGATCTTCGTCGAAGGCAAAATCTCTGTCATCATCCACAGGTCTGGCATTTACTACCCTTTCATATTTTAGTTCTGAAAAAAACTGTTCTGTTGCATCCGGACTGACGTCAGGAAAAACATAGAAAGTGATTTTGTTCAGCAGATCTTTTATTACAGCGGAAGAAGAGTTTTTCAGAAGCGAACCGGCAAATCCGAGTGCAAGTTGTTTTCCCAGAACATGACTGCCTTCAACGCCGCCAAAAATTGCAATACCTGGTTTATTGTCCCTGTCGCCGGTACCTAGCGTAATCAGCCAGATATCTTTTCCGCCGGCAGTTTTAACCAGAGACTTAACTGTACATAATTCAGAATACTCCCTTCTCATCTCATCAATCTTCTGGGTCATTGTTTTATGATTAATGTATTGATCCTGGGCAGAAAGGAGTGAAGGTCCCATCATGATAATAATTGTCAGGAGAATGTTTTTCAATCGCATTTTCATTTTTATAATTAATAAATAAATTCTCAATGTTTGTTCGATAGTCCCTGTCTTTTTGTAAGTGACTTTACAAAATTGCAAAACAAGGGTTTCCTTAAATTATTTTCAAAAATAACATATTATTTTATTTACAGCACTTAACCCTTTTGTCCTCTTATATACTAAATTTGTAACTAAAAGTAATTTGCCAGTTGATGAAAAGAATATTCTACCTTTTTCTTGTTATTGTAATTATTTCCTGCGGAGGAGGTGGACATGAACCAGGAGGCAGAATAATTACAGTCAGCATAGCCCCCTTTAAATTTTTTATTGAACAAATAGCGGGTGATAATTTTCTGGTTAATGTAATGGTTCCGGCCGGGTCTAATCCGCATATTTATGAACCTTTTCCTGAGCAGATAATTAAACTCAGGCAATCGGTCGCCTATATCAGTAACGGTTATCTGGGTTTTGAAATGACCTGGCTTGACCGGTTTTATGAGATAAACAAAAACATGAAGAAGCTTTCCTTAGGAGGGAAAATTGTTCCGATTGCTTCTGAACATCATCGTGAAGGTGACCATGTTGAAGGTGCAGATCCTCATTACTGGGTCTCACCTAAATGTGCCCTTATAATGGCTTCATCAGTTAAAGAACTTTTAGTTGAACTTGATCCACTGCATGGTAGGCAATATGAAGAAAACTATCAGGTTCTTGTTGCTAAGATAAATGATGTTGACAGAATAGCTGAAAAATTATTTTCAACCGACTACAAAAAAGCTTTTATGATTTATCATCCCAACCTGGGATACCTGGCAAGGGATTACGGTCTGGAGGAGATATCTGTTGAGTACGAGGGCAAAGAGCCTTCTCCTTCAAGATTAAGGGAACTTATCGACCGTGCAAGAAAGGACGACTTAAAAGTTATTCTGGTGCAAAGAGAGTATGATACTAAAAATGCCAGGGTAATTGCGGACGAAACAGGTGCCCGGGTAGTAATCATTGATCCTTTGTCTGAAGACTGGTATACATCAACAATGGGCATTATCAGTACTCTGCATAAAAGTTTTGAAAATAGTAAAAATTAGGACGGCCATGGCAGTTTGTTTGCTTGAAATGACTTCTTTATCAGCTTCTTATGATGCCAGCGTCGTGCTTCAGGATGTTGACTTCATGGTTTATGAGAATGATTTTATAGGTGTTATTGGTCCGAACGGAGGTGGCAAAACAACTCTTTTAAAGGTAATACTCGGATTGGTCAAACCAGTCAAAGGCAAAATAGTATTCAACCCTGATTTCCTGAACAGTAATAATATCGGTTATCTTCCCCAGATGTCGACAGGAGATATTAATTATCCTGTTACTGTAAAAGATGTAATTCTATCAGGGCTGATGATCGGAAAAGGACTCATTTCCCGGATGTCTTCTGATGATAAGAAAAAAGCAGATCTGGTGATTGAGGAGCTTGGTCTGGCAGAACTAGCCGGATCCCCGTTAAATGAAATGTCAGGTGGTCAGCTTCAAAGGGTCTTCCTTGGCCGGGCAATAATAGGGAACCCCAAACTTTTACTGCTTGACGAACCGGGCAACTTTGTAGATTCTAATTTTGAAAATGATTTTTATGAGAAGCTCAGGGAGCTGAACAAACGTATGGCTATCCTGATGGTTTCCCACGATGTCGGTACAATATCATCACATATAAAAACATTTGCCTGTGTAAACAGGAGTCTTCATTATCATCCGTCTTCGGAGATTACAAATGAAGATCTTCTGGCGTATGACTGTCCTATTCAGCTTATCACTCATGGCGAAGTTCCCCATACTGTTCTGAAAAACCATTAAATAATGGAAGGAAGTATATTTCAATATGGATTTGTTATAAAAGGACTTCTGGGAGCGATATTTGCAAGTATAACTGCCGGATTAGCAGGTACATACATTGTGTCGAAAAGGATGGTCTTTCTCAGCGGAGGTATAACACATGCATCTTTCGGCGGGATTGGAATAGGTTATTTTACCGGGATTAATCCTGTCGTAGGAGCTGCAGTTTTTGGTATCCTTTCTGCACTCGGAGTTGAATATTTATCTGTAAAGCAAAAGATCAGGGAAGATTCAGCAATCGGGATTTTATGGGCGTTTGGAATGGCTATCGGGATAATATTTATATATCTTACACCCGGCTATACTCCCAACCTGATGAGTTATCTTTTCGGCAGCATTCTTACTGTTACAAATGCCGATATTATTGCACTGGGTGTAATGTCAGTCATCCTGATCCTGTACTTTGGAGTTTTTTACAGGACAATACTATACATCTCATTTGATGAAGTTTTTGCAAGAACATATTCATCATATGTAAATGTTTTCAAATACATTACTACAGCCCTGATAGCTTTAACCATAGTCCTTAATATCCGGATGGCAGGTGTTGTACTTGTAATTTCGCTTCTTACAATTCCACCAAATATTGCCATGTTGTTTACCCGGGTTTATTTTAAAATTGTTTTATGGTCTATTTTGGCAGGTTTTATTGGCACTGCAGCTGGTTATTGTATTTCATATTTTGCAGGGATCCCGGTTGGAGCGACAATAATTTTCACCCTGGTTATAATCTGGGTAATTGCGAAAGTAGTGAACCAGTTATTAAGGGCATTATCCCGCGCAACCCGCAGCCCCTAAAGGGGAGTTCTTACGCACGTTAGGGATATCCCCTTTAGGGGGAAAAGGGGTTAGGGTAGGGAAGGGATAAGTTAGAAATGATAAAAATATGATAAACAATATGTTGAATATAATGTTTTAGTATAGAATAATTTATAAGTACAATGGATTACGATCTTATTATAATTGGAAGCGGCCCGGGTGGCTATGTTGCAGCGATAAGGGCATCTCAGTTGAAAATGAAAGTTGCAGTTGTTGAAAAAGCCGAGCTGGGAGGAATTTGCCTGAACTGGGGATGTATCCCAACAAAATCACTTTTAAAGAGTGCGCAGGTACTGGAATATCTGAATCATGCTTCAGATTATGGCATTAAAATAGAAGGTAATGTAAAACCCGATTTTAAAACAATCATTGCACGGAGCAGAACCGTTGCAGAGGGGATGAGCAAGGGAATTCAGTTTCTTTTCAGAAAAAATAGTATTGAACATTTAAAAGGGTTTGGTCGGCTGGCAGAGAATAAGACAGTTGAAGTTGAAGACACTGATGGCAATAAAAAACTCTATTCTGCTAAAAACATTATACTTGCCACAGGGGCACGATCAAAAGAATTACCAAATCTAATACAGGATGGGGGAAAAATAATTGGATACAGAGAGGCAATGACACTTGAAGAACAACCTGAATCCATGATTATTGTTGGATCCGGTGCCATTGGCAGCGAATTTGCAAATTTTTACCAGACTCTTGGCACAAATGTAACCCTTGTAGAATTCCTACCGCGTGTGGTCCCCAATGAGGACGAAGAGGTGTCAAAGCAACTTGAGAGATCCTTTAAAAAGCTAAAGATGAAGGTAATGACCGATTCGTCCGTTGAATCGGTAGATACTTCAAAAGGTAAATGTCTCGTTAAAATTAAAACACCAAAAGGAGAGGAGATAGTTGAAGCTGATGTTGTATTATCTGCTGTTGGTGTAACCACAAATATTGAGGGGATAGGATTGGAGAAAGCAGGAGTTAAAACTGAGAAGGGTATAATTGTTGTTGATGACTTTTACCGGACTTCAGCGCGCGATACTTTTGCTATCGGAGATATAGTTCACGGTCCGGCTCTTGCTCATGTTGCTTCTGCCGAAGGGATAATATGTGTTGAAAAGATAGCAGGATTGGATCCCGAACCACTTGATTATAAGAATATTCCTGCCTGTACATACACCAGCCCGGAAATAGCTTCATGCGGGCTGACAGAAGCTGCTGCCAGGGAAGCCGGGTTTGATATTAAAATCGGTAAGTTCCCCTTTACTGCTTCAGGCAAAGCAAGTGCATCAGGCTCAAAGGAGGGTTTTGTAAAACTCATTTTCGATTCTGCTTATGGTGAACTGCTTGGGGCTCATATGATAGGAGCCAACGTGACTGAGATGATTGCAGAGATTGTTGTTGCCAGAAAACTTGAAACAACAGCTCACGAAATTATCAAAGCTGTTCATCCCCATCCGACAATGTCTGAAGCAATTATGGAAGCCGCTGCGGCTGCTTATGGCGAGGCAATTCATATATAAACTTCTGCTGCCACCGCGGCAGGCTGGCTCCTTCCTTCGGTCGACGAAGGCGATGCGCTAAAAGAGCCTACCGGGCTGTTTTTTAACGCCTGCCTGCCGGTAGTAGGCAGGCTCGGTCCCCTGTTGTCAGGCGCCTGTTGCTTTTGACTTATTGGCAGAAATGTGTTTATAATACGTCCAACGCAACCTTTTTTAAGAAATTCTCATCAATCTTTTAAGAATTGTTGGTATTTCAGACAATTTTTTTATATTTTTATATTCTCAAAAAGGTAAAACGCCTTGCCTGAAATAAAAAATATAATAAATGGTTGTCTGTCAGGTAACAGAAGGGATCAGGAACTTCTATACAGAAGGCATGCAGCTAAATTATATGCTGTTTGCCTACAGTATTCGAGTAATGATGAGGAAGCCAGAGATATTTTACAGGAAGGGTTTATTAAGATATTTGAAAACCTAATTCATTACAAGCATGAAGGTTCTTTTGAAGGTTGGATGCGCAGGATAATTGTTAATACTGCCCTTGAGAAGTTCCGCAGTAAGCATAATCTTTACCGGGTCGACGATATTGATCTTATTTCCGAACCTGATGCAGAACCCGGCAATGAGGATTATGCAGGGCTGGAAGCGGTTGATCTGCTTGATATTATCAGGGAATTACCTCCGAAATACAGAATGATATTTAACCTTTTTGCCATCGAGGGTTATTCGCATAAGGAGATCAGCCTGATGGTTAATATTTCAGAGGGAACATCAAAATCAAATCTCTCGCGCGCAAGGGATATCCTTCAGAGAAAAGTTGTTTTATATACCGGAATAAGCAAGAAGCTAGTAAATGGTTAACAAAGGGGCAAATATTGATCTTCTTTTCAGAAACGGACTTAAAGATTTTGAGGTCCTTCCGCCTGTTGCGGTTTGGAACAATATTCGTCCTGTAATTAGAAAAAAACAGCGGCCTTTTATCCTTCTCAGAACTGCTGCTCTTATAGCTGTACTTTTATCAATGAGTTTCCTGGCTTACAAATGGAGCAGGGAAATATCAACAGGCTTTGAAAATCCAGTTATAGCTCTTGGTGAAGAATCTGTTCAACCCCAAAATATTGCAAATATTTCCAGAACATCATTGAAGGCGAAAGACAGGAATACCCAATCCGGAATTATTCAGAAGGACTTAGTTACAGATCAAACTGATATTGCTGTATTAACTGATAATGAGAGCATTAATGAACAGGATTTAAACTACATTCCGAAAGCAAGTGGTCCCTCACTCAACAGTAGATTCAATTTACCAAGACAGTCGATGGACCTGCTAAATCTGAACTATAAAACAGATAATGTCTTGTATATTGCGGATCTGGAGAAACAAAATTATCTCTCTGACCCAGCTAAAGAAAAGATAAACAGATGGTCGGTTACTGCAATGGCATCACCAACTTATTATCCGACATCTCAATCCGGCAGTGATGATATCGCAAAACAAATTATGTCATCTGAACAATCTCAGATATCATATTCCGGTGGTGTGGCATTAGCTTATAATATAAGTAAGAAGCTGAGCATTCAGTCAGGTCTATACTACTCTTCAATAGGGCAGGAGGTAGATGGTATCAATTCTTTTGGCGGATTCCGGCAGTATGTCTATACAAAAGGTGATCACAACTTTGAAGTACTTACATCAAACGGGAAGATATTTACAAATAATTCTGATGTTTTCCTCCTTGACGGAGCAGGAGAACGCGTTTTGACCAGATACACCAATGATGTCTTTGATCCTGCAAAATCAAATCTCCAGATTCTCAATAGCTCTCTTCACCAGAATTTCGGCTATCTTGAAATGCCGGTGATCTTAAGATATAAGTTGATAGACAGAAGTATTGATTTAAACCTGATTGGAGGCTTATCATATAACCTTTTAATTAATAACTCTGTGTATACCATGGTTGATGGTGACAGGTATACTGTCGGAACAACCGGACTTAATCCATTTATAGTAAGCAGTTCACTGGGGATGGGAATGGAATATAGCCTCTCGGAGAAATTTTCGTTGAATTTTGAACCTACTTTCAGATATTACCTGAATCCTTTCGGTAAAATGCCTGAATTAAGAACTCATCCTTATTCATTTGGTATCTTCTCAGGCTTATCATATAAATTCTGAACATAATACCTTCAGCCTTTCCCCTTAACTTGTTCCTTTTTTTTGTAACTCAATCTTACATTAGGTTATTTATAAGGTGTAAAAATATTACCTTTGCATTTTATTTCTAACCGGACAAATTATTATGTTGAAATCAAACAGAAAAACTGCAATTGCCGGATTTGTTCTGATAAGCTTCACTGCTATAATATTTATTATAAATCAGAGTTTTAAGGGATTTGGTAAAGCACCAATCAGTGAATTGATGTCGGATACGGTTTATTCTAACAAATCGTATAAATTGCCTGAAAATGTGAATTTTGCCGGAGAAAAAATGCCTCTTGATAATTTTGACACACGCGAAAGTCTTGAACGCGAAATACTTATCAGCGCTTACCGGCATTCTTCAACAATCCTGATTATAAAAAGAGCCAACCGGTATCTTCCCATAATCGAAAAGATACTCAGGAAAAATAATGTTCCTGATGACTTCAAATACCTGGCAGCAGCGGAAAGTGAATATAGTAATATGGTATCTCCTGCAGGAGCTACTGGATTCTGGCAAATCATGGCTGAAACAGGAAAGGAAGAAGGCATGGAGATTAACAATGTGGTGGATGAGCGATATGATATTGAAAAGTCAACTCAGTTTGCCTGCGAATATTTTCTGAAATCATATGAGAAATATGGTAACTGGACCCTGGCTGCAGCTTCTTATAATGGAGGGAGAGCCGCAATTGATGAGCAGATAAAGATCCAGCAGGAGAATAACTATTATGATCTTCTTCTGGCTGATGAGACAGCGAGGTATATTTTCAGGGCAGTAGCTTATAAACTGATAATATCAGATCCACAGAGTTATGGATTCACCTTAAATAAAAATGAATTATATCCGGAACTTAGGTATTATGAAGTGAAAGTAGACAGCACTTTGACCGATTTTTCTGCTTTTGCAAAAAAGTACGGAACGAATTATAAATTATTAAAATTTCTGAACCCCTGGCTCAGGAAGCCTTATCTTACCCCAAAACCAAACAAGGAATATCTGATAAAAATACCTGCCGAAGGGATGCGTACTATTGAGAATACAGAAACTGTTAACTGATTGTTGAAGGCTGAGTAGGTGATGAATGATGAAATAAGAGTTCTTGGAGCAAGAGTCCATAACTTACAGAATATCGATGTTGTTATTCCCCGTAACAAACTGGTAGTCATTACCGGATTAAGCGGGAGTGGTAAATCATCTCTTGCCTTCGATACCATTTATGCTGAGGGACAGCGACGTTATATGGAGACACTATCAGCTTATGCCCGCCAGTTTTTAGGAGGGATGGAAAGGCCGGACGTTGATAAGATTACCGGTCTAAGTCCGGTCATCTCTATTGAGCAGAAAACAACAAATAAAAATCCACGATCGACCGTCGGAACAATTACAGAAATTTACGATTTTCTGAGACTTTTATATGCCAGAGCTGCAGATGCATATTCATACGCATCGGGTGAAAAAATGGTAAAGTACACAGATGATCAAATACTTGAGCTTGTGAAAGACCGCTTTGCAGGTAAAAAGGTTTATTTTCTTGCTCCTGTAGTAAAAGGAAGAAAAGGACATTACAAGGAGCTATTCGAACAGTTACGCCGGAAAGGATTCCTTAATGTCAGGATTAACGGCGAGATTAAGGAACTTGTTCATGGAATGAAACTTGACCGTTATAAGACCCATTATATTGAACTTGTAATCGATAAGTTCAGGGTGGGAGACATCACTGATAAGCGTGTTCGCGACTCGGTTCTGATGTCGCTTGACCAGGGTGATGGTGTAATGATGGTGCTTGATACCGAGAGTGCCGAGCCAAGATATTTCAGCCGTCATTTAATGTGCCCCGTGACCGGGATTTCATACAACGAACCTGCTCCTCATACATTTTCATTTAATTCGCCCCAGGGTGCATGTCCTCATTGCAATGGGCTTGGAGAGATTTCAAGCATCGACCTGAAGAAACTGATTCCCAATCCTGACATGAGTATCAGAAAAGGCGGTATTGAGCCTCTGGGGAAATACAGAAACGTCTGGATATTCTGGCAGATTGAAGCAATTGCAGAAAAAAACGGATTTACCCTTGACACTCCGGTTAAGGATATTCCTGAAGAGGCCCTGAATAAGGTACTTTATGGCTCAGATGAGATGCTCAAGCTTTCAAATACACCGCTTGGCATGACTTCAAACTATTTTCTGACATTTGAAGGAGTTGTCAATTTTGTCGGAAATATCGAGGTTGTAAATGGAAAGAAAAACGGAACCAGGATCAAAGACCAGTACGTTCAATATGATACATGTCCGGAGTGCAATGGAACAAGGCTTAAAAAAGAATCACTCTTTTTCAGGATAGCTGACAAGAACATCGGAGAGCTATCTTCAATGGATATCAGAGAGTTAATTTCATTTCTGGCTGATGTTGAGGAGAAGATGACAGATAAACAGAAGGCCATTGCTGCAGAAATCCTGAAGGAGATCAGAGCAAGGCTCGGATTCCTTCTTGAGGTTGGCCTGGAATATCTTTCCCTAAACAGAGGGGCCAGAACTCTCGCAGGTGGTGAGAGCCAGAGAATCAGGCTTGCTACTCAGATCGGATCGCGGCTTGTGAATGTTTTATATATACTTGATGAACCAAGTATCGGATTACACCAGAGGGATAACAGGAGACTGATTGCCGCCCTCAAGGAGCTAAGGGATTCAGGTAACTCGGTTATTGTGGTTGAACACGACAAGGAGATGATACTATCAGCTGATCATGTCATAGATATGGGTCCGGGAGCAGGTCGTCACGGAGGTCAGATTGTCGCCTATGGTAACCCTGAAGAGATTAAAAGCTTCACCACGCTTACCTCAAGTTACCTGAGCAATCAAAAAAAATTCCATATACCTGATAAGCGGAGAAATGGGAATGGCAACTTCCTGGTGATGACCGGTGCATCGGGACATAACCTTAATAATGTGGATGTTGTCATGCCTCTTGGTACTTTCATTTGTGTTACAGGAGTCTCAGGAAGCGGAAAGTCATCGCTGATTAATCAGACTCTCCATCCAGCCCTGGCAAAGAGATTTCATAATTCAGGAAAGTCGCCATTACCCTACAGGGATATTTCCGGTCTTGAACATCTTGACAAAGTCATTGAAGTCAGTCAATCACCTATCGGTAAGACACCGCGTTCAAATCCTGCAACTTATACCGGAGTTTTTACTGATATCAGAAAGTTGTTTGAGCAGACAACAGAAGCAAAAATTCGCGGATTTGGAGCAGGCAGGTTTTCGTTCAATGTAAAAGGCGGACGTTGTGAAGGATGCGAGGGTGCAGGGATGAAAACAATCGAAATGAATTTTCTTCCTGATGTATATGTGCATTGTACCGAATGTAATGGAAAGCGTTATAACCGTGAGACTCTTGAGGTTAAATATAAAGGTCAATCAATAAGTGATGTGCTGGAAATGACTGTAAATAGGGCAGTTGAATTCTTCGCCAATGTTCCTTCTATTCATCATAAGATAAAAACATTACAGGATGTCGGACTTGGTTATATCAAGCTGGGGCAACAATCGACCACACTTTCAGGTGGTGAGGCTCAGCGTGTAAAGCTGGCTACAGAACTGGCCCGTCGTGACACCGGAAAAACACTTTTTATTCTTGATGAACCAACTACCGGGTTGCATTTTGAAGATGTCAGAGTGCTTCTTGAGGTACTTAATAAGCTGGTCGAAAGAGGTAATACAGTCATTGTGATTGAACATAATATGGATGTGATCAAGATGGCGGATTATATTATTGATCTTGGAAAAGAAGGAGGAAAAGAGGGAGGCGACGTCATCTTTTCAGGGCCCCCTGAAAAACTTATTGAATGTAAGGAAAGCTATACGGGAATATTTCTTAAACCGGAACTTAAGGGATAGAATGTATTATATTTGAGACAATTAAACAATAAGATACCGAAATGGAGAAACCTGCTGATCTTATTAAGGATGCTTTTGAACAGAAAACCTGGCAAGAGATCCATATCACAGATTCATGGAGAGTCTTTAAAATAATTTCTGAACTGGTAGAGGGATTTGAGAAGCTTGCCCGGATTGGGCCCTGTGTTTCTGTTTTTGGTTCAGCAAGAACACATTATAATGATAAATACTACAGACTGGCTGAAGATATTGCTTTTAAACTGACACAGAACGGATATGGAGTAATAACAGGAGGTGGCCCGGGAATAATGGAAGCAGCCAACAAGGGTGCAAAACGGGGTAACGGTAAGTCAGTAGGTATTAATATTGACCTTCCATATGAACAGAGACCGAATCCTTTCATTGATTCTGATAAACTAATAACATTCGATCACTTCTTTGTCAGAAAGTTGATGTTTATGAAATATGCCCAGGGTTTCATTGTACTTCCGGGTGGGTTTGGAACCTTCGATGAACTCTTTGAAGCTATCACACTTATTCAGACAAGGAAGATTGGAAAATTCCCCATAATTCTTGTCGGGAAAAAATACTGGAGTGGGTTAATTGAGTGGATTAAAGATGAGATGCTTGCGGAAGAAAATAACATTTCACCGGAGGATTTGAATCTATTTACACTTGTTGATACTTCAGATGAAGCTGTGGATTATATTGTTAATTTCTACTCAAGATACCTTCTCAGTCCTAACTTCTGATTTATTTTTTCATCATACGATCCATTTCTCGTGAAGCATCTTTCCGCTTAAGTGTTTCACGTTTATCGTATTCTTTTTTACCCCTGGAAACAGCTATTTCAGCCTTTGCCAACCCTCTTTCATTTATAAAGACTTTTATGACAATTATGGTCAAACCTGTTTCTTTTACCTTCCTTTCTATTTTTCTTAACTCACGGGCTTTAAGCAGAAGCTTTCGTTCCCGCTGCGGATCATGATTATTTAGATTACCCCACCAATACTCAGAAATATGCATCCCTTTGATGTACAGTTCGCCATCTTTGAAAAGACAATAAGTATCCGTGAGGGTGGCTTTACCTGATCTTATTGATTTTATTTCGGTTCCGGTGAGTTTAATTCCGGCTATATATTTTTCAATGAACTCATAATCATGTGAAGCCTTCTTGTTTCTGATTGTAATATTTGAAGTTCCGCCTTTCATTGAATTTAGCTAAGCAAAGAAAGCAAAATACAATCTGTCAATAACCCACGTTAATATCCAGTTAGCTGTAACAAATGTTCCGACAAATATGACCGTAGTTGCTATCAGTAAGGGTATCTTTTTATGTTCAGGGAGTTTTAACATCTTTTCAATTCCTATCCAGAAGATGTAAAGGCCATACAGGGCAAGAACATTTATAAATATGAAAGACTCAAATAATCGGCTTATAATCTGGCAAATAAGAAACGGAGCCACAGAATAGGCAATAATTTTAAAGGAAAGTGTAAAATCCCTGCCAAGATCCAGGGCATTGGTCATCTCTTTAAAGATATACACTGAAGTATAGATCACAAAATATAACAATATGAAATACTTTATTCCGACTAATACGGAATAGACACCTGATAGGCCTGTGTGCGTGAAGAACCATGAACCAAGAAAGGCTGAAATGGCAACCAGAATTATCAGTGGGAAGAAGAAACTACCCCTTACATACTTTATCGGTCTGTTTTCGGAATGTATTGCTTCCCAGGCCTTCACAGGATTAAGAATTATATTTGTTATCCTGTGATATAGAAACTTGTAATCCATCATCAATCTGAATTGAGTGCCACAAAATTAAATAAATTTATGGTAACTTGCTTTTCCTTCAAAAATCATTACAAAGATGAGTGATAAGAAGATTTCAAGTTATGATTTACTGGTAGTTACAGGGCCTACGGCTTCAGGAAAAACATCTCTTGCAGTTGCCCTTGCAGTCAGGCTGGGAGGTGAGATTATAAGCGCAGATTCCCGTCAGGTTTACAGGGGGATGAACCTTGGAACCGGGAAAGACTACAATGATTACGTAGTTGTCGGAATACAGGTTCCTTATCATCTGATAGATATTGTGGATCCTGGATATAAATATAATGTTTTTGAATATCAGCGCGATTTTATTAATGTTTATTATGATCTTAAAGAAAGGGGATTATTTCCGGTAGTTTGTGGTGGCTCAGGTATGTACGTTGATAGCATTACTACAGGATACAAGATGTTCGAAGTTCCTCCTGATGCTGATCTCAGATCAGTACTTGAAAAGAAATCGCTGAAGGAGCTTACAGAAATCCTTTCAACATATAAGAGACTGCATAATAAGACTGATATTGATTCAAAAAAAAGAGTTATCAGGGCAATTGAAATTGAACATTTTAACACTTCTGGCAAGGAAGGTCGTACCCAATTTCCTGAATTGAAGACACTTATAACCGGCATCAGATTTGACAGGGAGATAAGGCGCCGCAGGATTACTGACCGACTCATACAGAGGCTCAAAGCAGGTATGATAGATGAGGTGAAACATTTATTGGAAAAGGGGATAAGTTCCGAAACGTTGATCTATTATGGCCTTGAATATAAGTATATTACGTTATATCTTAAGGGGAAGCTTACTTATGAAGAAATGGTCAGGGATCTGGAAATAGCGATACATCAGTTTGCCAAACGGCAAATGACATGGTTCAGGGCTATGGAACGCAAGGGAATTACCATCCACTGGCTCGACGGGGAAATGCCAATGTCGGAAAAAGTTGAAAAGGTATTAGATTTACTTGTGAATAAACCTCATCCCCCGACCCCTTCTACCAAGAGAGAAGGGGAGTAATTAATTGATTTACAACAAAAAAAGTCCCTCTCCCCTGGGAGAGGGATTTAGGGTGAGGTGGATTATTTTAAATAAGTTTCCAGCCACTCGAAGAATTCACGCTGCCAGATCACTGAATTTTGTGGTTTCAGAACCCAATGAGTTTCATCCTCGAAAAAGAGCAACTTGCTTGGAATATTATGCAACTGAGCAGCCTGAAATGCTTCCAAACTTTGTGTATAAGGGATCCTGAAATCATTAGCTCCGGTTATAATAAGAATTGGGGTATCCCAGTTATCAACCATCAGATGAGGCGAGAAAGTATAGCTTTTTGGTCTGTTCCAGTATGGGCCTTCAATATCCTTGTTCGGAAACCACAACTCCTCTGTTGTCCCGTACCAGCTTGTAAAATTAAAGTTTCCGCAGTGTGAGATAAATGCTTTGAATCTTCCTCCATGCATACCTGCAAGGTAGAATACGGAATACCCGCCATAACTGGCACCAACTGCTCCGAGTCTTTCTGAATCAACAAAGGGTTCCTTAGCCATTGCATCGGTAGCATCAAGATAGTCCTGAATGTTTAACCCGCCGTAATCGCCCGAGATCTCCTCTTTCCACTTTTGTCCAAAGCCAGAGTTTCCACGGCGGTTAGGAGCTATAACAATATATCCTTTTGATGCCATCATCTGAAAGTTCCAGCGATATGACCAGCTCTGTCCCAGGGGACTCTGTGGACCACCGTTGCAGAACAATAGAGCCGGGTATTTTTTTGCAGGATCAAAATCGGGAGGGTAGATTATCCACATTTGGAGGTCTTTATTGTCTTTTGTTTTGATGTACTTCTCTTCAACCTTCCCCATCTTAATTGACTCATAGATAGCTTTATTGATGAAGCTTAATTGTTTAATATCTCCGGTTTTCATATCAATTACCGATACTTCGGGAGCCATCGACATTGAAACAAGACCAGATACAAGGACTCCGGATTTGATATTAATAGGCCCCATATCATGCACACTTTCAGTTACTTTATCAATATTTTTACCTGTTATGCTGATTTTAAATATCTGGGTAGTCCCAAGATGGGCACAGGTAAAGTATATATTCTGATCATCGGCCCAGTTAATACTTTCAACATCGAATTCCCATCCTTTTGAAAGCCAGCTACGTTTGCCCTCTTTAATGTCATAAATAAACAAACGGTCCAAATCTGCCTCATAACCATCTCTCTCCATACTCTGGAAAGCTATCTTTGACCCATCGGGTGAGAATACCGGATATCTGTCATAACCCAGATTACCTTCAGTAGTATTTACCTCATTGCCGGAATTAATTTCATAGAGAAAAATATCTGAATTGGTACTTTGGGCGTCGTCTTTCCCGGTCAACCGTTTAGAAGTATATGCAACATATTTCCCGTTGGGGCTCCATGATATCTCCGCTTCATCAAAATACGGTGCTGTCGGAGATTCAAATTTTTGTCCTTCCATAATATCCTTTTCCCCTGTAACAGAGCTTCCGTTGAAGGATGCAACAAAGATATGGCTGTATGAATAGTCACTCCATTTATTCCAATGGCGATACATAAGATCATTGATGATTCTGACCTTTGCCTTGGGCAGGCTATGTTTTTCGTTAGCAGTCTGATCAAGTTTAACCCTTCTTGTAAAATATATTTTATTGGTTGTGGGGGAGATATTGAAAATCTCAAAATCAGAAATGCCTGTTACCTTATTCTGACCTGAGCCATTGGCATTCATTGTAAACAGATCTGAACCATTAACGTAAGCTATCTTTTTCCCATTGTCAAACCATTGAGGTGAGCTGCCGCCTTCAGTTGTCACTTGTACCGGATCTCCCCCGGTGGAGGATATTTTAAATATATCTGTTTTCCTGGCTTCACTTTGAAGATCAATCTGAGTCACAGTATATAAAACCGTTGAACCATCAGGAGATAAAGCAAATGTTCCAAGTCGTCCGAATTTCCACATTAATTCGGGAGTCATCACTCCTCCGGCTTTTTCCTCCTCTGTCAGCTGGTTATTAAACTGAGGTGCTGAATCCTGAACAACAGGTGTTTTTTGTTTGCATGAAACTGAAAATAGGATGATCAGGATCATCACCGGGGAAAGAGATCTTTTCATATCAATCAGGTATGTAAATGGATTTACTATTTTTTGAGAGCTTCTGATACTTTGGCTTTTAGTTCATCATATAGTTCCGGATTATCTTTGATAATCTGCTTGACTGCATCACGACCCTGTCCAAGTTTGGTTTCACCATAGCTGAACCATGATCCGCTTTTCTTTATTATGTTAAAGTCAACACCAAGATCAACAATCTCACCAAGCTGGGAAATACCTTCTCCATAAAGGATATCGAAATCTGCTTTTTTGAATGGCGGGGCAAGTTTATTCTTTACAATTTTTACTCTTGTCCGGTTGCCAACAATCTCTTCACCCTCCTTAATCTGATTTATTTTGCGGATATCCACTCTGACAGAGGCATAAAACTTCAGAGCATTACCTCCTGTAGTGGTTTCGGGGTTCCCGAATATGACCCCTATCTTATCCCTGAGCTGATTGATGAAAACACATGAAGTATTTGTTTTATTGATATTGGCAGTCAGTTTCCTGAGAGCCTGGGACATTAGTCTTGCCTGGAGCCCCATTTTTGAGTCGCCCATTTCACCTTCAATCTCAGCTTTTGGCGTAAGAGCTGCAACTGAGTCGATTACAACTATATCAAGTGCACCTGACCGGATAAGATTATCGGTTATCTCAAGAGCCTGTTCTCCGTTATCGGGTTGTGAAATAAGAAGATTCTCGACATCAACCCCTAATTTCTCAGCATAATTACGGTCAAATGTATGTTCAGCATCAATTATTGCAGCGATACCACCGTTTTTTTGTGCTTCAGCTATTGCATGAATAGCAAGGGTAGTTTTTCCTGATGCTTCCGGACCGTAAATTTCGATCACCCGACCCCGGGGGAATCCTCCGATTCCCAGGGCTGCATCAAGGCCGATTGATCCGGTCGAAATAATCTGGATATTATCTATTGCATGATCGCCCAGCTTCATAATGGTTCCCTTGCCAAAATCCTTTTCAATTTTCCCAAGGGTAACTTCAAGGGCCTTGAGCTTTTCTTTGTTAATCTCTTTTCTTTCTATACTCATATTATTGGTTTTATTAATTATACATATTAAAGATTTGCCCGGCATGACTTTTTGTCTCAACCTTTGAAATAATTTTTTCTATAACACCCTGTTCATCAATAATAAATGTTGTTCTGACAATTCCCATGTAACTCTTGCCAAATAGTTTCTTTTCCTGCCAGACCCCATAGTCATTCAGTATCTTCTTTGAGGTATCTGCAATTAACGGAAACGGGAGGGAGTACTTCCCGGCAAAACTCTTATGCGATTTTTCGCTGTCCATACTTACTCCTACAACGGTAAATCCTTTTTTTAAGAACAACTCATAATTATCACGTAAATTACAGGCTTCAGCTGTACATCCCGGAGTATTATCTTTGGGATAAAAATACAATACAACTTTTTTCCCTGCAAAGTCACTAATTTTTATCTCTTTACCATTCTGATCAATACCTTCAAACAAGGGAGCTTTCATGCCCTCTTTTAATTGTGCCATCTGTTAAAGATTTTGTTATTATGGGTAAATTTACGAAGTTTGAATCGTTTTCTGATAAAAATAGAACAATTATTATCAACATAAATCGTTGTATAAATACAGTTACTTTGATATTAATAATTTGACATTAAGATATTTGTGAAAAATAGCTTCAGGATGGAAATAAAAATTAAACCTCAGTTTACCTTGTTTTTGATCGTTGTAGCCACATTGTTATTCTGTGGGGATGTTTATTCACAAAATATTCAGTCTAAAGGCTCACGACAATCCGCTTTTGATGCCTTCTCAAAAGAAAATTACGAGCAGGCATACATGGATTTCAGTGAACTCCTGCTTACATATTCAAAAGATCCATTGTATAAGTATTATTCAGGAGTTTGCCTTGTGAAACTGAACAGGGAACCTGACAAAGCTATAATCCTTCTTCAGGAGGCAGTTCATGGTTCGACTGTTATTAAATCAGCACCCTCCGATGCATGGTTTTATCTTGGGAGAGCACAGCAGATGTCAGGACTGTTCACTGAAGCTGTAAAATCTTATAATCTTTTCATTGATCAGGCAGGTAAAAAAGTCGCCAGGGACCTAAATGTTTCAGAATATATTCAGGGATGCAATGAAAAAAAGGGCGCACTGAAAGAAGCTGTGAACCTGCCGGCTGAAATAATTAACAAAGCCACACCCGATATAATTCCTGAAGAGAATAAGACACTGACTGAAAAAGTAACCAAGCCACCTGTTAAAAAAACTGATAATCCCAGGGAGAATCTTCCTGCTGATTACGATAAAGCACTGGCTGAAGCAATGAATTATCAAGTTAAAGCCGATTCATTAAATACTTTAGCAGCTGAATATAAAAGTGAACTTGAGAAGCTCCCCAGTGCTCAGAAAGCATCAGCGAAGGCCAAAATATCTGAACTTGAGTCTCTGGCTGCCACATATCAGAAACTGGCTGATCAGAAATTCAGCAATACTGAAACAAAACCGGTGATAACAAAGGATTCTGTTGTGTTGCCAAAGGATAATGCTCCGCCAAAAGAAGCGGTCCAAAAGGCAGATAATCAAATTAAGAAGACTATTAATGCCAATAAAGATGCAGTACCAGTACCATTACCTGTTACAAAAAAAACCGGTGAAGTTTATTCATTGTTTGAGGTGATCACAAACCCTGTTTTTACTCAGGATCAAAAGATACCCATAGATCATGAATTACCTGCAGGTTTGATTTATCGCATTCAGTTAGCTGTCTTCAGTAACCCTGTGGCCCCTTCTTTTTTTAAGGGGATTACTCCGGTTTTTGGTTTTAAGGTTTCAGGAACTGATATAACTAAATACTATGCCGGAATGTTCAGGAGGATGGCTGATGCGAGTAGAGCTCTTCTGGGTGTAAAACAATTGGGATTCAGGGATGCATTTCTTAACGCTGTTTCAGATGGCAAACCGGTCTCAATCGAAAGGGCGTCAATTCTTGAGAAGGAATGGGGGGAAAAGCCATTTTCTGTTGTTGTGAAACCCGTTTCCGGAACCACAGGTAATACCAACCCCCCTGAACTTTCTTTCAGGGTGGAAGTTACAAGATCCGCAAAGCCTCTTAAAGATGAAATGGTAGAGACCTTTAAAAAGATGGCAGGAGGTCGTGGTTTTGAAATTATTACAACCGAAGGCGGTAACATTGTATATCTGATCGGGAAATTTCTTACCTTTGAAAGTGCTTCTGAATATGCGGACCTTTTGGTACGTAACGGATATAGTGAAGCAAAGGTCGTAGCATGGCTCGGTAATAAGGAAATACCTGTTGATAACGCAAAACAACTATTTGAGAAACTGGAATGAAAGAGAGAACATTACATAAAGATGATAAGCTGAAGAGCGGCGATGAAAAGAACTCGCTTATCCTGTATAATGATAAAATCAATACTTTCGACCACGTTATTAAATCGTTGGTTGAGATATGCGGACATGACTCAGTCCAGGCAGAGCAATGTGCACTTATTGTCCATCTCAAAGGTAGTTGTGAAATAAAATCAGGCACCCGTGAGGTCCTTCTTGCAATGAGCAGATCGCTGAATGCCAAAGGGCTTAACTCGAAAGTAATCAGGTAGATAAAAGTCCATAAAGTCTGTAAAATCTGAACTCTCAATTATTTTTCCCCGCACCATATACCCCATTCCCCATAACTCACACCTCAAACCAATTATCTTTATTCCTTCTCCCTGTGAAAAATTCCGAATAACGCTCTGTCAAAGAGTGTAAGTGCCAGAATACCAATGAATACATAAAGTAACCATCCTGGAAGATTAATTTCAAAGATTGGATGCATATTTATTTGAGGTAAAGTAAATCCCAGGTTTTTAATATATTTTATTACAGACATTCCAACAAATCCGGTCTCATTGCCTGAAACCAGAATAGCTGAAATAATAAGGGCTGCAGTTATTATTGCTGAAATAACTGGCACATAGCTTTTTACACGAAACCTTCGAGGGTGTAAAACAGATTCGGTTTCAAACCGAATCCTTGACATGGTTTTTGCTGTAAATCCTTCAGGGGCTTTCTCAATCCTTTCAGGATTAATATACTGCCACAGAGGATCTTCCTTAAATTTTTCCTGGTTATTCATAATATATTAATTTTTTCTTTTCAACTTTCTCAATTATTTCCAACATCTTCTGCCTCGCCCGGAAAAGTTTCACTTTAATATTCGATTTGCTTATCCCGGTGACAACCGATATCTCATCGGTACTCATCTCCTCATAATAATAGAGACTTATCAATCCTCGCTCCTCTTCGGTAATTTTCTGAAGGGCAAAGTTTATCAAAGAATTTCTGTATTCTCTTTCTGCCTCTTCTTCACTCGTGTTGCGCCCTATAAAATCTGTGGCATCAGCCGGAAAATCTTCAAGGGAAAGGACTCCTTTTTTCTTAATTCTTACTTGCGAAATCGCGGTATTATAAACAATCCGGTAGAGCCAGGTAGCAAAACTACTTTTCATTTTAAAACCTTTCAGTGACCTATAAGCTTTTAAAAATGAATCCTGTGCAATCTCTTCCGCCTCTTCATGGTTGCCACATATTCTGAAAGCAAGGTTATAAGCTTTATTTTTGTGCTGGTCGACAATATAACTGAAAGCATTACTCTTTCCGGCCAGAACCTGCTCTATATATAATATGTCACCTTTATAATCCATTCTGCATGTTTGACGGATAAAAGTATGAATTGGTTACCGGAATCAAGTAAAATAGTTATTAAAGTTACCAAAATTTGATGGATTCTTTCTTATTGGTTTGATAATTATTTCCTTGTAAATTTGGTATTGCAAATCTCAATTAACTCTTTTCAAAAAACAAATAGATGAAAAAATTGTATAATGGAAAATTGATCATATTGACTGCGACCAGGTATTTTCTGGCCTTGTTATTTGTAGGTTTATTAGTATTCTTACCAGCCGGCACATTTAAATTCTGGAACGGATGGTTGTTCATAGGGGCACTTTTCATCCCGATGATCTTTGTTATGATTTACCTGTTAATCAATGATCCGGACCTGTTAGTAAAAAGAATGAAAACAGATGAGAAAGAAAAACCTCAGAAAATCTATTTAATACTATCAATCATTGTTTCAACTATTACTTTTATATTACCAGGTCTGGATTACAGATTCCATTGGTCATCAGTTCCGGTTTGGGTTGTGATATTATCCACTGTATTTATGATCACCGGGTACCTATTGTTCTTTCTGGTAATGAAACAAAATACATATGCTTCGCGCGTGATTGAAATTCAGGAAGAACAGAAGCTGATTAACACTGGATTGTATTCATTTGTCAGACATCCAATGTACTTTTCAGCCACAATTCTTTATGCCTTTGCACCGCTGGTATTAGGATCATATTATGCTCTTATTCCTATGGTATTAATTCCGGCACTTCTGATAATCAGAATTAATAATGAAGAAAAGGTACTGATCAATGGATTGAAAGGATATGATGAGTATATGAAAAAAGTAAAATTCAGATTAATCCCGTGTATCTGGTAGTTGAGAAATTAATTATTCATCAGGTTTCGATATTTTTCTCCGACTTTTGTAACCATTTTATGTCAACCTGTGTCTAAAGGTGCAAATAGAGTATTAAATTAATTTAAAAAGTCATGGAAACATTAATTGCTTTTATCGCATTTTTCGCCACAGTATTTGGAATTATGTATGTTTTTTATACAACCAGACACAGAGAACGTTTGGCCCTTATTGAAAAGGGAGCAGATGCAAGCCTGTTCAATACCGGAAAAGAGGGGCAAAAATTTTCATTTAATTGGGGTAAATTTACTCTGAAGATCGGGATGCTTTTTATGGGTATTGCATTAGGTATAATAGCCGGAGCAATTCTTTCATATGCAGGCGTGCTTTATGAAGGTGCCAATTACCCAGCTCTGATCTTCTTCTTTGGCGGACTCAGTCTCGTATTGTTCTATGTGATTGACAGAAAAAACAAATAGGGAGATGAAGTAGAGACGTTGCATGCAACGTCTCTACATTTTATAAATTCCAGTATATTTTATCTTGTATAGAATTCAATCATTTCCTTAATTGCATTTTTGCAGACAGTACAGAATCCTTTCGGGCTGTTGCTCTTCACCCTGCAATCAAATTCAGGACGGTAAATTCCTTTGGGAGAATAGCCACCACCTTTGATTAAACCGGTTGCATTTTTATATTTTTCTTCACCAGGAGAAGGGACAGGAGTTTCTTTTTAAATAAGTTTTTTCCATCTGGAATCAAAGTTTACCATGGTGGTAATATTTGGCTCCCAGGGCTCAACTTTGAGGGGATAAAATTCCTCATAAGCGACTGTAGATGAGTAATACTCATCGGCCAACCCGGCAAATCCATTACCAATCTCATGAGCAAATACCTTTGGTGAGAGCGGATGTCCGAATGAGCTTATTTTAAAATGAATAGTGTAAAGCTAAGAAAAATCAACAATACAGATAAATAATTTGTATACTTTTGCCCCAAAATAATTAACCGGGCTGTTATGCTGTTTTCTAACGATCCCTCTATCCAGTCAGATATATTTGAGCACCTCCCTGCCATTATGAATGAGTTTGTTCTCAAAGTGTTACAGCAACCTACAGTTGATGATCTGCTCACATTTTCCCGAACAAAATGAATTATGATATGTTTAATACCAAATAATTAATATTATGGCCGACCTTAATACCCGAATTAGCGATTTTGTCTGGAAGAATCTTAATGAAAAACATGTAACCGGGAAAAGAGATCCTTTCTGGGAATCTCTCCGGGAATCAGGAACTGAACTCTGGCTTGATACAGGAGACATGGATGAAGCAGAGGCTAACTGGTCGGCCGAAATGAGCGCTCTTACTACGAATAATACTCTGCTTAACAACGAGATACAAAAAGGCATTTACGATATCTTTATCTCCGAGGCAAAAAGCATCGTCAGGGATCTGCCACATGAAGATAGGGTGAAAGAGATTGCTTTTATTCTTAATGCAAGACATGGCCTCAGGCTGGCTACAAAATTCGGTGGATATGTCAGCGTTGAACTGCATACAGATACTGCCCATGATATTAAAGCAATTGAGTATTATGGAAAAAGATTTCACGAAATCTGTCCGGAGCAATTCATTGTAAAGGTTCCCTATACCGCAGAGGGTCTTATCGGAGCAAGGCATCTTAAGGATGCCGGTGTAAGAATCAATTTCACCCTTGAGTTCAGTGCAAGGGAGAATGTGGTTGTGACCAGGGTAGCCAGACCTGACTTTCTAAATGTATTCCTGGGCAGAATAGGAGCCTTTATGATAAATAATAAGCTTGGTGATGGGTCAGGAGCAGGAGAGAGGGCAGTTATCTCTTCACAGAACTGGGTGACAGGCCTTTCTGCACAGAATCCATGGCAGACAAAATTAATTGCTGCAAGTCTGAGAAGCCACAACCAGCTTGAGCTTCTTGCTGGCACGGATGTTTTTACAATACCTCCAAAGGTAGCAGCTACAGGCCGGAAGGAGTTAAGCGGGGAATTCACATCTCGTTTAGATGAAAATTATGAGGTCAGCCTTTATTCATCGGCAAGCGAGGCTCATATTGAAAAATTCTGGGAAGTAGATGACAAAGTTCTTTCCCTGGCAGAACGACTCTCTTTGAAGGTACCATCTACAGGTGCTGAACTGGTTCATATTGCTCATGAAGAGGGTTGCGAAGATATGTTCCCGTCCCTCAACAAAGAAGAGAAAATCAACATTGCCGCTGATGGTAAGATTCCTGTATTCTCAAGATGGTCGAAAAAGATCAGCGAGGGTAAAATTGCTCCCGACACACTTCTTACGCTTGCAGGATTGGCTTCTTTTACAACAGACCAGGAGATGCTTGATCAAAGAATAGAAAGTATAATAGGTTGATTCAGAGAGCGCGCTGCCTTTTAATTTCATAAAGAAAAATACCTGCTGCCACAGAAACATTCAGCGAACCAATAATACCTGACATAGGTATTTTTACATGATAGTCGGCTAGTTCTAAAAGTTCACGGCTTATCCCTTTATCTTCTGAACCCAGGATCAGAACGGACGGGCCTGTTAATTGTGCCTGAGAAGCCTCTTTGCCTGATTTCTCTGCTGCACAGATCGCTTTTAGCCCAGATTCTTTCAGATACTCAATTGACCTTACAATACTTTTTTCCCTGCAGACAGGGAATGTGTGTAATGCGCCGGCTGAGGTTTTAATTGCATCAGCTGTAATCCTTGCTGACCCTTTCTCGGGAATTATAACTGCATGAGCGCCGAGACAATCGGCACTACGAACTATCGCACCAAAATTTCTGACATCAGATACACCGTCAAGTGCAATGACAAGGGGTTCTTCTCCTTTTTCAAATATCATTGGAAGGAGATTGGTAATAGATTGATATTCAATTAACGACAGCCATGCCAGTACCCCCTGGTGGTTTTTCCGTGTAACCAGTTCAATCCTTTCCAGTGGTACAATCTGATATGCAATATTATTCTTTTTAACTTCAATCATCAACTCATGATACAAAGCACCCTGCAGACCCTGTCTGATGAGGAGACGGTCGATCTGTTTACCGGCTTTAACAGCTTCTATAACTGCCCTAAGACCAAAAATGCAATCAGTTTCTTTCAACATAATGGTTATAAATCTTCCGGGTTATCGAGACGGAAAACAATACCTTTTCTCCAGCTGGCTATTGCTTTATCCCAGAAGGTGATCAGTGTTTCAGTCCTGCTTATGTAATAGGCATTATCGGAGAAGATGTTTGGCCTGATTCTGAAAATGAAGAAAATATATTCTTCTTTGAGATGATACCTTCCTCCCCATGAGGACTTTATGACAGGTTTACGGTAACCCCAGCTTTCTCCCTCAGTTGTTTTATATACTTTGTCAGGAGGTCCGTATATAGTGTAAATCATACCCCTTTCCGTTCTCCAGCCCTCTTCATACGAAGTGAAATAGTAGTTTGAATAGAGAATCCTTGTGTAATAAATCCTTATGAGCTCCCTCGCTTTTTCGACATTTCCTCCGCATTTTATCCAGAAATCGTCGAGGGCTACTTTTGGTTTCAGGGATGATCGTAAAGAACTCATCTCATCCTCTGAAGCTAGATATGCCAGCGGTTCTATCATTACTTCAGGGGTAGTCATTGCTGGGAATGTCTCTCCAAAGTTATAGAATGTGAATCCTTCCCTGATATCCCTGCCGACTGAACAAAAGTATACACCTTCTTTTGGAAACATCATCGGCAGAGTATCTGAATAAGGAAGTGCTACAATAGTATCTGGTTCATAATCAATAGTTTTTTCAGGAAGAATCATAGATGGCGGATAGGGTACTCCCTGTAATGGTTTATAGAAAGATATAAACAAACTGTCAATAGGTATCCTCGGATAACGAAGGGTAACAAATTCATTGATATGCACAACAGGGTTAAAAAGTACGTTTTTCATGAAATATCCCTGTGCAATGAAATTATATTTGTTATTATACGAAAGGGTATTAAATGGGACAAATGCCTGTACAACCTGCAATCGGAGCCTGTCAAGTATTTTAACCTCTGCCATGTACTCATTCCCGGCTTCAACACTGAGAGGTATATTATAAATATATTCAGGCCTGGATTCTTCTTTTACAACGCTGATGTTATAAACTGCGGTGTCGGAAAGAACTCTTCCTTTTGTTATATTATATAGTTTTACAGTAAGGAGTATCTGAGCTGTTGGAATTCCCTGCGGATTAGCCTCTGAGAAAAAAAGGTCATTTTCAAAAAACTTTACTGAGAGAACTGATGACTCATCAGATTGATTTAAAATGTTGTAGCGGGGATTAATAGAATTTTTTGTTGGATTATAGAGATAGGAGAGATCCTTGGAATCGATAGCTGTCTGTGTTGTTTTGCAGGAGATTATCACTGCACAAAATATTGCAATGGCAAGAGAAGAGCTGAAAATCCTGAAAGTAATACTCCGGTTCATATTCAAAATAGATTTATTTTTTTACGACATTTTCTTTCCATCCGATCCTTATCCGGCAAAGTTCAGTATTATCCGATGTCCGCAGGATTGAATGGTTAAAAATTTTGTCATTTTTTTCTTCTTCAGAAACTCTGATGACAATTTCTTCATTGTAATGAGATTCGGCAAGATAGTTTATTTCAGCGGAATATGGAACATTCTTCATCACGAAACCGAGGTCGTAGCTGTCCGAAACCCATTTAAGATACCGGACATTATTAGTATGCAGATTTATATCGAGATCACTTATCAGTACTTTAAATTTTGAGGTGATTTGTCCATCCACAGCGGCCGGTTCAATCTTCGCAGCATTCCTGGGAAGTGAGTTTGTTAACAGTAATTCAGAATTATATGTGCTTAGTGTAATATCTGGTCTCTGAATTTTCCTGGTAGTTAGATCAATTATAAGCCATGAAGAAGTGCCAGATGCAATCCGCCTTCCGTCAGGAAAACAGACCTCATAATCCCTGAGTGCAAACAATTTATCTGTTCCTTTTGGCCATGTTTTTATAACGATATTGTCTTCCCATAACGGCCATTCTGAAATCTCTGCGTAAATTCTTGAAAGGACCCAGAAGTGGTTTTGCTTCATAAGATCATCTCTTCCATATCCAAGTTTTACAGCATGCTCCGATGCTATATCCTGGAGATAATCAAACAGAGAATAAAGGTTCAGCTTTCCCTCCGGGTCTGTCTCATAAACATGAACCCTGTATTCTTTTTCAAGTTTCTTAAGTTCCATTATCAATTGCTGTTTCTTATAAACTCTTCAACTTCACGGGAGTAAGCCGTCCATCGGTTCATCTCATCATTCAGCCTATGCTTAAGATCTTCGTATTTGCCGTAAACTCTTTCACCATCAGCATGAGTGTGATCCGGATTCATAAGTGCTTTATCCATTTCCATCAGTTCTGCCTCCATCTTTTCTATCTCTTTTTCCGATTCCTCAAGCTTTTTGCGCAGTTTTCTCAGGCTCCTTTCATACTCCTTCTTTTCAAGATATCTTTGCTTCCCGGAAGAGGGATCTTCACTCTTTATCTCCTTCCAGGGTTTTTCTTTTATTTCAATATCTCTCAGATTCTCAATCTTTTTCTTTCGGAGGAAATCATATATACCTCCAATATTTTCTTTGATCCTGTTATGCCGGAATTCGTAAACCTTTGTGACCAGCCCATCAAGAAAATCCCTGTCATGCGAAACCACAATTAATGTGCCATCATATTTTATCAGTGCTTGTTTGAGAATATCCTTTGAGCGCATATCGAGATGATTTGTAGGTTCATCAAGCATCAGGAGGTTACATGGATCAAGCAGTAGTTTCACAAGAGCGAGCCGTGATCGCTCCCCCCCCGATAAAACCTTTACCTTTTTTTCAACATCTTCTCCCCTGAAAAGAAAAGCACCAAGCATATCACGGATTTTTGTTCTTATCTCTCCTTTTGCAATATCATCTATAGTCTGAAGTACAGTTTTATTTTCATCCAAGAGTTCATCCTGATTTTGAGCAAAATACCCGATTTTTACATTGTGTCCTGTTTTAAGGGTACCTTCGAAATCGAGTTCCCCGATAATTACCCTTGAAAAAGTCGTTTTTCCCTCTCCGTTCCGTCCGACAAATGCAACTTTTTCTCCTCTTGTAATTGTGATTGCAATCCTCCTGAGTACGGTAAGTGAGCCATAACTTTTTGAAAGATTTTCCGCCTCTATAACAACTGTTCCGGAACGAGGTGCAGGTGGAAACCTTAAATTGATGGTGCTGGTATCCTCATCATCAACCTCAATCCTTTCAACCTTATCCAGTTGTTTTATCTTCGACTGGACCTGTACAGCCTTAGTCGCTTTGTACCTGAACCGTTCAATAAACTTCTCAGTGTCGTCGATCATCTTCTGCTGGTTCCTGTATGAAGCAATCTGCTGTTCCCTCCTTTCTGCCCTAAGTACTAAATATTTTGACCATGAGGCTTTATAATCGTATATTTTACCAAGGGAGATCTCAATAGTTCTGGTTGTGATATTATCAAGAAATGCCCGGTCATGTGATACAAGCATTACAGCTCCGGAGTATCCGGCCAGAAATGATTCGAGCCACTGGATCGACTCAATGTCAAGATGGTTGGTTGGTTCATCAAGAAGAAAGAGAGAAGGTTTTTTAAGGATTAACTTGGCCAGCTCGATACGCATCCGCCACCCTACGCTTAATTCTTTAGTAGGACGGTCAAAATCTTTTCTTTCAAAACCAAGACCAAGAAGCGTCTGTTCTGTTTCAGCTAAATAGTTAGTGCCTCCAAGCATCCGGTATCTCTCCTCTGTTTCAGTAAGGTGATCGCAAAGCTTAAGATACTCAGCCGATTCAAAATCCTCCCTTCGTGCAATTTCTTCTCCGCACCTTTCTATCTCTTCGGATAGGCTTAATAGCTGGGAAAATGCAGTAAGCGCCTCATTCAGTACGGTAGTTGTGTCATCGACCTTCATCTGTTGGGGAAGATAGCCTATAGTCACATCTTTCGACATGTCAACCACTCCGGAAGCGGGACTCTGAATCCCTGAGATAATTTTAAGAAGGGTAGATTTTCCGGCTCCGTTTTTTCCGGTAAGACCAATGCGATCCTGATCATTTATAAGAAAGGAGAGATTAGTCAGCAAATCAAAACTGCCGAATGAAACAGAAACATCCTGAACCGAAATCATAAAACTAAAATAAGCGCAAATATAGGAAAAGTATGGCAGCCTGGGAAGAGTTGGTTATGCGCAGAAAGAATTATATTTGCTGCACTAATCATGATGTTCTTCAACGATCCGGGAATGCAAAATTAATTTTTTTATTATTACTATGGAGAAAAGATTGATATTAAGATTTGCAATACTTCTTTTAGTCACAGCTACGGCTGTTACCTCCTGTAAAAAAGATGCTCGGGAAACAAACTATTCCTACTTTGTATCAAAGGAGTTTTCCATCACATATAACAAAGAGTATATCAATAATATGATTGGTATTGCTGCCGGAACATATTCTGGCATAAATGATCTGAAACCATTTGTTACCAGCGATGTCGATGTTTATAAACTGATATATAAAACAACTATAAATAATGAAAAGATAAATGCATCCGGATTGATTTGTATTCCGTCCACACCCGGAGAGTACCCGGTCCTTTGCTTCCAGAATGATACTAATACCAAAAATGAATATGCTCCGAGTAAATATGTAATAAATCCTCTTTACCAGATGATAGAGGTGGTTGCATCAATGGGATACATAGTTGTGATACCTGATTATCCGGGATTTGGAGAATCTGCTCAGATACCCCATCCTTATCTTATTGCTGAACCAACAGTAAGATCGATTATTGATATGTTGTTTGCCGTCAAGGAATTTGGCAGCTCAGAAACTCCCGGTATTTCAATTAAAGATGAGTATTACCTGCTCGGCTATTCGCAGGGAGGATGGGCTACCCTTACCTTGCATAAAGCAATGGAACAGGATTATTCGGTTGATTTTAACCTTAAAGGTAGTGCCTGTGGCGCAGGCCCGTACAATCTAAATCTGCTCTTTCAGGGTATGATAAATGCATCAGTTTACCCGATGCCTGTTTATCTTGGCTATATTGTAAATGCTTACACTGCTTATCACCAGTTCTCAACTCCGGTTTCGGATATTTTTAAAGAACCATATGCTTCGAGATTGGCTTCATTGTACACTGGTACTTTAACTTCTGATCAGATAAACAGCCAGTTGACAACCTCTATACCTGATCTGATCACAACAGATCTTTTATCCGGTTTTAACTCGTCATCAAAATATGCACCGGTAAGGGAGGCCCTTGCAAAAAACAGTGTAACTGCATGGAATACCGGGAAACCGCTATTCCTTGTCCACGGAGGAAGCGATACTCATGTAAGTCCTGTTTCAACCGAAAATATGTACAACGCTATGATACAGGCAGGGACCCCGACTCAAATCTGTAAGAAAGAAATTATTCCGGGTCTTGATCATGGCACCGGGGTACTGCCTTGTATGGTAAAAAGCATACTGTTCCTGAAAAGTCTTGAAGATTATAAATGAGAATATGGAGACTATAATGGAGTGGTAATTATCAGTAATAAATAATTAAAACTGTGAAACGAAAAAAGGATCTGCCTCTGCTTGAAAAGGTGAGGATCACCGACATTGGTGCCGAAGGAAATGCAATTGCCAGGGTTGATAATCTGGTTGTGTTTGTTCCAATGCTGGTTCCGGGCGATGTGGTTGATATTCAGGTAAAGAAAAAGAGAAAAAAATATCTGGAGGGGAAGGTAGTCCGGTTCCATGAATATTCATCTGACAGGATTAAACCTCAGTGTAGCCACTTCGGGATTTGCGGAGGATGCAATTGGCAGCATATTCCCTATGATCTCCAGCTTTATTATAAAGAAAAGCAGGTTAAAGATAACCTTACAAGGATCGGCAAGGTAGATCTGCCTGAAATTAAGCCAATTATAGGATCTTCAGATATATTCTTTTACCGGAATAAGCTTGAATATACATTTTCGGACAAACGGTGGCTGACACATGAAGAAGTTTTTTCAGATAATGAATTTGCCAAAGAGGATGCAATTGGATTTCATATCCCCGGTTTGTTCGATAAAGTTCTGGATATCAAGGAGTGTCATCTTCAACCTGAACCCTCCAATTCAATAAAAAATGCTGTAAGGGAATATGCTCATAAAGACAGGATGACATTTTTTAACCTGAGGGAGCAATCAGGATTTCTCAGGAATCTTGTTATCCGCAACTCGATTGATGGCAAAGTTATGGTCATAGTGGTATTCTTTTATGAAGATGAAAAAAGAAGAGAAGGGTTACTTAATTATCTCGCTTTGAAGTTTCCCCTTATAACCTCCCTGATGTATATTATCAACACAAAAAGAAATGATTCCCTTGTCGATCAGGCACCTGTTCTTTACAAAGGAGATGATCACCTGGTTGAGGAGATGGATGGCCTTAAATTCAGGATTGGTCCAAAATCGTTTTATCAGACAAATACAAAACAGGCCATCAAATTATATCGGATTGCAAAGGATTTTGCCGGACTTTCAGGTAGTGAGATAGTTTATGACCTTTACACAGGTACGGGTACAATTGCAAATTTTATAGCTGATTTGGCACTTAAAGTCATTGGTATTGAATATGTTGAAGAAGCTGTTAAGGATGCGATAATTAATTCTGAAATTAATAATATTAAAAATGCCTTTTTCTTCACAGGGGATATTAAGTTAGTTCTGAGAGAGCAATTTATTATTGATAAATGGAAGCCCCATGTAATTATTACAGATCCGCCGAGAGCAGGAATGCATGAAGATGTGGTAAAAACAATTGTTTCTGCTGCACCTGAAAAGATAGTGTATATCAGCTGCAATCCTTCAACCCAGGCCCGCGATATCTTATTAATGTCTGATCATTACAAAGTTATCCGCGTTCAGCCTGTTGATATGTTTCCGCATACTCATCATGTTGAGAATGTTGTTCTTCTGGAAAGGTATAAAGTATAAAAGGTAACTATGGGAGAGCATGGAAGCCAAAATTAATGTATATTTATTGTCTGTTTGATAAAACTCCTTATGATGACTTCATACAATCATGAAAGACCTGAATCTCTTTCACTGATATATAATCAGGATATTGAGGATCATATGGCCAGTCTTCGTTATGCTGGCATGATACAACATGCACTGATGCCAGATCCCGAGCTTCTTAAAGGAGTCTTGAAAGATTTTTTTGTTCTTTTTCTTCCCCGGGATATTGTAAGTGGAGATTTCTATTATATATTTTCAAACCGTCAGTATATTTGTATTGCTTCTGGCGATTGCACTGGTCATGGTGTCCCCGGAGCACTGATGAGTATTCTGGGAATCAGTTTTCTGAATGAGATCATGCAGTTAAAAGTTAATCTTAAAGCAAACAGGATACTGAACCTGATGAGGGAGAAAGTTATGAAGGCTCTGCATCAGACTGGGACAAAGGCTGAGACCAGGGATAGCATTGATATTGGCTTATGTGTGATTGATCGTGGCTCGGGAAACCTGCAGTTTTCAGGGGCCAATAGACCATTGATAATGATAAGGGACGGAGAACTGACCGAGTTCAAACCTGACAAAATGACTATCGGCATTGGTCCTCAGGCAGAGCAACCTTTTACCAATAACACAATTGATACTATTCCTGGGGATTCATTTTACCTTTTTACTGATGGATTTGCTGATCAGTTTGGAGAAATAACCTATAAGAAATTCAAATACAAGCAGTTTAAGCAAACACTTGTATCTGTTACCGGACTTTCCATGGCGACACAGAAGGAATGCCTTGAATATTCATTTAATGAATGGAAGGGTAATACTCAGCAAATTGATGATGTTCTTGTTTTTGGCTTTCAAATGTAATTTACCAGTTATGATGAAGCTCATAGCTTTCAGAATCAGAAATTTCAGGTCGATTGTCGATACAGACTGGCAAAGTCTGTCTCCCGATAATATTACCTGTCTGATCGGACAAAATGAGTCGGGTAAGACATCAGTTCTTGAAGCTCTCAAAGTTTTTTATTCAGGAGTGATAACTGAAGATGTGTTGCGCAGTGATCTTTCGTTACCTGAAGTAAGCTGCCGTTTCAGCATCCCTGAGGGCTGGCTGGTAAATGTTACTGATAATCCCGGAATGGAATTGAAAGAATTGCTGTCAGGTCTGACACATCTGGAACTTACCAGGAAATGGATTGCTGATCTGTCATCTGTCATAAGAGTAAGTGGTGAGATCTGCCAGTACCTTGATTCATTGGAAGATGCGTGGAGACTATACCTTGAAGATGTGAAAGCTAAACTTCTCGATGAGGTTATACAGATAAATGAAAAGGAAACAAAACTAAAAAACATTGCTGCTCAGATAACTGAAATTAAGTCAAAACTCGCGGAGGCTAAGGGAAGCAGAAGAGGCTTTATGTTGTTCGGCAAAAGAGCTGTAGATCTGACTTCCTCGCCCGGAAGACAATATCAAGAAATAAAGAGCCAGTTAAATGAATTAAAGAAAGAAGAGGACGAGATCAGGGGAGAGTTAATGAAGAAGCAACCGGTACACAAAGCCGGTGAAACGTGGATCAAGCTACAGGAAAAATGTTCTGCCCTTGACAAACACCTCATAGGATTAGATGTTAAACTGGAGGAGAGGCATCAAAAGATGACCCTGCTAATGCGGCCGGTTGATAGTATGGAGGATCTTGAATGGAGCCATATACTTAATGATTACCGGAAGACCAGAAATGAAAAGGACCAGAAGATGGAGGAACTTAACAGGCATATCGCTATGTCAGGGTATCTTATGGAAGGGTTCACTGAGGGACAGGCCGGGAAAAAAGTCAACGAAACTGTCAGTTCATATAAATCTCATCTGAACAGTGAAATTCTGGGAAGAAAATATTTTGAACACTGCCCTGTTATTGAGATGTTCGAAGACTTTGGGAGTCTGCTGCCTAACAGAATCGACATGGAAGATATTATTTCCGGCAATGATAAGGTGGAAGGTTACAAGGCAGCGCGTAATTTTCTTACACTGGCCCAACTCGATTATTCTTTTTTTGAACAACCATCAAGCAGGATCCTTAAGCAGAAGATTGAGAACTTAAACCAATCTCTCACGCGTAACTTTCACGATTTCTGGCAGCAGTCTATTGGTCGTAATAATAAAATTCATATTCAGTTTGAGCTGGACCATTATAATGCAAGCTACGTTGGGAAAGCCGGAAAGCCTTATCTCGAATTCTGGATAAAAGATGAGGGTGAAAGACTCTATCCAAAACAAAGGAGCCGCGGTGTGAGATGGTTTTTATCATTCTACATGGAATTAAAAGCTTCTGCAAGTGATAATAGCAGACCTATGGTATTACTTGTTGATGAACCTGGTGTCAGCCTGCATGCAAGAGCTCAGGAGGATGTTCTTAAAGTCTTTGAGGATATCAGTCGGAAAATTCAGATAATTTATACCACCCATTCACCGCATCTTGTCGAGATCAATAAACTTCACCGTGTTCTTGCCGTGCAACGTGATGATCTTGACAATTTCAGGAGTACTACTCGGATACTCGATCCATTACGGCTATCATCGGCAACCCCCGATACACTTACCCCGCTACAAAGTATCCTTGGTAATCCTTTGACGAAAGAGGGATTCTCTGCCAGAGGATTTAACCTGGTAGTAAATGATATCGGATCATTCTATTTATTAAATGCTATCATGCATATTACTGGTTTCAGGGGGCATATCAGCCTGATACCATCAACCGATGTTTCTTCTATTCCTTTGTTGTGTAATATCCTGATGGGATGGGGAATGGAGTTTGGGGTTTTGCTCTTTGAAAATGAAAACGAAAACCAGTTAGAAGAAATTCTGAAAAAAACAGTATTTAAAACTGAGAGCAGTGGAAATGAGCTGATTATTAAATTACCGGAATTATTTTTGAATTCTGAAGATCTATTATCAACTCTGGATTTCAAAAATCATGTTCTTAACACCCGGGAGGGAATCACAGTTCCGAATTCAGTATATATCAGGGATAAAGAGATTCCCAGGAATTTTGTGCTGAGCAGGTTCCTAAGCAATGTAAAATCAAGGCAGATTAAGATTAATGATTTTGATGAGGAAACACTGGAGAACTTTAAACTAATTACCGACCTTCTGAGAGGGTTGAAATAATTAATTATTTATTTTGCACTTAGTTCTTGTTTTCCTACTTTTGTCGCGCATACTAAGTACGCAAGCCTGAATCTGGAGAGATGGGTGAGTGGCTTAAACCAGTAGTTTGCTAAACTGCCGTATGGGTAACTGTACCGGGGGTTCGAATCCCCCTCTCTCCGCAAAGCTTGCATTAATCCCGCTAGCTAGCGGGACTTTTAACTTGCAGATTATCAATAAGTCCTCCTTACCGGTCCATTTCATCTGTTCAGAAAAGATAGAGGCAGATGTCTTTTTCTTAATCAGGGTAAAGTGGGGCAAGCCCAGCAAAAAAAATTGACTTTTGTTTAAAAAAGGTATAACTTTATTTACAAGAGAAGAAAAACTAAATGTTGTTTTATCCGCCTGTCCTGGTAGGTCAAGTGCACATTTATTTCTTGAAGTAATAAGTAATTTACAAACGGATAATATCAAAGTGGCAGGATAGCAACTGGAAGAAAATTGAAAAGTGTAAACAATTTTGATTGGATACAGGCATATAAATCCGGACCTGAATGGTTTAATAAATATTTAATTTACCAGCATGATTATGACTTACTAAAAGCCGGAGCTTTATTAACAAATGGTATTAAACCTTAATACGATGAAAAAATCCGGTAAATATATTAATGTCTCAGCGTTGGCCTGCATTATTGCTTGTACAGGTGAATTTGTGGCCCTGTTTGTTTTTGGTGCATATTATCCGGGTTACAACCAGCTGAAAGATACAATGAGCTCCCTGGGGGCATCCAATAGTCCTGTATCTGGTGAAATCTCCTTATGGTGGGTGATAATTGGGTTGCTTTTAATATTCTTTGGAACCGGATTCAAAATTGCATTTTCCGAGAAGGGAGTTTATGCTAAAGTTGCCTCATGGTTAATTATGCTTTATGGGTTTGGAGAAGGAATCGGATCAGGTGTCTTTAAAGCAGACCACCTTGTAAATGAACTGAAAATTTCTACCACTATTCATGATATACTTAGCGGAATCGGAGTAACAGCAATATTATTACTTCCTTTAATTATGCTAAAACTGATTACTAAAAATGAAATGCCTGTTTTTCATCGCATGTCAAAAATCGTATTTATATGTGGGATTATTACTGTGCTCCTTTTTTTGTTTAGGTACTCATCAAATGAAAATAATTTTTTCACGGTTTATAAAGGCTTATGGCAGCGGTTGTATATGCTGAATACTTATATTTACTTAACTACCGTTGCTATCCTTATTATTAGAAGAAACAAAAAAACAAAAAGTACTTTCTTCAGCCTATTCATGCATATTACATAAACTTATATTCTTAATTAAACGAGTCAGGGAAAAATAAAATCCTGACAGGCAGATTGATAAAATATATGGAGACAAAAAAATTCACTCAATATGGAACATTCTCAGGTATTGTAATGCTACCCTTAGCACGCCTGCCAGTCGGGTAGGTGGTTTTGCTTTTACCGTCTTTTTTAACTAAACCAGGAATCTATGAACGAAACTACTAAAATGACAGAAACGGCAGGCAACACCGAACAGATGCCCGTATTTTTTCTGGGGCATGGCAGCCCGATGAATGCCATAGAGGATAATGAATTTTCACAGAAATGGAAAGAAATCGGTAAAACACTTCCTGAACCAAATGCTATTTTATGTGTGTCGGCACATTGGGAAACAAAAGGAACTTTTGTAACAGTAATGGAGAGGCCAAAAACCATTCATGACTTCAGCGGTTTTCCGCGGGAATTGTTTGCTGTGCAATACCCTGCACCCGGAAATCCTGCTCTGGCAAAGGAGACAAAAAAAATTATCAGAAAAGCCGAAGTTGGTTTAGATGAAAAATGGGGACTTGATCATGGTTGCTGGAGTGTGGTTAGAAATCTATTTCCCAAAGCTGATATTCCTGTAATACAAATGAGTCTGGATTATTATCAGACACCTCAATTTCATTATGATTTAGCAAAAGAACTCTTATCGCTTCGTAAAAAAGGAGTTTTAATAATAGGAAGCGGGAACATGGTTCACAATCTCAGAATGGTAGCCTGGGAAAAGTTAAATGCATCCGAATACGGTTATGATTGGGCAATAGAAGCCAACGAGAAAATGAAAAGAAATATTCTCAACGGAGACCATCAATCGCTGATCAATTATAAATCGCAGGGAAGATCATTTAACCTGGCAATTCCCACCCCCGAACATTATTTACCCTTGCTCTATACATTAGCTTTAAAAGAAGCAAATGATAAAGTGAGCTTGTTTAACGACAAAGTTGTTGGCGGTTCGCTAACAATGACTTCAATAAAAATCGAAAAGGCTTGATCCTGTTTCAGCAATAAACATAGCCACTCACAAAAAAAGCTTCTTCAATCCACACTGGAATGACTCCGACCGACTGTATCTCTGATTTAAATGGATTCAGACTAAATCAGTACGGATTGGAATCTGTACTGATCCTGACAAACAGCAGCATAGCAGGTAAAAATTAACATGTCAAAATAAAATTGATTTCCCATTAAACAAAGTGTAACTTTGATTACAGGAGACAACAAGACAATAAGACAACAAGTATTTTTACTACTTAAATAATCTAGTCAGCGGCTATTCAAAGAAAGAAATATTATGATTAACCAATTTCCACAGGCTTTTTGGAGCATCCCGGTAACCGGGATGATGCAAAAACTTAAAACGAAAAAAGAAGGATTGACTAGCAATGAAGCCCAAAAGCGGCTGGCATTCTATGGCTCGAATCTTCTAAAGCCAAAAAAGCATTCGGATGTATTTACCCTCCTGATATCCCAATTCAAAAGTCCTATTATTCTGATACTTTTCTTCGCGACCGGTCTGTCATTTTTTCTGCATGATCGGGTAGATGCATTTATAATTCTATTAATTGTCCTCGTAAGTGGCTTGCTGGGATTTTGGCAGGAACACAGCGCTTCGAATGCCGTAGAAAAACTTCTTTCCATAGTTCAGATAAAAGCAACCGTGAAGCGCGACGGAATTGCCAAAGAAATTCCGGTAGAACAGATCGTACCGGGAGAAATCGTAGTCCTTGATGCGGGCGATATTATACCCGGTGATGGTCTGGTTCTGGAATCTAAAGACCTTTTCGTGGATGAAGCCATGCTGACTGGTGAAACTTTCCCGGTTGAAAAAATGGCAGCCGAGTTGCCAGAAGAAACTCTTCTTGGTCAGCGGACTAATGCTCTTTGGATGGGGACGCATGTTGTCAGTGGCAGTGCAACTGCGCTAATTGTTCATACAGGCAAAGAAACCGAGTTCGGCAAAGTATCCGAGAGGCTCAAACTCAGGCCTCAGGAAACGGAATTTGAGCATGGGATACGCCGTTTCGGCTATTTCCTGATGGAAGTCACATTGGTACTGGTCGTCGGTATCTTTGCCATCAACGTCTATCTGGCACGTCCAGTACTGGACTCATTCTTATTTTCTTTAGCATTAGCCGTAGGACTTACCCCGCAATTACTACCTGCAATTATAAGTATCAACCTTTCCCATGGTGCCAAACGGATGGCTCAAAAAAAGGTAATCGTCAAACGACTTTCTTCGATTGAAAACTTCGGCAGTATGAACGTTATCTGCTCCGATAAAACAGGCACTTTGACCGAAGGTGTCGTGCAGTTACAATCCGCCCTTGATTTGGATGGTGATCCGAGTGAGAAAGTCCTTCTTCAAGCATATATCAACGCTTTTTACGAAACCGGATTTACAAATCCGATTGATGAAGCTATCCGTACCCATAAGCAATTTGACCTGTCATCCTACCGGAAACAGGACGAAATCCCTTATGATTTTCTTCGTAAGCGACTGAGTATCCTTGTTTCACATGATGATGCAAACCTTATGGTGACAAAAGGAGCTCTTCAGAATGTTCTCGACGTATGTTCATCGGTAGAAACCAAAGATGGGAATGTTGTCGATATTAATACAGTCAGGGACCGGATCCAAAAGCATTTTGAGGAATTCAGCAGTAAGGGATTCCGGACTCTCGGCGTTGCCTACAAGAATATGGGTTCAGATTCACGTATCGGCAAAGACCACGAATCGGGCATGACATTTTCAGGATTCCTTGTTCTTTTTGACCCGCCAAAACCAAATATCCTTGAGACGATTAACGGACTCAGGAACCTTGGAGTTGCCCTGAAAATCATCACTGGCGATAACCACCTTGTAGCTGCCAACGTCAGTCAACAGATGGGTTTAAAAAATACAAAAATCCTGACAGGACCGGACCTTAGCCATCTGAGTGATTCCGCTCTTATGAGGAAAGTGGGAGGAGTGGATGTTTTTGCAGAAATCGAACCCAATCAAAAAGAACGAATAATTCTTGCTCTGAAAAAAGCAGGAAATGTGGTAGGGTACATGGGTGATGGTATTAATGATGCATCAGCTTTACATGCTGCAGATGTAGGTATTTCTGTCGAAAGTGCTGTGGATGTTGCTAAGGATGCGGCCGATATTGTCCTGCTCGAAAAAGGGCTTGACGTTCTGGTGCAGGGTGTCCGCGAAGGGAGGACAACATTTGCCAACACACTCAAGTATGTCTTCATGGCGACCAGCGCCAATTTCGGCAATATGTTCAGTATGGCCGGAGTATCTTTATTTCTCCCGTTTCTACCGTTGCTGCCCAAGCAGATTTTGCTGACCAACCTGCTGACTGATTTTCCGGAGATGACAATCGCTACAGATAATGTGGATAACGAAATGGTTAATTATCCGCGTCGCTGGGACATAAAAGCAATCCGCAAGTTCATGATAACTTTTGGGATTGTGAGCTCGGTGTTTGACTATCTAACGTTCGGTTTGCTTTTATTGGTACTTCATGCTACACAGGTTCAATTCAGAACGGGCTGGTTTATTGAATCCGTTATTTCTGCATCCATGATTGTACTTGTTATACGAAGCAGGAAACCATTCTTCAGGAGTCAACCCGGAAAATATCTTTTAATTGCAACACTGTCAATTTTTGCCGTAACATTGATTTTACCTTTCACCCCTCTTGCCGGGATTTTCGGATTCAGCCCGCTGCCAATTTCTTTCCTCCTGTTAATCGGGTTGATCGTATTATGCTACATTTTCACAGCGGAAATAGTGAAGAAGGTTTTTTATAAAAGAGTGAAATTTTAAAAGGATCAATACAGAGGTCTTCTGCATGATCCAATTCCTGATGAGAGAAGTGTCCTTTACCCACCAACTCTTTCACTTCAAATTTGTTCAATATTTTACATTTGATCAGGTTTAAACTATATTTGTATAGAGTAAGACCTGTTGTCTCTTATCAGATGAAGACAGTCTATTTAATTTTTTCGGTTATCCTTGTTTTATCAGTTTCATGTTCAGACGGTAATAAAAATAGATCTGGTGCCTACAGTTCCAAAACAATCAAGGGAACCATCAGCGATGATTCTCTGTTAACACTTGTTCAGTACCGGACATTTCAATACTTCTGGGATGGGGCAGAACCGGTATCAGGAATGGCCCGTGAACGTTTTCATGTTGACGGGATCTATCCAGAAAATGATAAGAATGTAGTTACTTCAGGTGGCTCAGGTTTCGGTATTATGGCAATCCTGGTTGGTATTGAGAGGGGCTTTATTACAAGAGAGAAAGGCCTTCAACGGTTTCAGAAAATTGTCAGTTTCCTGCAAAAGACAGATCGTTTTCATGGAGCATGGTCCCATTGGATCTATGGCGAAACAGGTAAAGTGAAACCATTCTCTCCAAAGGATAATGGTGCCGATATAGTTGAAACTGCATACCTCATGCAGGGATTACTTGCTGTCAGACAATACTTTAAAGATGGTACACAGCAGGAAAAAGCTCTTTCATCTGATATTGACAGATTATGGAAGGAGGTAGAATGGAGCTGGTTCACAAAAGGTGGGGGAAACGTCATATACTGGCACTGGTCACCCGATTATGGCTGGGCTATGAACTTCCCGGTCGAGGGCTATAATGAATGTCTGATTCTCTATGTTCTGGCAGCATCCTCACCAACATATCCGGTTTCTGCTGAAGCTTACCATCAGGGATGGGCAAGAGGAGGAGACATAAACACATTCAGCGGAAAATATGGTTATGTGCTTACTTTGAAACATAATGGCGCTGAAGAGTATGGCGGTCCATTATTCTGGGCTCATTATTCTTATCTGGGTCTGGATCCCAGACACCTCAAAGACAAATATGCTGACTACTGGCAACAGAATATAAATCAGACACTTATTAACTGGAAATGGTGTTCTGAAAATCCAAAGCACTTTGCTGGTTACAGTACAGAAAGCTGGGGACTGACAGCAAGTTATTCCATAAATGGTTATGCAGCACATGCACCGGGTGAAAAAAATGACCTTGGAGTAATCTCTCCTACCGCTGCTTTGTCATCAATGCCCTACACTCCTGATCAGTCAAAAAATGCTATAAGGCACTTTTATTTTTATCCTGGAGGGAAAATCTGGGGAATATATGGATTCTACGATGCTTTTAGTGAGCAAAATAAGTGGTATCCGCAAAGATATCTTGCTATTGACCAGGGTCCAATTGTGGTTATGATTGAGAACTATAGAACAGGTTTACTCTGGAAATTGTTCATGTCGTCTCCCGAAATTCATAACGGATTGAATATACTGGGTTTTTATTCTGAAACCTGAATGCCACAGATTTGCCAGAGGGTGCTGTTTAAGACTTTTATTACTAGATTAAAAAATAATTATTGAATTTTTATTGTAATGTTCTGAAAATGTAGTATCTTCGCACCGGATTTTACAAGTAGAAACGGTTAATATTAAATAATCGGGAATTGTAATAAAACAAAGTATTAAAAAGGTTAATAAAATGAAGAACAAAGTTTTAATGGTATTAGCAACTGTTGCAATGGTTGCTTTCCTTTCAAGTTGTGGCAAAGTTCCACAGGCTCAGGTTGATGCTACAAATGCAGCTATTGAAGCTGCAAAAGCTGCAGAAGCAGCTGTTTATGTACCAGCAGAATTCGCAGCTGTACAGGATTCAATGAATGCTATTAATGCTGACATTGAAGCTCAGAAATCAAAATTATTTAAGAAATTTGGCCCCGCTAAACTGAAACTCGACGCCACTTTAGCTCTTGCAAACAAGGTAGCTGCAAATGCTGCTATTAAAAAAGAAGAAGTTAAAGCTGAGGTTGGAACTTTATTAACAGACATCAAAACTGTTATTGAAGAGAACAAAACTCTCATTACCAAAGCTCCAAGAGGTAAAGAAGGTGCAGCTGTTCTTGAGCAGATTAAAGCTGAAATGACAACCATTGAAGGTTCAGTAGTTGAAGCACAGGCTTTATACGACAAAGGTACTTACATGGAAGCTCTTAACAAGATTAAAGCAGCTAAAGAAAGAGCAACAGCTATTAATACCGAACTTAAAGATGCAATTGCAAAAGTTAAAAAGAAATAATAGTGTATTAACACTTTAATAGATTTAAAATCCCCGGGAATTTCCCGGGTTTTTTTTTAAGATTGACATAAATGAGAATCAGAAAGATCTGGAAAGATGTGCTGGTCTTTATCGTTATTTTAGCATTTATTCCTTTGATAATATTGCTTTTAGTGCGTTTTACACCTCAACCTCCTATTGGTGAAATGGAATATGCCAGAATCACTCTTTCCAAAGCAGTCTCCAATAACGCAAGTACCTATTCCAGAAAACAGTTTAACGAGGCAATAGGATTGTATGACTCCGCCATGGCAAACTGGCAGAAAGAAAACAAACGGTTCATTTATTTCAGAGATTATGATAAAGTAGCAAAGTTTGCCGAACTTTCTGCAAAAAAGGCAGAACTGGCCATGGAAAACTCAAAAGCCAGTTCCTCTAACCTTAAAATAAAACTGAAACTAAAAATCGATTCACTTAATAATCTTATCGGTCAGATAAATAAATTGTTTACTGCTTATCCATTATCCGTAGAGATCCGTAACCGGATTTCAAAAGGGAAACTGCTGCTAAAAGAATCTGAAATAGCTTATAAGAAAGGACAATACCTGCAGGCAAACAGAAAAATAACCGACTCTGAATATCTGCTTACAGCCTCATACGAAAATGCGTCAACAAACCTGAAGGAGTATTTCAAATCTTACCCTGAATGGAAAAAATGGGCTGACAAAACAATAAATGAATCGAGACAAAACCGCAGCTATTCCATAATTATTGATAAGTATTCAAGAAAATGTATTGTCTATCTGAATGGAGCCAGAAAGTATGAATATAATGTTGAGCTCGGAAGAAACTGGGTTGGCGATAAAAGAGCAAAAGGCGATGACGCAACTCCGGAGGGAATATATAAAGTAAAAGAAAAATTTGGAAGTCGCAAAACCAAATACTATAAAGCTTTGTTACTCAATTATCCAAATGAATCAGATAAGGAAGAATTCAGAAAAGAGATTTCCAGCGGTACATTGCCTCCCTCTTCAAAGATCGGAAGTTTGATTGAAATACATGGTAACGGAGGCAGAGGGATCGATTGGACTGAAGGATGTATTGCGCTGACTGATTCTGATATGGATGTCGTTTTTAAAATTGCCAGAGAGGGAACTCCAGTTACAATAGTCGGATCGATGGCTAATCTTGAACAGGTTTTGGATTGATAATAAATCTGATATGGGAAATGACGAAATAACAAATACTGATTCACAACCGGAAAATGAAAAAAGTTCCGTTCAGTCTGATCAAAAACTGCCGAAAAATCCTATTGCGATATTTAATTCATTGTATAATAAGGTTTTAGCAAATAAAAAGCTTTTTGCCATATTGCGCATCACGCTGATAAGTCTCATCTCTTTACTGATTGCCCTCTTTTTCATAACCTTTATCCTCTATCTTGTTCCGGGATTACAGGAGGTCCTCTCAGATGGAAAAACAAGAACTACGAGTAACCAGAAATTAAAACAGGATCCGAACTTTAAAAAACAAATCGGACTTTTAACCAAAGATATTCAGCGTCTTTCAAAGAAATACAATTCATATACATCCGGACTATCATATATTGTCATCAATACCACCGATAACAGGTTTTTTCTTTACAGGAATAAAAAGCTCATCCGAGAAGGATTCTGCAGTACAGGTAGCTTGACAATGCTTAAAACAGAAAGTGGTGACCGGGAATGGGTTTTTAAAACCCCGAGGGGAAAACACTGGATACAGGGAAAAACTACAAATCCTTCGTGGAAGAGACCGGACTGGTCATTTGTTGAAGAGGGATTACCAATACCTCCAAAAGATGATCCATCTCGATATGAATATGGGGTGCTCGGTGATTATGCAATGAGTATCGGAGATGGATACCTGATACACGGAACAATCTATAAGCGTTTTCTTGGAATGCCCGTCACTCATGGCTGCGTCCGTCTGAATGATGATGACCTTGAAGCAATTTTCAATACTCTGAGCATTGGTTCAAAAGTTTATATCTTCTGATCTCGATAAAATTATGGATAACATGGAAGCTGAAATCAATGATAGCAAATCCGGCAGGAATAAGACTAAAATTCTAATTCTGTTGATTATCTCTTCAGTCTTCATTATTTACTTTTGTATAATGTCCATGCTAAGCCCGGCAAGAAAACTAAAAGAGATAAAGGATAAATATGGAATCAAGCAGGCCGGTAATAATATCGTTGATGAAAAAATTCTCACTGATTCAACGTATCTTAAATTATTAAAGGAGAAGACTTTTCTTCAATCAAGAACTACCCTGGCAGAGACTGATTCCATCTATCTTACTCTAAATCTTGCAGACAGCACTGCAAATCTCGAAATCAGTGGTGTTGTTGTACATTTATCAAAGATTAAAAGGTTTCGGACCAGTAAGATTCTTTCAAAAAGTAATGATAATTCTATCGTCGCAATGCTATCATTACCGTTAACAATAAAAAATGACCGTTCAACTATCAGGAAGGAACCTCTGATGATTAAGGTGGCACCGAAAGATACTTCAGAATATAAACCAGATATCCTTCCTGACACGGCCGGCGTCGCCCCTGTAAATTATATACTGGAGATGGATAAAGGACTCAGGATCTACATTTATCAGGAGGAAAAAGAAAAATTCGGCGACAGGATGAATCTTTTCAGGTTTGATCTTGGTGACCGGTTCCGTAATACCTGGAGTTCGTTGAAAAGTATAATTCTTTTTAAAGTTCCGGAATATCATCCCTATATTAAAATCAGGCTGTCAAGAGCCGATGCCAAGATTCTTTACAGAGCCATTCCCAGGTACGGACAGGTGGCTGTTTACAGGTGACCTGTTCCATTTATAAATAATGAGGAGGAATTAATAGCTTAATCAGTTTTTATTAATTAACTTTACTTTGGCTCTTTTATTAAAATAGATGGAAATTTCATGAAAAAAGCAGGTATTAGTTTCGCATTATTTTTTGCATTTCTAATGATTCCCCTTTTTGTAATTAGTATTGATGCATCTTGCCAGTCCGGAACAAAACTTTTAACATCAACAGCAATTCCTGACAGTCTGAATAAGATTTTCCAGAACTCCTGCATGCCTTGTCATGGCAGCACTGGTGGGTTTATGTCAACTTCAAAGGTTAATTTTTCAAAATGGAATGAATATAGTCCGGTGAAACAGGCAGAAAAAGCTGCTAAAATCTGTTCAATGCTTAATGATGGGAAAATGCCACCAAAATCGGCGAGGAAAGCCAGACCGGAGATCATCCCACCTAAAGAACAGATTAATGAAATCTGTAAGTGGGCCGAAGCTCTCAGTAAAAAGTAGTATTATTTTCAATTTTGAGATCTGTTCCAGGTAGTAAATCCTGAACCATGTTTTGAAGATTATTGTCTTGATTTCAGGTCCTTTATTTTATTGAGATCCTGATAAATACTCTGTTATTCAGACATCTAAGTTTTTTTTCGTGAAACCATATATACTTATCAAAAAAAAATGTAGGTTTGAATCAGACTCAATAATAATTCAACTTGCATGGGAAGATTTACTGGTGTTATCGGAATTATTATAATTCTTGGACTGGCATTTTTATGGTCGAACAACCGTAAAGCTATTAATTATCGTCTGGTTATCACCGGTTTGATTTTACAGATCGCTCTGGCGATTTTTATTCTCAAAGTCCCGGTAGGACAGGATATTTTCTACTGGCTGGGGAAAGCAATAAACAAGCTGCTGGATTTTTCAAAAGAAGGAGGATTGTTTATTTTTGGTGATCTTACAAAAGTTACTGAGATTCTTCCTGCAGGTATTGTTAAAAGCGGTGTTTTCCTGTTTATATTACTTCCAACTATAATATTTGTTTGTGTTCTGGTTGCCATGGCTTATCATATCGGACTTATGCAGAGGATTGTAGCTGTTCTTGCAAGGTTTGTACACTGGGCTATGAGAGTCAGCGGAAGTGAAGCATTATCGAATGTTGCCAGTGCTTTTGTAGGTCAGGTTGAGGCTCAGATAATGATTCGCCCTTACCTTTCTGGTATGACACGGTCGGAATTACTTGCATCAATGACAGGAAGTATGGCCTGTATTGCAGGGGGAGTAATGGCTGTTTATATTTCAATGGGAGTTCCGGCTTCTTATCTCCTGGCTGCTAGCCTTATGGCTGCACCCGGAGCACTGGTTATCTCAAAAATAGTATTCCCCGAAACCGAAGAATCTGAAACCAGAGGGAAAGTTAAACTGGAGGTTAAAAAGGAACACTCCAATATCATGGATGCAATTTCACACGGTGCCTCCGATGGTATGAAGATTTCCATCAATGTGGTTGCGATGCTTATCGGAGTCATTGCACTTGTTGCTCTGGTTGATGCTCTCATGGGGTATTTTGGCCATTTTCTATCATGGACTGGCTTATCTCTTGATGCAATCGGTCTAAATGTTGATAATCTCAGATTAAAGGATGTTGTTGGAGCATTCTTCAGGTTTTTTGCAATAATAATGGGTGTTCCGCCTTCGGAGTCAATGCAGGTTGGTTCATTGATGGGAACCAAGATGGTAATAAATGAATTTGTTGCTTACTCCGACCTTTCCCCGATGATCCAGCAGGGTGTCCTTAGTGCAAAATCAATAGTAATAGCAAGTTTTGCGTTATGCGGTTTCGCCAATTTCAGCTCAATTGCAATTCAACTTGGTGGGATAGGAGTTATGGTCCCTAACCGCAAAGCCGATCTTGCCCGACTTGGATTTAAGGCAATGATTTGCGGAACAATGGCATCATATATTTCAGCTTCGCTGGCTGGGATACTGCTGTAGAACGTGTAATAGTCTATAAATTAGTATTATAAGTCCCTCTTCTATGGGAGAGGGATTTAGGGTGAGGTGGATAAAAAAGGGATTACCTTCAGTGATCCCAGCGGGGCCTTGCAAAGCTTGCATGAACCCTTCGGGTTTTTATTTATTTTCCTTCAGTTCCTTCAGAAAGCGGGCTTTCTTCGGAACTACGGTAAAATAAATAATCCCGCCTCTGGCGGGGTTCATTCAAGCTTTGCGGAGAGAGGGGCTCTTGAACCCCCTTCCCTTACTTCTTGAATATCAGATATAACGTCCTGTAAAAAATTCAACTCCACCGATTCAGGCACCTCGCATGCCTCTGCCAAATTTCTTTAAATAACGCTCGTTTGCATTATTCATTGTAAATTTAATAAAAATTTGGCAATAACAAATTTATTATCGATTATGGAGTTAATTGAACAAAAATTGCGTGATTTTCTGCACGATTTGTTAAAGGGAGAAAACTCCCCCAATAATATCCAACTTTCTAATGATTTATTGGAATATATTAAGAGCCATTCAACGGATATTTCAGAAATACTAACTATCGAAGTAGGATTGCTTGATAGCTTTGAAGTGGAAGCTTCCCGTTTTAGTAGGAGATTGAATCGACCTTTATCTGGATTTGAAAACCTTAAAGGAAGTTATGAAATCATATCTGAATACGTGCAGAAATGTTCCTACGAGGATTTCTATAAAATAAAATCAATATTTATAACTGCATATGACTTTTCGAAGGAGAAAGAAGAGGAAAAT
>JBGOZX010000009.1:0-53221 GCA_041480425.1 Bacteroidia bacterium
ATTCTCATAATTAAATGGGGGGAATTCGTTTACCTCATTGATCCCTTAGTTTGAGAACTGCAAACCAAAACTACACTGGTATTTCTATCTTATAAGGCGGGGGTGCCTGCGGAAATCCCTTAACTCCCGTTCTGCTTTTAGCTTGTTTGTGGAGTTGGCGCGACCAGAATGCTATCACCTAACATAAACTGGTCCTTTATTTGGTCATAACCATTATCCGGGAAAACGTATTCCATTGCCCTGATAATTGGTTCTCCGTCAGTCTCGGATGTTTTGGTCAATGAAAGAATAATCTGGATGAACTGTGTTCTTATTGCAATTGCTTTTTGAATTGCCTTTAGTTGTTCTGCATCGAGAACACACCATGGTGCAACTGAAAACTGCATCATGAGCATTAAAGCGTGGCACTGGGCCGACCGGACAACAAGATCCTGGTCGATGGATGTTAAATTGATAAAAGACAAAAATTCACCTCCCCCTAATCAGATCAGGGCATGTAAATGCATATCCACATAAACCCTGTGCAATAGTATTGAGGATAAGGGTCTGTAAGTCTTCCCAATTGTGGCTTTTATCTTGCAGCTGTTGTGCCAGATTAAACTTATTATCGCCAAAAAGATTAATCTCATATCCAGAAATAAGAGGCATCCGGTATCCATCAGAAACAGCACCTCCCCACTATTTCTCACCAGGTTCAACAAGTAAAGTCCGGGATAAATTCCCGACCTGACCCTGCAAAGAAAAGGGCGAAAAAGCCAGAAGGGTTATAAACAACAAAAGATGCCATAATTCATAACAGATTTTACTCCTCATTTTGAACTTATTAATACAGGTTGTTACTATTAATCATTATGTAATTTGAACCTTTTTAAGCAATTCGATTAAGTTTCCTGAAAATATATTTTGCTTTTTTTCCATAGTCAGGAATGAATTCCTGATTCGGGCAATGACAGTGCTGGGATCATTGATGCTAAAATCAGAGCCAAAAAGAATACGATCAGGCCCAATGGTTTTTACGGCATATTCAAGCACACCTACGCGATCATGTCCATAACCTGATGTATCAAGGTAAAAGTTAGGATTTTGAGCCACCATATCAATCCGCTTGAATATATCTTCATATTCATGATCATCGCCAAAATGGGCAAAGGCAATAGTAGCATGGGGGAATTTTTGAGCCACATATTCCAATTCACCCTGTTCAGTGTGCAGGGCAAGTACCATATTTAGTTTAACGACCTGTTCAACCAGCATTTCGAACTCCCTGATCGAGTACAGATAGGGCACCATATAGTTGCAGAGTTCTCCAACCCAAACAAAACCAAGCTGGTTATGACAATATTCGATCTCCATCAATGATTCTTCAATATATTGAGGATTCACAACACATGCTCCCAGAAAACGACCTTTGTATTTCTCAACATAACGAGCAACTTCACGATTCCCGGCTATAAATTCTTCAGGCTTAGTCCCGAAGCTGCGTTGTGAATTAATGATGCCACGGTGAACTCCGGTTTTATCCAGATAACTCACGAAATCCTCAAAACTGTTGGTAACCTTATACCACTGCCATTTTTCTCCTTTCTCGGCCGGACAGTGCAGGTGACAATCAAATACCTGAAATAAATCCGGTTCATCACGCTTTTCAGGCTTTCTGGTTTCTTTGGCAAACAGCCGGGGGGTCCCTACTGTAGCGGTAGCAACAGCTCCAACGAACCATAAGCCACTTCTGGTCAAAAAATCACGTCGTGGCAAATTTGAGGGAGTGTTATGATCTGTTTCATAAGGCGTCCTCATAATCTGAAGTTTAGTTATAAGATACTTTTTAAATAATCATTATGCAAAGGCAAGGTAATCAAATAATAGCATGAATAAAAGTCCGGACCGTCACAGATGGAATCAGCAATTTCTTATTCCGACAACAAAACTATTGCAATACCTGCAATGATCAATCCAGTTAATAAAATTCCTCCCGGTACCACTCCATATACGATTAAAGAAACCACAATTGTTATAACTGGGGCCAGTCCTGTCAGCGGGACCACAACAATCGCTTTGCCATACCGCAAAGCATAAACCAGTGCAAGTGCCCCAACTGCATTTAGTATTTGTACCATTGCTGCCAGCCAGGGACCCCGAAAACCCCAGTTAATGGGCGATGAAAAATCAGTCATTATAATTGCAAACGGAGCCAGAAGTAATGCAGTCAGTGCCATGTAAAAGTAAATACTTTCAGCTTGCATGGTATTGTTGGAGAATTTCATAACATATGCCTGCACTGCCCACATTACGAATACAAATATTGCCAATATCAGCCAACCGATTCCGCTGGAATGTACCGGATTTACCTGAGGGTTTGAAAGAAAAAACATAGCAAGGAGTGCCAACACAATCCCTATCCACTGCCTTAAATGAGTGCGTTCCTTAAGGAAAACCAGCGATAGAGAGATGGTTAATACAGGATATAGAGATATGATTGGAAAAACAATATAGGCTGGCCCTTGTCGCAAAGCTTGAAATAAAAGCAGTTGTCCACCTGCTCCGAGCAACCCTACTGCAGATCCCAATAAAATTGATCGCTTATCATATTCAAGTTTCCATTTTATTCTATAAAGTGCAAACAACGAGCAGGGGATCATGGTTAAGGACCACACAACATACCCCAGGGTAGCCGGGAATCCTGATTTTTCAGGAATTTCAATAAAGGCACCCCATACTCCCCAGAAAATGGTCGTAATGAGCGCATAGAATAGCCACAAACGTTTTTCTTTCATAAAATAATGATTGGATAAAATTTTATTAAACAAATATATAATTAATAAGCTTTCAAAACCTTTTGTCTTAAAAGAAATAAATTTTATAGATATAATAAGTAAAAATAATTAATACATTTGTTTTAGAAACGAAACGAAAGTTATTCAGCTGGTTAATCTGCTAATCTTTATCATGCTGGACAATAGCTATAAATAACCTTTTTAATAACTTAGTACTCCAGAATCGGAAAAAGCAAACGCAAAACAAAAAAAATGATACGCAAAGATTTCATTAAATTAGCTTCTCTTACTGGTGGCTATTTTGCCACATCCGGAGTAACCAGGAGCGAAAACTTATCCATTATGAACAATTCCAATGAAATATCCGCAGGAGATCTTCAGCAATTCTTAGTTTCACTTACACAGCTTAAACCTAAAACTGTTGATCGGATTATTATTGGGGATCCTGAAATAAAAGTAAAAAAAATAGGCACTTGCTGGATGCCCTATTGGGAAACCTGTAAGAAAGCAATTGAATCCGGAGCAAATATATTGGTTACCCACGAGCCCACATTTTATACGCACTGGGATCTGGATGAAAAGGAGGAGGATTATTTCAGATCTCCGGAATTTACAAAAAAGCTATATATACAGCAAGTCGAGAAAAAAAAGAAATGGATACATGACAATGGCCTGGTTATAATTCGGAACCATGATACCCTGGATGCGCTGAAGGATGTCGGGATCCCATTTGCTTTCGGCAAATTCCTGGGTTTTAACAATTCAGAGATTATTTCTTCACGTACCTATTACAATGTTTATAAGATCAGTAAACAGCCGGCCGCCACTTTTGCCAGGAAGATAGCCCTGAAATTATCGGAAATCGGCCAGCCTGGTGTAGCTTTTTATGGAGACCCTAATTTCCCTGTCGCCAGTGTGGGAGTGGGCACAGGTTGTATTTGTGACCCAATGGAATTTGCTGATCTGAAACCAGATGTTTTTATTGCCATTGATGATGTGGTCAGAACCTGGACACAGACTACCTATGCCTCTGATACGGGACAGCCATTGATAATCATTAATCACGGAACTTCAGAAGAGATGGGGATGAGGATGTTAAACCAGTTAATAAAACAAAAGTTCCCGAATATTGAAACCATTCATTTTAACCAGGGGTGCACTTATCAATGGATCACCGGGTAGGGTTCAAATTCTGGAATAAAAACGTCAAACATAAATATAAAAAAAATGATAAAATCAGCAATTTACCTCCCTAATATTTTGGGTTTGATTACCTGGCTGTTGTTTTTCAGTACCGTTGAGGCAGCCAATCTGGTATTGAACCCCGGTTTCGAGGCCTCGTCCAAAACTCCGCAAAACTGGACTATTACCGGTCCTGTATCAACTATGGAACCAGTCACCAGTATTGACAGCCACATCCGCTTCAGTGGCCTTTTCGGGCTCAAAATGGAGAGCACTAATCCAAATTGTCACGGTAGAGCCGTACAAAACGTGGAAATCACTGGCGGTCAGACCTACCTATTCACTGCAAGGTTCAGGACAGAGAAAGTCAGATCGATCGATAAAAGTGTACTTATCAGGATAAAGTGGTTTAAAGATAAGGATCAACTTGGTTACAATTACATCTACGACATCAATGGTGAGTCCAAAGATTGGTTTCTGGCCTCAGATAAAATCAAAGCCATTTCCGGTGCAACCTCTGCAGAGATCTCCCTGGAATTCCGTTGGAGTACCGGAACAGTCTGGTGGGACGATATTTCTCTCGAAAACTGCCCTGAGGAACCTTCCCGCAATATCAAGGTTGGTACAGTATATTGCCGGCCACCCGGACCCACCGTGGAAAAGAACATCAGCATTATGAGCGAACTACTGGACCAGGCTGGTAAATCAGGCTGCCAGATAGTATGCCTTCCGGAAGGATGGCCCACGTGCGATACCGGGTTAGGTATGACTAAGGTGGAAGCCAATACATTGGACGGGAGCGCATCGGCCATGATGGCCCAAAAAGCAAAACAGTATGGAATGTACGTTGTTTCCGGTCTGTACAGCTGGACGGGCGACACATTGAAAAATGTAGCAGTCCTGTATGACCGGCAAGGGAAAATACAGGCAGTTTATGAAAAGGTACAATTGCCTGATTCCGAAACAGAACAGGGTGCAGTGCCGGGATATTCATTACCGGTCTTTACCACAGATTTCGGTAAGATCGGTATTCTCATCTGCTGGGACAGTGCCTTCCCTGAAGTATCAAGGATCCTGGCACTGAATGGTGCAGAAATATTGTTTTGTCCAATTTGGGGAGATGTACGTGGTACAGATGTATGGAAACTTACAGCCCGAAGCCGTGCGGTGGACAATGGTGTGTATTACGTTACCTCCATTTTCGATGGCCACAGCCTGATAGTAAATCCGGCCGGGGACATTCTTCAGGAGAGCGGTACCCAGGGCACGCTTATCACTGCTACAATTGATTTAAATTACAATCCCCCCTGGGACTGGATTGGCAATGCAGGCCGTGGAGTATGGAAGGGCGTCTGGCGTAAAGACCGCAGGTCAGATATCTTTGGAACCATAAGTAATTACAATACTTCTCCTGCCTCAGCAGTTAGTCACGTCACCGGAGAGACCAAAAATAATGTTACAAAAAAGTAGTTTGATCGCTCTGACAATGATCATACTGTTAACGGCTTATCTAATGAAATAAAATGAAATATTAAATGACTGGCAAGGACAAGTTTAACCGACGGCACTTTGTGCATCTTGCAGTGCTTGGCACAGGCAGTATCTGTTTAATGCCCGGATGCATGAGGTCAATATCGCAATGGCGTTTTTTTACAAACTCCGAAGCACTCTTAATCGACGCTATTTCTGAACAAATCATCCCGGCCGATGAATGGCCCGGTGGACGAGATTCAGGGGTCACCAATTTCATCGATAAACAACTTGTAGGACCTTATGTCAGGTTTCAGTCAAAGTACCGGAAAGGTATTGCTGCCATTCAGGAAACCTGTGAAACGAATTACCGGAAGAAATTTGAGGACCTGGCCTGGGATGAGCAGACCATTTTCCTTGAAAGAATTGAAACCGGAAATATGAAAGAACCCGTTTGGGCTGGAGAATTCGACAAGGAGTTTTTCAGTATGGTTCGTGATCATTCCATGCAGGCATATTATGGAAGTCCAATTCATGGAGGAAACAAAAATAAAATGAGCTATAAAATGCTAAGGCTGGACTACCCGCTCATCATTGGTCAAAACCGTTACAAGATTTAACACATGTTAAATAAACGAGTAAATGCCGTTGTAGTCGGCTCAGGTGCTGGCGGTGGCGTTGTTGCCAAAGAGCTAAGCACAGCAGGATTGTCGGTGGTGCTATTTGAAAGGGGAGGATGGATTTCTTACGATGACCATACGGACGATGAACTTATTTCGCAACCTATCGCACCATTGGGAACATCTTGCGGTCCTGATAATAGAAGATTTCGTAGGGTAATTGTATATCCGGATGGCAGCAGTCGTATTGTTTTGCCAAGCGAAGCGGATTATAACAACGTTGCAGCCTGTGTAGGATCCGGGACCGTTGCATATGCAGCTCTGGCATGGCGATACATGCAGGAAGACTTCAAAATGAAATCTACCTATGGTTACGTTCCGGGATCAACAATCGAGGACTGGCCAATTTCCTATGAAGATCTTGAGCCCTTTTATGAGAAAGCAGAATGGGAAATCGGGGTGGCAGGAGACGACAGTCAGAATCCATTTGCCCCACCCCGGAAGAAGCCCCAGCCAATGCCTCCTTTTTCACATAATAAAGGAGCCACCTTGCTGAATGAGGCCGCACTCAGATTAGGTCTTCATCCTTTTTCATCGCCGGTATTACGGAATTCTGTCCCTTATGGTGGTCGTCCTGCATGTATACGAATGCGTAACTGTAATGGATCTCCATGTCCTGTAAATGCAAAGTGCGGCACTCATAATACGGTAATACCAGTTGCCCTGGCAAGCGGTAATTGCGAATTAAGAACTCATTCTGTAGTTAGTGAAATTATTGTAAATGAACACGGTAAAATTACCGGAGTAAGCTATTTTGACAAAGACAACCTAAAAAAGACTCAACCAGCAGATATTGTTATCTTGTCTGCTTCAGCCATTGAAACAGCTCGTTTACTGTTAAATTCTAAATCGAAGTTTTTCCCAAAGGGTATCGGAAACGATAATGAATGGGTGGGCAAAAACCTTCAGGGTCATGCCTATCCTAATGCCTATGGAATTTTCGAAAATGACGTATATGATGATTTTGGGCCTGGTTCTTCGGTTGCTATTTGCGATTTCAATCATCATAATCCTGGAATTGTTGGTGGAGGGTATCTTACAAATTCATTTTTCATTCGACCCTATGCGTTTACAAATATACGACCACCGGGAGCAAAACTTTGGGGTAAAGAACATAAGGACTTTCAAAGGCTTAATTACAAGAAAGTGATAAAGGTCCATGGTCCCTATCAGGAAATTCCAAGATTTGATCAACAGGTTGAAGTGGATCAGAACGTAAAAGATTTCTGGGGTATTCCTGTTGCCCGCCTTTCACCCAGTAAAATTGAAACTGACAATAAAGGTTGCAGTTATATTGCCGGAAAGGCAGAATTATGGTTGAAAGAAGCCGGTGCATCTTTTACCTGGAAATCCTCAGGTACTTCAAAGGGAGTAGGCGCTATGTCGCACCAGGCAGGTACTTGCCGAATGGGCAACGATCCCAAAACATCTGTAACCGATAAATATGGCCGCATTCATTCCACGTCCAACCTCTTTGTGGCCGATGCCAGTCTGCACGTCACTAATGGAGGATTTAATCCGGCTCTGACTATTATGGCCCTTGGCTTTCGGATAGGCGGTTTTATTGCCTCAGAATGGAACAGAGGGAATAGTTTTAGATAAATACTGAAAGCATGAAGAAAAAGACAACTCTACGCCTAGCCATATTAGTCATACCAATTGCATTACTGGTGTTTTTAATCTTATTTAGTTCATTTTATTCCTATTGGAATTCGACTTCACCTGAAAAAACCTGTGCATCCTGTCACGAAATCGGCAAATCGGTAAATATATTTGCGCAATCGTCCCATAGAGAATTAAGTTGTAAGGAATGTCATGGTACAGCACTAAGCAACGGATTTCATAGCCTGAAAGAAAAGGGAATGATGGTGGTACATCATGTCAGGAACAAAATCATTGAAGATATCAGACTAAATGAAGATCAGTTACTGGCGGTAATGGATAACTGCAATCGGTGTCACACTGCGGAATATGCCGGTTGGAGTTCCGGAGGACACTCAGCCCGGTACAGGCATATCCTACTCGACAAAAAGCACAACCAGACCGAACAGATCAATCCCGACTGCCTGCGCTGTCACGGAATGTTCAGTGATGTACCTGTACAGGATCTGGTGGAACCTCTGGATAAAACCGGACCCTGGAAAATGAAAAACACGGAAACGCTTGACAAACCTGTAATTCCATGCATGGCTTGTCATCAGATCCATAATGTAGGATTTCCCAGGGTGAATCCTGATTATTCTAACCCCCTGAATGTCTTCTACTTACGACAAGTTTCTTCCGTAAAAGTCAGTTTTTATTACCGTCCGGACAAAACAAACATATCTGCAGAATATTTGCCCAAACTTCTTTTGTGGGAAGGAGATAAGTCCGTTAATGTTTCTGATGACCTGCTGATGCGGAACTGTATTCAATGCCATTCACCGAATGCCCGTCATCAGGCCGGAAGCAGTGACGACCGTACACCACGGGGAGTTCATGAGGGAATTGGTTGCACCGCTTGCCATGAACCCCATTCAAACGATGCCAGGCAAAGTTGTATCAAATGCCATCCGGTTATCTCAAATTGTAAGCTGGATGTTACAAAGATGAATACGACCTTTAATGATCCATGGAGTCCCAATAATATTCATTGGGTTACCTGTACCGATTGTCATAAGCAGAAGGGTTTCACCAGGAAATGATTACATAATTCACTAAATGGATAGGAAATTAAGATAGAGGAACTATGATAGACAGAAGAGAATTTATCAAACAGACAAGTATGGGAGCAGCAGCAATTTCAATGGCCGGTTTAACCCAATGCGGTACAAGACATGAAGAGCTAAGCAACAGACCGGTTGGCGGTAGGGTAATTGACGCTCATATGCATCTTACACCGGGTAAAGTGAAAAAAGCCCTGCAGGTAATGGATGATAACTATATCCGTTACGCGGTGCTTATTGCTTCCATTTCAGGAACAGAACCGGACCTTTATGTTGGGGATAAAGCATTTTACGAACTTACAGAGGCGATAAAACCCTATAAAAACCGATTGGGCCTTCATTATACATTTGATTGGAAACTGGCGGAAACCGATCCTGAATTCTTCAACAAAGCTCCGGATATGCTTGAAAAAGCTGTTAAGGCGGGTGCCATTGCTGTAAAAAATCTAAAGGACCTGGGACTTGTCGCCAGGGATCAGGAGGGCAAGCTGATAGCAATTGACGATCCACGTCTATTTCCGATTTGGGAACGGGCAGAAAAGCTCGGTATTCCGGTGGCATTCCACACCGGTGATCCGGTGGCCTTTTTTAAGCCATGGGACCCAAATAACGAACGGTGGGAGGAGTTAAAGTTGCATCCGGAATGGTCATTTTCTGACCGCAGCAAATATCCGACGCTCGAAACCCTTTTTGCACAGGTTAACAAAGTGTATAAAAAGTTCACCAAAATTCAGTTTGTCGCTGTACATGTGGCAGGTTACTCCGAAAACCTGAAAGAAGTGGGTAGATGGCTGGACGAAATACCAAATTTATCGGTTGATACAGCAGCACGGATAGGTGAGTTGGGAAAACATCCGGCACAGGAGGGACTTGACTTTTTCAACAAATACCACGACCGGATAATGTTCGGGACCGATATGGCATACTGGGAAGGCTGTGACGTTCAGGGTGCCGGACCATGTAAAGATTTTACCCTTGAAGAAGACAGAAATTATTATAATATTCACTGGCGCTATTTGCAAACCCATGATCAACAATTCGACCATCCGACACCTATTCAGGGAAACTGGAAAATTGACGGCATAGGTTTACAAACCGCAGCTCTTAAGAAAATATACTGGGACAACGCCTACAGGTTTTATAAACTGGATCGGTTTGGCGTTGCTTAACAATGTAGTAACTTTCAGAGAATAGTCAGGAATACTGTTAAAACATCGTCATCCTTGTCGCTGACTGACTCTTTTAATAGTGTTTCAGTAATCGTTTTGTAATTTCTGTCACCTCCCTCCGTCAGTTTGGTAAGCCGATTGCCCAACTGGCTGGTCCATCCATCCGGGTTTTTATAGGTTATCAGATAGGTGAATGACCGGTCAGCCTGTGAGTGATCTTTTAATTTATCATAGCAATAGGCTGCAAAAAATTGTGTCATCCGGTTGTCTGGAAGGTATGGTTCACCAGAACCCAAATGTTCAGGCCATGTTTCCGATTTTTGCAGATATAAAAGAGCTTTTTCCCATTTTCCGGTTTTCATTTGGTCCAGGGCGTAAAGAATATTCGTTTCTCTGAACAGGCTATGTGCATCAACTTCTCCTTCAGCGGGAAGCATTTCCAGATGGCTCAGCGTGCCCAGAGCATCGGTATATCGTCCGTTCAGCTTAAGCATCTGTGCGTATTGCAGACCAACAACACAAATGTCCGGGTGGATTTTGTAGTTTTTACTGCCAAAAAGCAGTGCTTTATCCAACTGTTTTTCCAGGGTATAAAACTTTGTCAGTTCCAATCCTGCACGCCATGAAGCCGGATCAAGCCGGTAGGCTTCCTCCAGGGAAGTACTGACTATAGAAGGTTCATCCTGAAATAAAACTGCTTTAGCCAGGTAGAAAGGTACAAAATCAGGTTCTGTTCCACAGGCATTAAATAAGGATTTAGCGAGTTTGGACTGGTTATGCTGCCAGTAAATAAGGGCTTCATAATATCGCCATTTCCAGCTGGGTTTTTGCTTATTTGCCCATGAAAACACTTTGGTCATTTCCGGACGGAAAGGGAATACCAATTCCGGTGAGGCTGCCAGCGCCAGATTGAGTTTATCCTCAGCTGCTCCATTCTGTCCAGCCTTATCAAGCAGATAAGCCTGCCACACCTGCACCATGGGATGAACGGGAGCCAGCTCAAGCATCCGTGAGGCCTCTTCTGCCAAATTCCATTCGTAATACTGAATGGCCATCTCAATGTATGTTTCGTGCGGTAATTCCTGACGGATCATGCTGACAAATTCATTTTTGTCTGCTTCTGTTCCTGTATTTAAATACTTTTCAAAACGGGCGAAATGATTGAGCGGATCCAGTGAAAGTTGTTCATTGAGACAGGTCAGTGCAGAAACGGAGTTACCCCTTTTCCGGTCTATCATTGCCTTTACATTCCATGCATTTTCATTGGGAGGATAGGTCTCCAGACATTTGCTTATCACACTTTCCGCTTCTTTCCAGTCCTTCCTTTTAATGGCCAGGTAAGCAATACGAAGATAGGCAGCCTGACGGAAGGCCGGAGACAAGGTGGCTACTGAAAAACCATCCAGTGCATCCGAATCATGTCCGGTTTGCTCATTGGAAAGGCCCCAGAAGTAATTGGCTTCCGGATCGTAAGTATTGATCGCCAGTGCCTGTCCTGCAAATTCACGGGCTTTGTCATATAACCCCTGTCTGTATCGGATCTGTGCCATCTGGGTCAGGGCAGGTACCAGGTTCGGGTTCTTACCAAGAGCTTGCATAAGATATACTTCTGCTTCACTGTAATTTTTCTGTTTGCTCAGATCTGAACCACGAAGCAGCAATCCGGATTCCGACTGCCAGTCAAAATTGGCTGGTGCTTTTAGCGGACGGTTGACCGGCTGGCCCGGATCGTCTGTCAGAACATCCTGCCCGAGCTTTACAACCAGTTGATCCACGCTGCCCTGCCAATGTATTGAATCCCGGAAGATCTCCATGGGTTTCAGAACAAGTTTACGGCTGAGAATGTGAAACCCGGATGTCAGTACATTGAGGGAGTCGGATTGGTTTTCAAGAGACATCCAATCAATCTTGAGCCAGTTGTTTTCAATCCGCAGGTTTAACGCCCCGCGCGGTGAGGCATTCGTTAATCCCCTGGTTTGCTTAACCGGGAACCAATATTCTGTCCATGTGTCTGCTGCGTATGGAGCAAAACCAACATGCTTAAACGGCGTGTACATGCTCTCCGGAGATGCCTGGTTAAATAACCGACCCGATTGCAGTTCGACATTCGGCCCATCCGTATCAGTAAGCAAATTCTCCCATAACAATCCTTCACGGGACAGGCCCCAGGACCAGGCTTTTTTGCCTAATTTTTCGTAGTAGGGAGTAAAGTGTCCAAAACCCATATTGTATTGATGCCAATAACCGCCGTAAAAATTAGTTGGGCGTCCCAGAACGTGAAAGGATTTGTAGCCACCAAAATTATTATGTTCGTAAAATGAAATCTTCCGACCGAGTGAGTCAAGCGGCCATGTATCATACTCACCCTGGTGGCCAATATAATGTGTACCCGGAAAAACAAATTCCAGATTCCCGGGGGCCCTAAAACCGGCATTCAACCAGTGATAAAACTCCTGCTCGACAGGTGTATTATTGTACCACCATGAACGTGTGGAAAAGTAAGCTTTATCGGGATCAAGTTTGATCTCTACGCGCCAGGTAGTCCGTGATGACCATTCGGTTGCACCGATGAAACAACTTACACTTCCGTCAGGATTGGTTCTTTTATAATAATCCACGGGAGTAGAAGTTGTTGTTGCATGTCCGATATCACCAAAATTAAATTCGAGTCCACCGGATGTCCAGGCTCCACGCAAAGCCACATCCCGAAATTTCACCGAATGACCTGAGAAAATGAATGGAAACTGATTTGACTTTTCATAGGCCTCCCATACCTTACCCCCAATCCCGGGGGTAATAGCCAACCGGATATAGTCGTTTTCAAGTTCTACCATTTTCCAGTTTTGGATTCTGGCCAGATTTGTGAAACCATCGAACCGGAAATAAGGATAAACCCGGCCTGGCCGGGCCACCGGGTCAGGATCCGAATAAGGATATGTGGTCATTGGACGTACAACTTCCTTAATAATAGCATGTTGTGCCTTCACAGAAAATGAAAGCAACAGGAGAAAACAGAGCCTGTAGCGCATAGGGTTAAGTATTAACATTTAATGAAATACGAATTAATTATTATAATTTTTCTAATTCACTTTTAATTACAGTTTTCATTTTTTTGACCTCAAAATCAACAATAGCTTTTCCATATTTTCTGCTGGCATAGATTCTGGGATCCCTGCCCAGCATGCCCAATGGCCATACGGCTGTATCACCCGGCAGATTATTCATATGAACCAGTTCCGGACACAAATACATCATAATGGATGTTTCGTTGGCCCCTGCATGATGTCAGAATTGCCAAAGCAATAATAATCATTCCGTATTTCATGATGATTCAAGTTTAATCAGGTTTAAAATAATATTCCGAAAATTAATCCAATAAACGCCACTCAGTGGAGATGGATACTACTCAGTATTAATTCAATACAATCTTTTATTTGTAATCAGTCCCCTTTTCTCAAGTTCTTCATGAATTACCAGACAGTTCATGATATCATAATCCGTTTCCATATGATAGGCAATTTGAACTGGGCCACCCTGGTTTTCTGACAACGTTTTGTCGAGCCAGCCAATGATCTTTGTTTCGGGGACACCCTCCATTAACAGTTCCATTGGAGGAGCAATATTTATCTCAAAATCCCGCCCCATTAATTCCCGTATCTTGCCAATGGAAGTTCCGGAACCAGTATCTATGATTTTTAAATTCCGAATGCGTGAAATGGCATTAATCAGATGATCGGAAAAACCGCAGGAATGAAGGCGAACTGCACCCAGCTTGTTCCCCAGCTGACTGATATATGGAACAATAAAATCTTCATATAACTCCGATGAAATCATGGTTCCGGCACATTCTCCGACATGTACCGAAGAAACAGGCAGATTACCCAACCTGGCAAAATGACGTATCAGAATCACGTAAGCATCAACAATCCATTGATGGATGGCATGAGCAAGATCAGGATCAGACATCATAATGATCATGATGTTATCACCGGTGAGTTTAAGAGAGGTTGTAATAATTCCATGAATGGTTGCCCGTCCTGATTCATCCCAGAAAAAAGGCGGAATAACCTTTAATTCAGGATGCGTTTTACGGATCACCTGCATTTGCTTTTCCAGATCTTTTATCAGAGGATGCCCGAGAATAGAATCCGGTGACGGCAACTCCTCCGTGTTGGATATAAATTCGAGCGGTTTGCCCAGTACATCCGCATCCTTGTCTTCGAAAAATGAGAATTTTGCACCCAGCAGGGTAGCCAGGATCATATTCGGCTGAATGGCTCCTACAAGTACCTGATTATCTCTCACATATTTTGATTGAACAAGATTGGCTTCCATATTGTAAATGGCAAACCGGGGAAATTTCTCACTGACAAATTTGTTTATTTTAATATCCTGTTCCCAACGGTATATCGGGTCGAGATAATAACGATCGGCAAAAATGAATCCCCCATACTTATGGAGCCATCCTTTGGAAACACTTGCTTCAATCTTTATCATAAGGTATAAAATATGAAATTAATACTTCTTTGAAAAGGAATATTTACCTGATTTGCCAATTAATTACAACGTATATAAGTCTTCCTCTTCAATATCCATTGAATTCTGTTAAATAAATTTATCCATGGCGAAATAAGGCTTGTTGGTCTGCCATTTGCCCTTTGTAAAATCAGGAAATGCGACCGGGGCGTTTTTTTCAATGGAAATGCCTGAAAGCTCAACAATTGCAGTCATCACAGCCGAATCATACACATCAATAGGTGTCGGGTCTTTTGCCCTTACTGCATCAATAAACTGACTCAACATGACAAAATCAGTTCCCCCATGAGATTGTAATGAGTAATCAGACTGCCACCATTTATGATTATATTTCTCTTCGTAAGGTTTCCACGGCTCCCATTGATGATACTCAGGACTCTTTTCAACCAGATAGATTGAGCTTTTTTCCTCATAATAAACACCCTTGGTACCCTGAAGCATCCATCGGTTGGAATAAGGTCGTGGCAATTGCATATCGTAATTGATGACCAGGGTTTTTCCCATTTTCGTCTTCAGCAGGGATGTCACAATGTCCCCCTGGCGATAATTCAGCTTCGCATTCGGATGCCCTTCTCCAAACTCCCTTTTAAAATAAGCATTAATTCCTTTTGACGCTGAAGCAGTGGAAAAAATCTCTATAAAGATATCTCCCCGGTTGATATCCATCCAACTGATTATAGGTCCTACGCTATGTGTCGGATACTGATCCCTGTTATATTTAAGCAGGTATTCCGCCGGCCATTTCTGGTCGCCCGTTTTACTGTCGAAAAACCAATGATCGATGCAATCATGCGAGTGGGCACAATGGCAGTGAACAATTTCTCCAAACATTCCAAGACGTTTCATATTCAGCAGAGCCAGGTTGTCCTGGCGAAAGCTCCAGTTTTCAATCATCATACATGGAATCCCGGTTTTCTCAGAGGTTTCCACCAACCGCCAGGTATCGTCAACCGTTAAGGCAGCAGGCACTTCAATACCCGGATAAGTTCCACTGTTCATGGCATGAAGTGCAATGGCAGTATGTGAATCCCAATAAGTTGCTATGATAACAGCGTCTAATTTTTCCCTGTCCAACATTTCCTTATAAGTGTTCTCATCCTTGCAATAGATCGCGGGCCGTTTCCTCCCGGCATTTTCGCACATATTGGCAGCATTTACTGCCTTGCTTTCCACAAGGTCACATAAAGCAATAATCTCGATTCCATCAATGGTCAGCAAAGTATTTACATGTCCTGTTCCACGCCCTCCGGTACCTATTACCCCAATTTTCACCGGTTTATCTGATTCTTTCGATGCATTGGTCGATTTTGGTAACACACTCATTCCCACGGTAGCAATGGTTCCTGTTTTTATGAAACTTCTTCTGGATACTTTATTCATATCAGTTGATTTTAAATAAGTTACGTCAGTTCGGGCAACTCCTTTGCACTCTTTCCAACTTTATGACCTGCCACAGCATAATATAAAATGAAAAAGTAACAAGGGATAACAACCAGATAAGCCATCTGTGGATTGATGATATCTGCCAGACGGCCATATAATAATGGCAACAGTGCGCCGCCTAAGTTACCCATGATAAGCAGTGATGACCCGATACGGGTAAAACGGCCAAGTCCCTCAATTGCAAGCGGCCATACTGAAGGCCATATTAAAGAGTTGGCCATACCAAGTAATGCAACAAATACCACCGAAATGAATTTCGGAGATACTACTGCCAAACCTGTCAGGGTAATACCAAGGATCGCACATATTCGTAGTGCTTTGCTCTGTGAAATATAACGCGGTATGACAATAACTCCGATTGTATAACCAATGATCGAGGCAATCATAACTAATGATGTAAAGTGTTTTGCTATGGATATTGGAATTCCCTGGCTAAGGCCATAACTGATAATCGTATCTCCTGCAACGATCTCAAGACCTACGTCACAAAAGATAGCCAGAACACCCAATAACAGGAAAGGAAATTGAAATATCGAGGTTTTAGAACCATAAAATTTTTCATCCGCCCCTGCGTTCTCCACATTGGGATCTATCTCAGGCAATCCTGATACTTTCACCAAGACCCCAATTACTACAAGGATTGCTGCCATTGCAAGATATGGGATTATTACCCTGGCAGCCAGATCATTTAGTGCTGCCGCTTTTTGCGCTACATCCATGGTTTTAAGATTTGCCAGCAGGGCGTCACCATTTTTTAAGGCCATTACACCAAAAAGAAACGTTGCAATCACCCCGGCCGACTTATTGCATATTCCCATGATACTTATCCGTTGGGCAGCACTTTCGATGGGACCCAGCATTGTAATATAGGGATTGGCCGCAGTCTGAAGGATGGCCAGCCCGGTTCCCATGATGAACAGCCCTGAAAGAAAAAGGGAATAGGTCCTCGTCATTGCTGCGGGGATGAAAAAAAGAGCTCCGCCAGCCATGACAAACAATCCGAGCATCATCCCCATCTTCAGACCTGTCCTTTTCAGCAACCATGAAGATGGTATTGCCATGATCACATAAGCAACATAAAATGAAAATGCAACCAGATAGGATTCAAAATGGTTCAGTTCACAGGAAATCTTCAGATAGGGTATTAGTATACCATTTAACCAGGTAACAAAACCAAAAATGAAAAAAAATAAACCGATTGTTCCAACCGTGATCCAGCTTTCCTGTGCAGGCCTTTTAACAGAATTATGTTTATCTATCATTATTTAAATTTAAAGAATATTTTCGGGTTATAATATAGCAAAAAAATGAACCGGGAAATTTGTCTCACTTTTATTCATGCTAACCAGGTTTTTCCTAAATTTGGATGAATTATTATTCTAATATTGAGTCCATTTCAAATGACGATCAAGTTAACAAAATATCGGGTAAAAGCCCTTAATGTGCTCTTATTCAGCGTGTATTCAATATTAAGCATTTATTAAAATAAAGCCCCACTTGTGACAAAATTTCATTTCGTATTGGTACTGGGAATAATAGCATGTAGCTGCAAATCCGTGAATACAAAAACAGGAACTGCGGACTGGAGTATATCTGTCTTACCTTCTTCCATCCGGTTAGATCCTACATCAAATGAGATCATTGAGCAGCGGTTCATTCTGCTTAAAAGTGATCTGTCACAAAAGGATGAAGTTCTAAAGAAAAATTGGATTTATGACGGTGACCGGGTTTCACTGTTTGCTGCCAGAGGGGAATATGTCTCCTTTCAATTGGTTGTGACCAATAATACCAGCAAAACCTTAAAAGGGATCAGGATTGATATGGCCGCTTTCAGGAATGATGTTTCTCAATTTTCCGTCAAACCTGAATTTTTTCTTGAATGGTCTGTGAAGGTTAAAACACCCAGTACCGGTTATCCGAAAGCCTCACTTGGTAATGGCTGGTATCCTGATGCACTGATCCCATTCAGTTATATTCAGGATGATTCAGCAGCAGTCAGATGGCGTTGGACATATCCTCTGTGGTTACCCGATTTTAATAACCGCATTGACAATCAGAAATCTATGATTGTTTGGATTGATCAGTTTGTTCCCTTTAAACAGGAGGAGGCAAAACCAGGAATATATTCCACCAAAGTATCCGTTATGATTGATGGAAAAACTCAGGAAATCCTTGTTAATCTTACTGTTTGGGATTTTGCCATACCAAATGAGAACAAATTCAAGGCCAGCCTTCAGCATGAAGGCTTCGTGAGAAGCATGACAGAGAAGCAGGAGTTAGAGGTATATCAGCTCCTTAAGCGTAACCGGATCGCACTGCTGGATCCTACCTATGATCCGGAACTGCAGGTTTCGAAGGATGGACAGATTAATCTGAACTGGAAATCATTTGATGAACGTCTGGATAAGTACTTCTCCGGAAAAGCATTTACTACAGAATACGGTTATGCATATGGTCCTGGTTACGGAGAGCCAATTGAAACATTTGTCCTGCCCTTTGATGTTTATGGCAAACACGATACCAAGGGTTGGCCAGATATCGGTAAACCCGGTGTTGAGCGAAATCCTGAAAACAAAGCGATCTATATTGATTGTATTAAGAAAGTCCGCAACCACTTTGAGTCTCTGATAGATCCTGAGAAAACCGATATTACGGTTTATCTGAACGGTCTGGACGAATCTTATTTCCCTGAAGCCTGGAGTCGTATGGTTTACTATGGTGATTTGTTCCGTACCTATTACCCGGAAGCCCATTTCAGAATTGATGGCGGATATAGTGAAGAAGCTTTGCAGATAGTTAAAAACTCCATCAATTCATGGGCATCGCATACGATAGAGTACGATTATGAATCTATCAGAAAGTACCAGGATATGGGTATTAAAGTCTGGCTATACGGACCAATGCTTTATGAGAGCAAGGTTAACAGCTGGGTAGGGAGCTCTACCTTTATTGATTTACCACTGGTAAACGATCGCGCGATCAGCTGGAGTTGCTGGAAGTACCGTACTTACTCCTGGCTTAGCTGGGGAGCCGGGGCCGGATGGATAAACGGATGGTATGATCCTGAATCATGGAAAGATGCATTCAAGGCCAGGTCCGAAGCAGATGAAGAATTTACCTACAAGAAATTAAATAGCAATGCCCTGTTAATTTATAGCCCCGGTGTTGTTCCGGATATTAACGGACCTTGTCCCTCCATTCGATTAAAGACGATGCGGAACGGAGTGCAGGAATATGAATATATGAGGTTGTTGTCAGAGATTGATAAGAAAAGTGACAGTGTTGATTCTGTTGTAAATAATATTATTAAACGGCCATTTGGACCAAACTCCATCGGGAACCTGGATATCTGGAGTTATGATGCAAGACAATGGGACGAAAACAGGATAAAACTTGGAGAATTGATTGACCAGGCTTTAAAGAAACAATGATAATATAGTATCCAGCCGTGGGGAGGATAAAGAACTTATACAATTAATATTTACTAAATAATAAAAGGAGGTAATAAATTATGAAACAAAAATCAATTGGTGTATTAGGACTGAACCTCTTCTGTTTTTCTGTAAAATCAAACATTTACTGCCAGAGTATCGGACTAGTTGATGTGAAATATGCTGAACAAGTTATTACAATCGGAGGTCCTGATGCCGATATTCCCGGTTTTACATCAGTAGCAATCCAGATAGCCCTGGATGCAATCAAGACAAGAGGTGGCGAAACACATGATATTAACATTACCAATAATATTATCCGCTCTGCCGGCAAAGGAAATCAATCAACTATTTGACTTCTTTATGATTTATACCTTATACCATAAATCTCTTCTACATATGATAAAATACCTGTTATTATTGCTGTCCTTTTGCAGTTTAACTGCACAGGCTCAAACCGACGAAAAAGCAGCATACATCCTGGATAATTACACGAAAATGGAACGTTATATAACGATGCGGGATGGCATTAGACTTTTTACAACAATTTATGCCCCAAAAGATCAGACTAAAACTTATCCAATACTGATCACCCGAACACCATATTCGCTGAAACCTTATGGTGAAAACGAATATCCAAGCGCGTTGGTGCCCTCAATGCTATTTGTAAAAGAGGGATACATATTTGTTTATCAGGATGTTCGCGGTCGCTGGATGAGCGAGGGCAAATTTGAGGATGTCCGTCCCCATAACCCTGATAAAAAAAACAGGAACGACATTGATGAAAGCAGCGATACTTATGATACTGTAGACTGGCTGATAAGGAACGTGCCATCAAATAACGGGAATGTCGGTATCTACGGAATTTCCTATCCCGGGTTTTATGCATCAGCTTCTTTGCCAGGCGCTCATCCTGCCGTTAAAGCTGTCTCTCCACAGGCCCCTGTAACTGACTGGTTCATTGGCGATGACTGGCATCATAACGGAGCCTTTATGTTAAGTGACGCTTTTAGTTTTTATTCTGGTTTTGGGGTCCCCCGGCCAAAACCCATTACCCCTGATAAAGGCCCTAAACCTTTTAATTATAACACCCCTGACGGTTATAAATTCTACCTGGATCTGGGGTCATTAAAGAATATACAGACCAGGTATTTTTCTGACAGCATTCAATTCTGGAATGAACTGATGGCACATGGTACGTATGATGTATTCTGGAAGTCACGAAATATCCGTCCGCATCTGACCAATATTAAACCCGCGACACTGGTAGTTGGTGGTTTTTTTGATGGTGAAGATTGTTTCGGTGCATTGCATACATATGAAGCCATTGAAAAACAAAATCCGGGCAATCACAACACCCTTGTCATGGGACCCTGGTTTCATGGTGGCTGGTCAGGCGGAACGGGTGGCTGGTATGGTGATGCTGCTGAAATATTTTGCGATATTAAATCTGACCGGTCTACCAGCACCTGGTATCAGGAAAATATTGAATTTCCATTCTTCCAAAAGTATCTGAACAACAAGCAAGAGCCTGACCTTCCGGAGGCCATGATCTTTGAAACCGGATCAAATCAATGGCGAAGGTATGAAACCTGGCCTCCAAAAAACAGTGTACGAAAGAGTCTGTACTTTCATGAAAATGGTATTCTATCATTCACTGCACCTGAAGAGGTTGCAAGTTTTGATGAATACATCAGTGACCCTGGAAAACCTGTTCCGTATGATGATGGCATTCATCTTCAACGCACCCGTGAATATATGATCAATGATCAGCGGTTTACATCACGAAGGCCCGATGTAATGGTATATCAGACGGCTGAATTAAAAGAGGATATCACTCTTGCCGGACCAGTTATTGCCAATTTGATAGTTTCGACCACCGGAACCGATGCTGATTATGTGGTTAAGCTGATTGATGTTTATCCGGATGACTATCCAAATCCCGAGCCGAATCCCGGTAATATTCAACTGGGTGGTTTTCAGATGCTGGTAAGGGCTGAGATAATGCGTGGCAAATTCCGGAACAGTTACGAAAATCCGGAACCTTTTGTTCCCGGAAAGGCAACACAGGTAAAATATAACATGCCCGATGTGGCCCATTGTTTCAGAAAAGGTCATCGGATTATGTTACAGGTTCAGAATTCATGGTTTCCTCTTGTCGATCGTAATCCACAGAAATTCACCGATATTTACCATGCTGACGAGAAGGATTTTCAAAAAGCCACACATCGGATTTATCATGATAGTAAATATGCTTCATGTTTTATAATTAACATTTTACAATGATTTACTGTCTTCGGCCGTGTGAGTTTTGATAATTTAAAATGAAAGATTTTACTTTAGAAAACATGGTTAACCCGTCTGCCAGGAATTCCTTCGTTTTATTTGTTTTCTCATGGATTATTATATTATCCTGCAACTATGAGGCTTCCGGTCAGAGATCTTCGATAAAAGAGGAAACCATATCTATTATAACTTATCCTTATTCTGATCCTAATCCTGTTCCCTCCCTGGCGATTAACTCAATGGTTTCGCCATTCTATCCCTACTTTGTTTTTGACGGATATACCGATCAGGGAATCAAAAAAGACTGGAAAGTAATTACCCTGGAAAATGAATTTATTAACGTTACTGTTCTTCCTGAAGTTGGAGGAAAGGTATGGGGTGCCATTGAAAAATCCACCGGCAGAGAATTTGTTTATCAGAATCATGTACTTAAATTTCGTGCCATCGGAATCCGTGGTCCCTGGACCAGCGGAGGCATTGAACATAATTTTGGTCTGGATCCTGGGCATGCTCCATGGACCGCATCTGCGGTTGATTATATTCTGAAGGACAATCCCGATGGCAGTGTAACCTTCGTTGTGGGCAGACTTGATCTGGCTTCCCGAACCCAGTGGCGTGTTAAGAAAAACCTGCCCAGGGATAAATCCTGTTTTGAAACCCAAAGCAGGTGGTATAATCCAATCCCCTTGCATGATGCCTATTTATCGTGGGAGAATGCCGGCTTTAAGGCTACCGATGACTTGCAGTTCTATTTTCCGGGCAATTATTATATAGGACATGATGGCGCCGTGAATCCCTGGCCAATTGATAAAGAAGGACGAAACTTGTCTGTTTATAAGGAAAACAATTTTGGAACCAGTAAATCATACCATGTTTCCGGGCTGTATACGAACTGGTTTGGAGGATACTGGCACAATGTTGCCTTTGGCTTTGGTCATTGGGCTCCTTATAGTGATGCTCCGGGGAAAAAAATCTATACAGCATTTATCCGTTTAATGCCATTGCAGTTTTATCAAAAAGCTATTTCGCTGGGCGATAGTGAATATCATGACATCAAGGTGATCATTGGGAAGAACCTGTTATCTTATAATTCTGATAATGAATACAACAGGATTGACAGACCTGTAAATTCTGCTGAAAATCAGGATTATAACTCTGCGGAACATCCCTTCAGGCTGGCAGAAGACATGAATGCGATGAGAGATTATAATCAGGCTTACGATCATTTCCCGGCCAATCCGGTTATTGGAATAGATTATGGCAAAGCGCTGATCAGTACAGGTAATTTCAGGGAATGCATCAAAGTACTTAGCGAAGTAAATATTCTTCCCCAGGAAGGTGCCCACGAAGGTCATGATATATATGAATTGGCAAATCTTTCTATAACCGTAGAACTATTGGAACGGAAAAAATACAGAGAGGCTCTTACATATGTAAATGACTCCAAAAACTGGCCGGAAAACCTGGGAGCCGGAAAACCTTATGACCCTGATATACGTCTGCAGGATTATATTACAGCATATTGCTACACCCAACTAAGGGACCAAAAACTCGCAGATAATTATACCGGGAAGATAATCAACTACTCAAAGAAAAATTGGGGTAATGCAATGGACCCTGCAAACACTTTTATAGCAAATCAGGTATTCGATGATAACGGTAAACACCAGGAAGCAATCCTTGCTATGGAAAACTGGAAAACAGAACTGGATTCCCTCCGTGACTGGAAAATTTCACTAGGGTCATCCGCACAGAAGGCACAATGGGTCCTTGCTAAATACCGTGGTGAGGAAGAAAAAGCTGAAATACTGGAAAAGGAAATAGCAATCATTCCGACTGAAAACCGGTTTCGTTTGTTTTTAAAAACTTTGGCCATTATTAATCTGAAAAAAAATGAATAACAAAATAAGGAATATTAACTTTAAAGTCCCAAATCAGGGTATCTATTACACAGCCTGTCGATATAAAGACATTTTCAGTATGATTTTCTTTGTTATTTCTTTATGTTTTGTTTTATCAACGGATGCATTGTGTCAGGTCTCCGGAACAAAAGACACTATAAATGTATTATGATGGACAGGATTTTACTATTATCGGTAAATTTCATAATGAAAAAAATTATGTGCGTTTCCCTCAGGAGTATAAAAACACCTTACGCAAGGATGTATGGGATATGGGTCATCATTCTGCAGGAATTTCCATCCGGTTCAGAACCAATGCTTCTGTAATTACAGTGCGATGGACTATAAAGGGAGACGAGATTATGGACCATATGGCATTTACCGGCATAAAAGGAGTTGACATGTACGCATACATTGATGATCATTGGAAGTTTGTTAATACAGGCCGGGTGAAAGGCAAAACAAATGAATTTACCAATATTCTTTCACGGGCAATGGACAGAAGCTTTATCAACATGGGCTTTAGCGGTAGTTGTACTTTTGATTTGCCGGTGGGAGAAGCCATGTGCGAAACCGATGCTGCTCTATATGTAATTGACTGTAATCCAAACACACAAACGGAACTCATTTATGACCGGGCGATCGAGCTGGTAAAATTGCTGAAAAAGAAGAGACCCTCAGTTCCTGTTTTACTGGTGGAAGGTTTTTATTATGAAAACGGATTCGGTAAGCCCCAGGATTCAGATACTGAAAAAAAGAGAATAGAATTGCGGCGCGCATTCAAAGTATTAAAGGAATCTGGTATTAAGAAACTCTATTATTAGAAAGGTGATGGTATGATTGGATATGATCATGAAGGAACAGTAGATGGTGTTCATCCGAACGATCTGGGAATGCTGCGAATAGCCGAATCTCTTAAACCCGCAATTCAGAAAATTATCAGATAAAGAAAAAATATAAGGCTGTGTTTCAGCCATTTGTGAAAACTTAAGACATAATCTCAAATAACCTGAAAAATGAAAAAAAGTAGAAGAAAATTCCTTAAATATGCAGGCTTGGCAGGGTTAAGTATAGCCGGTAGCAAATTTACAGAAGGATTCGCATCAATGCCGGATTCAGTCCCTGTTTTCTCAAATTCAACTATCGGTCTTAAAATGGAAACCACGAAACTAAAAGAGGAAAATCTCAGCGTCATTGGTCAATATGGACAGTGGGCATCGTCACTTACAGAAAATAAATTACCTTCCTTATCTTTCAGGAGGGCAGAGTGGCCGGACATTCAAAAATGGAAGAAGGCCGCCGTTAATCGTCTTGAAAAAAGAATGGCAATCCCTGATATCGGTGGTATTCCTGAAGTAACGGTAAAAAAACAATACACTTATGATGGTTTACAGGTGGAAGAACTCACCTGGCAATTGCCTTATGGTAGCCCAACCGATGCCATTCTGATGAAACCCGCCAATGCAAAAACCCCTTTACCGGGAATTCTGGCTTTTCATGATCATGGAGGGAATAAATATTTTGGAACCCGGAAAATTACCAGGATAAGTGATGATCAGCATCCTCTGATGAAGGAGCATCAACAAAATTATTATAGTGGCCGGGCCTGGGCAAATGAAATCGCCAAAAAAGGTTTTGTTGTGCTGGTATCAGATGCTTTTCCTTTTGCAAGCCGCCGGGTGCTCCTGCAGGACGTCCCTGAAAGTTTACGCGAGGGTCTGAATGATGAAAATCCCGAAGATCCAAAAAACATTGAAGCTTATAACAAATGGGCTGGAAACCATGAATCGGTGATGGCCAAATCTTTATTTAGTGCCGGAACTACATGGCCGGCCGTATTTTTTGCCGAAGACCGGAAAGCATTGGATATTTTATGTTCACGGAAAGATGTTGATGCAGACAGGATTGGATGCGGAGGATTGTCAGGTGGAGGCATGCGCACTGTTTTTATGGGTGGACTTGATAAAAGGATCAAGTGTGCAGTTTGTGTCGGATTCATGACAACCTGGAAAGATTTTGTCCTCAATAAATCCTTTACTCATACCTGGATGACTTATGTACCGGTTCTTCCAAATGAGTTAGACTTTCCGGAGATCCTTGGTTTGCGGGTACCTCTTCCAACCCTGGTACTTAATGATTCGGATGATGATTTATACACCCTGCGGGAAATGAATACAGCCGATAGAATATTACAGGATGTCTATAAAAAAGCAAATGCTGTAGATCGGTACAAATGTTCTTTCTATCCAGGAGAACACAAGTTCGATTCATCGATGCAAACAGAAGCTTTTGACTGGTTTGACAAATGGCTGAAATATTAATTCCGGCTTGAATATGACTTATAGCCTGATAAATAGATAGATTTCTGCAAAAATGATATGTCATGCTGAACCGGTTTCATCATAATATAAACAAATAATTATTGCAATTATGTTAGAAAAATACTTCTTGTTTTGCTGGTCATCTATTTTACTGGGACTGACTTCTATTTCGGCCCAGGAGGGACCTGTAACTATGGTTGTGAAGCCGGTAGAAATTCATGATGTTCTTAACAATCCGGGAATAGGATTTACAACCTTTCAACGCTTTAACGGAGATGATCTGAATAAGGGTATGGGCTGGACAGAAGGGCTGCCGATCGTATACCAGGATTTTGATGGTGATCTGACCAATAAAAACTACCCGCAAACAAGTATCGCTTATTTCCGGGTTTACTGGAACTTCGTAGAACCTGAACAAGGACAATATAACTGGGCGATGATTGACAAAGCTCTGAGAACAGCTGCAGAACGTGGACAAACTTTGATGCTCCGCATTCCGCCTTATAGTGCGGAAGTTGATGTACCCGTTTGGTACAGAAAAATGGTCGGGAAAGAAATCCCATCAAAAATAGCAAAATGGAGGGTTGATCCCGAAAATCCCAGGTATATCCAGTTTTATGGAGAAATGATCAGGGCATTGGGAGAACGTTATGACGGGCATCCGGATTTAGAGTCTCTGGACATTTCACTGGTAGGATATTGGGGTGAAGGTGAAGGCAGTCATTTACTTACCGAACAAACCCGCCTTTCTTTGATAAATGCATACCTGGACAATTTTAAAAAGACCTTCCTGACATTCCAGCCCCTAAACGGAGATGCTCCTGACGCCGGAGTATTGGTTAAAAACACAAATATAGCAGCCTGGTGGCCGGATGGAATCAATAACGGGACCGGGCCTCAGATGCATAACCTGGGTTGGCGACTGGATTGTCTCGGAGATATGGGATTCTGGCCGGCATGGCATTGGAACCATATGACTGATGTTTATCCCCGGGATATTGTGAAAAGCGGGATGAGTGAAGCATGGAAAAAGGCACCTATTACAATGGAAATATGCGGTACATTTTTACGCTGGTTTGAAAAAGAAAAATATAATAAGGATACGGTAGAATATATTTTTGGACAGGCTTTGAAATGGCACATTTCCTCTTTTAATGCCAAAAGTTCTGCTGTACCTGAAGTATATAGCCCACTGGTTAACGAATGGCTGAACAAAATGGGCTACCGGTTCGTACTCCGAAGGTTTACTTACCCTTCCATTGTAAAACGTCAGGGCCAGTTACCTATAACATCCTGGTGGGAAAACAAGGGAGTTGCTCCCATCTACAAGGATTACAAATTTGCTATACGGCTGAAAAATCCGGAAAAAACAGAGATTCTGAGTACCTGTGCATATTTACCTGACTGGTTACCGGGAGATATTGTATATGATGAAATCCTCTATATTCCTCACGATATGCCAGCTGGAACCTATCAACTTGAAATAGCTATTGTTTCGCCGGTTTCATATGAACCAAGGGTAAAACTGGCTATTGCCGGGGTAAATGAAGATGGTTGGTATCCAATGGGTGAAATTCTCGTTCAGAATAATGATCAATAATATTTTCCGGGACAATCCATCGATTCAGAAAAAATTTAAACATATCCATTCGCAAAATCTGTTTCAAAACTCAAAGCAGCAGGCTTATCTCAGTGCATAAAACCTGTATTCTCAGATCAGATTTGCTTCAGTAAGGTATCTTTTCAGGGTTTTAAGGTCTCTTCTCATGGCTGAAACGACTTCTTCTCTTTTCATAGTTAACATCTTATCCCCTTGTTCGGCGCCACCCAGGGGATACTCATAATGTAATGAGACCGGACCGCTGATGTTGTATTGTTTCAGTAGTCCAAAATACTTTTTAAAGTCAACCATACCTTCGCCTAATGGTACGCTTTCAGAGGACCATTTACCATCCTTTTTTGACCATTGAAAATCTTTTATATCGAGTGTCCTGATATAGGGGCTTATTAATTTCAGCCCAACAGGCCAGGCATTAGCACCCTCAATTGTTGCATGATAGATATCATACTGAGATCCAAGCCACCGCGAGTTAATGTTTTTTAATACGCTAAATAAATCCCATATCGATGCACCAAAATAAATCCCTGCACTATCAATTCCGGAGTGGTTTTGATATTCACCGGAAATCGAGTATTTATCATTGAGTATTGCCAGTTTGCTCATATTGCGCTGTACTATGCTGATGTTTTCTTCAATGGTTTTATTATCATCATAATACATCCATCCCATTCTGTAATGACGAATGCCAAGAGAACTTGCTGTTTTTAAAATTTTCTCTGACAGGGGATCTTCGGCATTATTGATTGATGTAGTAATCATATATATGTTCTTGCCCGCCTTAGAAACAGCTTCCATTGCCTTTGGCAGATCTTCTTCAACCTTTTCGGGCAATACATGACCCTGTGGCCGTACCGTAAGATCGACACCATCAAATCCCATCTCTGTAACAACCAAAGCCATTTCACTGTAGTCAAGCCAATGGAGGTGTTTTGAAAATATGCTGATACTGAAAGGTTCACGGTCTTTGTCATACGGAATCTCTTTAAATTCACCCGAATTGACCTCACTGCCACTTGCTTTAATCATTGAGTTCAATCCCGCAGAAATTCCTGCGGTAGCTAATACGGATCTCGTTATAAAATTCCTTCTTGAAGTTTTCATAATTCGTAATTAAATTTTTGAATTTACTCTTATTAGTGCTTCAATTCCTCCCGGATAACAGCTGCCATTTTATGAATTTCAAAATCGATGATGGATTTACCAAATTTTCTACTGGCATGGGTTCTAGGATCATTGCCCAGCATACCCAGGGGCCATATGGCCGTATCCTGCGGCAAATTTCCCATCTCAACCAGTTCCGGACGTACATACCTCATAATGGATGTTTCGTTGGCACCGGCATGGTCGCATTGCAGGCACAAATCAGCTGAATCTTTACCCCAGCAATTCATCACGGTAAGATTATACCTGTCTATAAATTCCTGTGCATGCGTACCGATATAACTGGTTGATGGGCCGTGACCATGGGCAACAACAATTTTAAAGCCTGCACGGCTCAATTGTTTCAAGATGCCATTCATCATAATGTCAAAAGTAGAATCCGGAACCCAGTAAGCACTACCTGTCAGCTGCTGTATCTCGTAGGTACATTGTTTACTGAAAACCTTTCCACAATCCATACCATAGTATTCCTTGCCATTGATTATAGTATCATAACCATCGGGTCCCATAAAAAGCATGGGCAATACGATACCTCCTACCTCAGTGGCCAGCCGTTTAAAGAACTCCTCCGACTGTAGTCCATCGGAGCCCAGGGGCAAATGGTTGCTGTGCCATTCAATTGTTCCCAGGGGAAGATAGGCAACAGGACAACTCATCAACCGGGCTGAAAATTCCGAGGGTGTCAATTCTTCATAGAGAACTTTCTCGCGCGTATGGCAGGAAACAAGTATCAGTAAAACAAAAGAATAAAACAAGTATTTCATAGTGGTTTATATTTATTTTATATGTTCCGAACTGGTCGCTACTGGCATGTATTAATTAGAGGCAATACCATGTTATTTCTCATCAAACTGAACAGGAAAATTCAAAGTATTTCCTTTTTCAGCCAACAATCTGCACAAGAATTAATAACTTTAAAATAATTAGATGGAAATAATTATAGGTCATTTTTCATTAGAAATGCCATCCTGTTGTCTCTTAAATGGGTGTGACATGGCCAATAAATAAATTGATTAAAGAATTCAAACTGGATGTATAAATATCTAATTATAAGCACATGGAAAAATACGCACTATCGATGAACCTAAATCATTCAGCAACAAGATCTATTAACTGTTTTAGATGGATCATTCTTGTTACCCTGTTGGCGGTGGGTTGCAACACGCTGAAGGAGCACAATGTTCAGACTAAAAACCCAAATGGCAGAAACGATACATGGGGCTTTGTCGGGTATGGAGGAGGCGGTGCCATGTTTAATCCTGCAGTGAGCCCACACAATGCGGACTATGCCTATGTGGCCTGTGATATGACCGGATCATTTGTTACTTATAACGGTGGACTGTCATGGAGAATGTTTTCATTACGGGGACCTGTCAAATACTTTGTATTCGATCCCATGGATCCCAATATAGTATATGCAAATTCCATTGCCCTGTTCAGAAGCACTGACCGGGGTAATACCTGGAATATCATATATCCCGGACCTGCTGAGATTAAAGGAATTGTAGCAAAAGGAGATCATGCCGAAGAAATAATAATAACGAATGACAGTACACGCCGGCATGTATTGGCTTTAGCCGTCGAGCCTGATAACTCAATGAAATTGCATGCAGCAATCTCCATTGATAATGTCGTTGCTTATTACTTCTCGGACGATCAGGGCGGGAATTGGACAAAGGGAAAGGACCTCGAAAACGGGGCAAAGAACATTTATGTTGTTCCTTCGTCCCCGAAAGAGAACCGGACCCTTTACATTACCGGGAGAAACTCAATAACAGTCAGAGAAAAAGGGATTTGGAAAAACAATCCGGGCCCCGTGAATGTTGGCAAACTTAACGAATTCACCGGTGGATTTGATAAGTTGCGTAACAAATATATCATTTATTCCATTTCAGGTAAATCCTATTTTAATCCAGAGGGCGATACTTCAGGTATTTATTATACCGAAGACGGAGGTAAAACATGGGAAAACCGGCAGGATGATCTGCTTAACCTGCGCATAGAAAATGCTGATTTTCCAGAATGGCGCTGTATTGCCACCAGTGCTTCGCATCCGGAGGTTGTGTACGTTTCCTATAGCGGACTGGAGGTGTCTAATGATACTACCTGCATCGGCGTGGCCAAAAGTGAAGATTTTGGAAAAACCTGGAAACTGGACTGGAAGGACCGTTTGACAAAAGGAGGTGACCTGTATTCAGCTAATTATAAAAAAGGCTGGATTGATGAACGATATGGTCCCACATGGGGAGAAAATCCTTTTTCAATTGCGGTATCTCCTGTTAATCCGGATATCTGTTATTCAACTGATTTTGGAAGGACAATTAAGACATCGGACGGAGGCCTGACATGGGAACAGGTGTATACAAAAAAGAAAGAAGGAGAAGGCTGGATCTCCAGGGGACTGGAAGTCACGACCGGATACAGTGTAGTGTTTGATCCTTTTGATATAAAACATTTATTTATTGCAAACACCGATATCGGATTGATGGAAAGCAAAGACGGAGGAGAAAGCTGGATGAGCGCGACAATGAACAATGGAATCCCCCGGAAATGGATAAACAGTACCTATTGGCTGGTATTCGACCCGGAAGTGAAAGGAAGAGTATGGGCTGCAATGAGTGATGTACATGATTTACCCCGACCCAAAATGTGGAGGAGAAATGGAACCGCCGGTTATGAAGGGGGTATCGTTGTAACAGAAGACGGCGGAAAATCATGGCAGCCCGTAAGCAAAGATATTGGCGAAGCAGCAATAACACACATATTGATTGATCCATCAAGCAGCAAAGAAGCGAGAACCCTGTATGCCTGTGGTTTTGGAAAAGGTGTTTATAAATCAGTTGATGGAGGCAGGACCTGGAAACAAAAAAATAAAGGGATTGACGGTAAGGAGCCCTTTGCCTGGAGAATAGTAAAGAATGACAAAACCGGAATGCTGTTTTTAATAGTAACCAGGCGAAGCGATGACGGGAGTATTGGAAATGAGAAGGATGGTGCTATTTACCTTTCTGATAACGCGGCTGAATCCTGGGTAAAAATGTCGCTTCCCAAAGGCACTAATGGCCCTACCAGTTTAGTGATTGATCCGGAGAATACTGACCGGCTTCTGCTGTCAGCATGGGGACGAACTACTATGGGTCAATTCTCTCCGGATACAGGCGGAGGAATTTTTCTTTCAAAAGACTATGGTGAGACATGGAAGCAAGCTCTTGAGAAAGATCAGCATATACATGATATAACCTTTGATGCCCGCAACAATATCTATTATGCCTGTGGTTTTAATGGCTCAGCCTACCGTTCGGAAGATCGGGGTGAAAATTGGAGCCGCATCAAAGGCTACAATTTTAAGTGGGGGAAAAGGGTGGATCCTGATCCCAGAGATCCTGAAAAGATATTTATCATAACCTTTGGCGGAGGTGTTTGGTATGGACCTGCTAAAGGCGATCAGAATGCTGTGGAAGACATTATTACACCGATTTTAGCATATTAAGTAAACTTAGAAAAATGAAAAATCTCTCGCCATAATAAAACGCTCTACAACCTCGATGTACAAATGATTTAAAGAACTATATTTGATTATTAGTGGACACCAATGAATTAGTATATTTAATAAATATTATAGGAGGTATCAAATATGAAACAAAAATCAATTGGTGTATTAAGCATAATTCTTATCTGTCTTTCTGTAAATTCAAGTATTTACAGTCAGGTTATTGGGCTGGTAGATGTAAGGTATGGTGAACAGGTTATCACTGTTGGAGGCCCTGATGCCGATGTTCCCGGTTTTACTTCAGAAGCGATCCAGATTGCCCTGGATGCTATCAAGACAAGAGGTGGCGGTATTGTAAAACTTAATCCTGGTGTTTATAAAATTATTGGTCCGGTACGTCTCTCAGACAACACCTCATTGATCGGATCGGGGAAAGCAACCATATTGCAGAAATGTGATGGATTTAAGACCAGTTTTATTGTTGATGCAGATTGGGGAATGTTAAAAGCAGTGGTGAAAGATGTCAGTGGTTTTAAAAAGGGAATGGGTATCCAGTTATATGATGATAAGCATAATCAGGGATGGGATGTTACCACAGCCGTGATAACGGATATTCAGGACAATATTATCTATTTTGACAACAATACCAATTATGACTATCTGTCTTCACTGAATGGTACAATTACAAACGGTTGTTCGATTATTGAAGCAGTTGGTGTTGAGAATGTTAAAATTTCCGATCTCATTGTTGAGGGTAACAAGAATACAAACGACTATATTAATGGATGCCGTGGAGGTGGAATTTATATCCACAAATCCAGGAACTGCCTTGTGGAGAATGTTAAGGTTAATGACTTCAATGGAGATTCTTTCAGCTGGCAGGTTACTGAAAAGATTGCCGTAAAAGGATGCGAGGCCTCAAATGGGAACGGACTTGGGTTTCATCCCGGAACTGGCTCCGACCATTCAATCGTTGAAAACTGTATTAGTCATAATAATAAGCAGGACGGAATCTTTTTATGCTGGCGGGTGCAAAACGGAATTTTCAGGAATAATACAGTTTATGCAAACGGTGATAATGGAATTTCAATCGGTCATAAGGATACCGATAACGTATTTGAAAATAACCATGTATACGAAAATGGCTACCAGGGTATTCTTTTCCGTGAAGAAACTGAAGAAAACAGCGGTCACCGCAATACTTTTACCAATAATATAATTGAAAACAACGGGGTTAAGCAGGAGTCAAGCGGTTTCTACATTGGTGGCGAAACACATGATATTAACATTACCAATAATATTATCCGCTCTGCCGGCAAAGGAAATCAATCAACTGCAATTTCTGTTGGTAAAAAATCCTCAAAAATAACTGCAGCAGACAATAAGATATCAGGATCCAAAGAGATTGTTTATGAAAAATAAAAAAGCATTTGCTTCCTTAACAGCATTGTTCTTTTGTGTCGCTGTAAATATTAGTTCAGTAAAATCTGATCAGGCTGATAGGAGTAAATGGATTCAGGAAAAATCCAAATACCAATATGTGGGCGCAGAAAAATGTGCTTTTATCTGTCATAATAACGAAAAGACAGGTTTCCAATATAATGTCTGGAAAAATGGACCCCATGCAAAAGCTTTCAACACCCTTTCTTCAGAAAGAGCAATACGGTACGCAAAAAAGGCCAGGCTTAAAGAAAATCCTCAGGAAAGTTCAGCTTGTTTAAAATGCCATGTTACAGGGGATGGTCTTGACACTTCTTTCTTAACAGCTACCTACAAAAAAGAGGATGGAGTAACGTGTGAAGCTTGCCATAAGCAAAAATTCGTTGCCAAAACCTTCCTGCCAAAAGAAACTGACTGTTTAGAATGTCATAACGGTTCTGCTCATAGAATGCACAAATTTAACTTCAGGAAGGGATGCTTAAAAATAGAACACCCGATGCCAAAAAACCCGGAAAAACAAATATGATGAATTCAAGAAGACCATTTATTAAAACTATTGGGTGAGTTTGAAAAATAGGGCAAATCAGATATTTTTTTAGATAAAAACCGACCTGAAATGATGAGAAATCACCTCAACATGTCTCTTTGTTCATGTAAGTACCTTATTGAATCGTACAATGTACAAATTAAGAAACGTGCAAAGTAAGAGTAAGATTTATTCCTTTCAGCTAATTGATTCTGATATTCAAAGAGACTTTATTGAGGTATGGATGAATATTGAAGAAAGCATAAGGATGTATGAACTAACCAATGAAAAGCAAAAAATGATAAAAAAGTCCGATAAGAATAGAACGATAATTAACCTAAACTTAGAATTATGATTAAACTATGCGAAACTTTGCGCAAAGCTTCTCTGTTGATTATGCTTTGTGTAATCTTTTTCAGTGCGCGCAGTTATGCTGCGACAGCATTGGGAGATGACAACAAGAATGAATGGGGGAATTCTGCCATTCAAAAGACCATTTCCGGAAAAGTAACGGATGAAAATGGTGAATCCATAACGGGAGCGAATGTTATAGTTAAAGGCACAACCGTTGGAACTATAACTGATGCTGATGGCAAGTACAAATTAACCGTTCCCGATAATGCTACAACTCTGGTAATATCTTTTGTAGGTTACATAGCACAGGAAGTAACTATTGGAAACAAATCGGTAATTGATGTTGTGCTTGTAGCCGAAATTCAAGCACTTTCTGAAATAGTGGTTGTGGGATATGGCCAACAGAGAAAGAGCGATATTACTGGTGCTATAAGCTCTGTGAAAGGACAGGAACTCGTACAGTTGCCTATGCAGCGCGTTGACCAGGCTTTGCAAGGACGCGCAGCAGGTGTATTAGTGTTAAATACCGCTGGTGCTCCGGGCGCTAATACTACTATCCGCATAAGGGGTATGAACTCCATAAATGGTGGTAACAACGCTCTTATAGTTGTTGATGGGTTGCAGGGAGGCAATCTTAATGCACTGAACCCGAATGATATTGAATCGATTGAAATATTGAAGGATGCTTCTGCAACGGCAATTTATGGATCAATGGGAGCAAATGGCGTTATTTTGATCACAACCAAAAGCGGGAAAAAGGGAAAACCAACAATCGATTACAGTTTCAACTATGGTTCTCAAACCATCCGGCATAAGCTTGATTTGATGGGCGCTGCTGATTATGCAAGAACCAGGAATGCTTATAAAGCAACACAAAATGCCTCAGGCGTTCCGGTTCCAATATTTTCCGAAGCACGGATCCAGGAGTTGGAAAAGACCGGCGGAACAGACTGGCAGAATGAGATTTACAGAACTGCACCCATTACTAACCACCAGCTGACAATCAGTGGTGGAACAGATAATATGAAGTATATGGTTTCTGGCGGGTATCTCGATCAGCAAGGTATTCTGATTAATTCTGCATATAAGCGATTTACTTTACGCGCAAATGTAAGTGCTGACATAACTAAGAATGTGAGTTTTGGTTTAAACTGGGCAGGTTCGAAAGAAGCAGGCAATTCACCTCCATATGGCGGTGGCACGGCTCTTAGTTTCCTGGGCCAGGCTGTGAATATTGCTCCGCGATGGGATCCTACAACTCCGCCTTATGATGAAAACGGTAATTACAACAGACATCCTGCCGGATATGGGGCATATGATACCTGGAATCCGCTGGCTGCTGCCAAAGAACCGGATATAATGAACAATACAATAAGAAACAGTATCAATACTTACCTGGAATTCAAAATTATTGAAGGATTGAAATTGAAAATTACAGGTGGAGCTACTATCGAAAACGGCAATAATAAAAGTTATTACAATAGTAAGACCTGGGAAGGAAAACCCATTGGGGGTAAAGTTGGATATGCAACTATTGATGATGCATTATATACCCATTATCAAAATTCAAATATCCTGACTTACGATAAGAAGCTGGGAGAAATGCATCATATTACCTTAATGGCTGTTGCTGAACAACAATATTCCAAATCAGAGAGTTCTGGCCTGGTTGCATCGAAATTTACTGTCGATCAAACCGGAGCAAACGATTTAGGTGGAGCAGAACAAATAAATTCAAAATACTCAAGCGTTAGTGAAAGGGTTCTGAATTCTTACCTGGGCAGAATAAACTATGCCTTTGCCGATAAGTATCTGGTAACCCTTAGCTATCGTGCAGATGGGTCTTCAGTTTTTGGTGCGAATAACAAGTGGGGATTTTTCCCATCCGGTTCGCTGGCCTGGAAGATGAGCGAAGAATCATTCATTAAGAACCTGAATATCTTCTCAGAGTTAAAACTGCGTGGGAGCTGGGGTATTATTGGTAATCAGGCAATTGGCACCTACCAGACAATTTCAGCAATGAACTCGGGCTCCAATTACCCGTATTCCGGAAACGATGCCACCGATCTGGGATTTATTATAGCGAATCCACCAAACCCGAACCTCAAATGGGAAAGTACCACCCAGAGCAATATCGGATTGGATGTATCGGTATTCAAGGGAAGATTAAATGCAACGGTCGACTTATATTTGAAAACCACAAAAGACCTGCTTTTAAACCGTACATTAGCTGGTTATACCGGTTTCTCCAGTATTATTGATAATGTCGGATCAGTTGAGAACAAAGGACTTGAGTTATCAATTAGTGGAGATCCTCTCACCGGAGTAATAAAATGGAATTCGGGATTTAATATTTCATGGAATAGAAACAAAGTTCTGGATCTTGGAGAATCCAGTATATTGGCGTTCAGAACAACATATGGCGGGTATAGCCTTAAAGCTGGTTTCATGCAGCTGCGAGTTGGCGAACCCTTCGGGCAGATGTACGGATACGGATATGAAGGTACCTGGAAGACAAGTGAAGCATCAGAGGCTGCTGCTTTCGGACAGTTACCCGGCGATCCGAAATACACCGATGTTAATTTGGATGGCAAAATTAATTCCTCGGATATAATGATCATGGGTAACGCGATCCCCGATTTTATTTTTGGATGGTCTAACCGCTTATCCTACAATAATTTTGAATTGACGTTACTGATTCAGGGTTCTGAAGGGAATGATATTTTTAACCAGGGAAGAATACGCCTTGAAAGTAATTATGAAGGAACAAGCATTCGTATGTTAGACCGTTGGACGCCAGATAATCAGGATACAGACATTCCTGCATTTATTGATGCTGTTACCCGTCAGAACGCCGGCCTTGTGAGCAAAGTTAGTCTTGGTAGCGATGGAGGCCGGCTGCAAAGGTATGTAGAGGATGGTTCTTATGTGAGATTAAAGAATGTTACCTTAGGTTATTCTATTCCATCATCTCTTATTAGCAAAATTGGATTAACAAAACTAAGAGCCTATGTGAGTGGGACTAATCTGATTACCCTCACAAAATATACCGGATATGATCCGGAAGTGAGCGCCTATAATAGTAATGATGCTCAGATCGGTGTAGATCTGAGTAATTATCCTACTGCCAGAACAATTACTTTCGGTATAGATGTAACATTTTAAATAGTATACAGATATGAAAAGAAATATAATTTACTTACTACGTTGTTCCTTGCTCCTTGCTTTAATTATGTTTGTTTTTGCATGCAAAAAGCTTGACGAACAGCCGATTAGCTCAGTAACACCGGTCAAATTTGGTAACTCGGTGCTCCAGATTGAAGCTTCTTATGCAGGTTCTATGAACTATTTATGGGATTATTGGTCAGGCTATGGTTATGCTTATGATCCTTTCAGTAACGATGACCAGCTTGATGGCGGCGATTTAAATATTCCTTCTGATAATGCAGGTGACCTATGGAATAGGCATTATTCGGCTCTGCTGAATATCAATGCCTCACTTGGGTCAATTAAAAAGGGGAACGTAACCGGAGAAAGTCAGGAAACAGTCGACGCACTTGTGGCACAGGGAAAGTTTCTTCGTGCACACAATTACTTTATGCTTGTCAGAATGTTCGGGGGTGTTCCGTTAATAACCGAAGACACTCCTGATCCCATCCAGAATCCAATGGCCAGAGCTTCATTAACAGAGGTATATAACCTGATTGTAAGCGACTTGATCTTTGCCGCAGACAAACTCCCGGAATCATGGGGTGATGCACCAGGCAAACCAACCAGCGGAGCTGCAAAAAGTATGCTGGCTAAAGTATATCTTACCATGGCAACATACCCGCTTAATGATGCATCCAATTATCCAAAGGCTGCCGCTATGGCTTTACAGGTAATAGAATCGGGTACTTACTCGCTGGTTGATTCAGTTGTGGATGTATTCAGCCTGGCAAATAAATATGGCCCCGAAATGATATGGAGTTATAATTCAACCTACGATGATATAGCAACTGATCCGGAGATCTGGACATCCGAAATATATTTAGACGGAGGATGGGGTGATGCTGCTATGGATACTACTTTTGAGCGGAGATGGCCTGATCAAAAAAGGAAAGAAGCTTATGTATTTACCGATTGGGATGGTATGCATTATACTGATTTCCCGGAACAAACACCATTTTGTAAAAAGTTTTTCTTCTATATTTCAGCAGACGATTTCAATGGATATTCATCAACCATGAATTGGCCTATACTCCGGTATGCAGATGTTCTCCTGATATACGCCGAAGCTGCCAATATGGCCAGTGCAGGTGCTACTGCTCCGCAAATAGCTGTGGATGCTATCAACCTGGTTATTGATCGTGCGAATGGCTTCAAACCTAATTCAGGACATCCTCTGTTAACCACCGCAATGACAAAAGCTGCATTCGATGCTGCAGTAATCCAGGAAAGAAACTGGGAATTGGTTTTTGAGGCCTGCGACCGTTGGTTCGATATCTGCAGAAAAAGAATATTGGACGATCCGAAGGTAACAGTCCGTGCCGAAGACAGATTAAACTTCTCTATGGATGATTACTTGTTCCCGATCCCTGAAACTGATTTAAGATTAAATAAATTGCTGGAGCAAAACCCGGGTTATCCGACACCTGAAAGGTAGGATAAATGGGCTAGCAATGAGTTGTTCTTTAAAAGTCCTGGGTGCAGATCCAGGACTTTTCTATGTTTTATTACTGTTGATTTTATTATAATGACACGATGCGGACTCTTTACAATAAGATGACAGTATAAGAGTAACAAAATGAAATCTAATTATATAAAGAATGAAGAATAATCACAGAAACTTTTTACTCAAATTTTACATGATGAGATATTTCTATGCATTAGGAATAATTATTGCATTTGTGTCGTATAATGCACCTTCAGGCATTCGCCGGATTTGGGCTATTGACGATAGTGAAAAAATCAAGCAGGAAGACTTGGATAATTCTCTTGCAATCGACCAGAACAACACAGTTTGGAAGAAGAAAACGGTAAACATTTTTGGCGCCAGAAACGAAATTATTGCATTTCAGTTAATAATTCAGGCTGACTCTTCAGGAGTTAGCCAGGTAAATGTTGAGATCAGTAATTTGACAAATGGTGCTTCGACCATTCCGGGCTCCGCGACAGGACCCAACGACCCTTTTGATTACAGGGGCAGAAACATAGAACTGTTCACTGAGCATTATCTCAACATGATCAAACGTTCGCCCCCGCTATGGTTCTTTTCGGAGAGTGCTGCTCCTCCTGCCTATTACACAGGCTGGGTTCCGGATTGTCTGATACCATTTTCTGCACCTTCCGGTAAAGGCGGAGCTCCATTTTCTATTGAAGGTAATAAAAATCAGGGTGTATGGGTCGATATACTGATACCGGAAAACAGTGCGGCCGGAACCTATACCGGAAATGCAACCGTAACTATTGCAGACAAAATATTTGAAACAATTCCGATTTTTTTGAAAGTATATGATTTTGCCCTCCCTGATTCAACCCATATAAAAAATATGTTTGGGTATTCCCCGGATGCATTGGCTCAACGGCATGGTGTATCTGAAGGAAGCGACGAATATTATTATCTTGAAGCAAAATATCAACAGATGGCCCACCGTCACAGGTTTAATCTTGTAACAGGGGTGGCCAATCTTGACGATATGACCAGGTATTACAAGCGATACTATACAGGAGAAATATATACGGTTGCGAACGGTTATGCCGGACCAGGGGAAAATATCGGCAATATTACTTTTTCAATCGGCTATGGCGGGGATATACCTGCCGAATATGGCAAAAGCATAAATAGTATTACCAAATCGAGCTGGTGGGCTGGCTCCGACGCCTGGGAAAACTGGTTCATTCAAAATGCACCCGGTGTGGAACGACACAAATATTTATTTCCTGATGAGCCTGACTTTAAAGGACCAGAGGGAGCAAAAGGGACAGGCTCCATGGATACGATCAGAATGCAGGCAAAATGGTCACACAGCAATCCGGGAACAGGAAAAAACATTCCCACCCTTGTTACAAATAAAGTCATACCCGGATTAAAGGGATATGTGGATTTCTGGTCAATTTCGAGCGAAGAGTTTACCCTGAACATTACCCCCGAGGACATTGCCGCTGAAAGAGTGCAGGGACATAAGTTCGGGATTTATAACGGCTATCGTCCGGGAATGGGAGCTGTGGTGAGCGATGCTGATGCCATTGAATTCAGGGTGATGCCCTGGGTAGTTTGGAAATACAAACTTGACCAGTATTTTTACTGGTCCACAACCTTCTGGAGAGACCTTAATGTTTTTGTCAATCCGCTGACCTATGAAGACAGAATAAACGGAGACGGAACATTTTTATATCCCGGGCAGGATAATATTTTTCCCGAAGAAAACAGAAATCTGGCCGGTCCTCTTTCTTCCATAAGGGCAAAAAACTGGCGCAGAGGTGCACAGGACTACGAATATTTATGGCTGGCAAAAAAAATGGGACTGGATACTGAACTAAAAACAATTGTAAATAACTGCGTCCCAACCGGATTATGGGATGCAAAGTCACAAAAAGACATTAGCTGGTCAAGCCGGGGTTATAAGTTCGAGGAATACCGCAAACAGCTGGCTGAGCTTCTTTCCTCACACTCAGCCAAAAATAAATGAAAATATTACCTGGTCGTTTTAACTATAGTCAATAGTATTAATACTAAACCAATGACAAATGAAATGTAAGATATCCTGAATGAAAGAATTTTTATCAGTTGATTCCTGCTGGAAGATAGTTCTCCTTGCAATTTTGCTTGTAAAGTGTTCAGGTGAGAAAACCGATAATCCGCCCGATGATGAGATTACCTGTATAGTTACAGAAAAAGGAAAGTTGGAGGATATTGCCATATTTCCTCCTGATAATCCGCTTAACCAGAATATTTCAAAGGCTCCGGTCGATAGTCGGTCCGATGCTATTATAGCCCTCATTGGTGCCCCGTCTGTAAAACCCGATTTCGGAAGCGGTCTTTGGGAAGGCCATCCAATTGGTATACCTTTCATTCTTGTATGCAACAGTCAATCCAAAATTCCGGTTATTTTCAGGGGGAATGATTACGATGCCAATTATGGAAGTGAAAGCGATCCGGGGCCCTATCCTGTTCCACTCAGCGCACCGGTTGAAGGAAATGGGGTGGGTGATAGTCATGTGCTCGCAGTAGACATAGATAATAAAATTTTATATGAGCTTTATAATGCGAGTGTTGGAAACGGTGCCTGGGAAGCTTCGTGTGGGGCAATATGGGATTTGAAAATAAATGATACGAGGCCAGAAGGATGGACATCTGCTGACGCTGCCGGACTGCCCATTTTACCGGTTATGGTCCGGTATGAGGAGGTTGCGAAAGGTACCATTGATCATGCCCTTCGCTTCACACTAAGTAAAAGTAAAGTAACGAGGGGGTATACATCACCGGCAAGTCACCTGGTCAGTGGAACAAACAGTAACTTAGCAGCACCAACTCCAATGGGCATGCGCCTGCGGTTGAAATCCGGTTATGATATTTCCGGTTTTTCTGAAACCAATCAGGTAATATTGAACGGCATGAAGAACTACGGTCTTATTCTTGCGGATATCGGATCTGATTTTTACATCACAGGAGCTCCCGATGAGCGTTGGGATAATGATGATCTGAACCAGTTGAAAAATGTGAAGGCGACTGATTTTGAAGTTGTCCAGATGGACGCTATAATTCAAAACAAAAAATAAAAGTTATGAGAACAGCGAACCGGCATAAAATAAAGTTGGATTTAATGGTTATAATACTCTTTTTTATGATTGCCTCATGCAGTAATTCCAATCAATACCAGATTACAATAATTGACGAAATATCCGGGGAGCAATTAGCAGCCAGGGTATCTATTACTGACCCCTGCGGAAAACTCATCCACATTGATGGTAACCCAACTCACGTGGAATACCTTGGAAAACATTGGTGTTATACGGAGGGTTCGTTTTCCTTTACTTCCCCCGTTCAAGGTGTCATATTGGAAGTACGGCGTGGACCGGAAACCATTCCAGTAAAAATATCACTTAAAAAGGGTTCGCAGAAACAAATCATCAAGCTGCATCGGTGGATCGATATGCGGCAACAAGGATATATGAATGGAGATATTCACATCCATACCCCCTTTTCAGAGACAGCCCATCTTCAAATGAAAGCCGAAGATTTAAATGTACTTAACATTTTAATAGGCGAGGATACGGTTAAGAACAAACAGTTTACCGGCCAGATAGATCCGGCATCCAGTCCTGGTCATACCATTTATGTAGCCCAGGAAGTCCGCGACTGGCAAATGGGTCATCTGACCCTGCTGGGGCTCTCTTCCATGGTTCAGGGTTACCCTATTGTCGGGGGAACGCTGGAAAGTTATAGCCATTCGCACTGGCTTATGGCCCATGCAATGGAGGAGACCCACAGGCAGGGAGGCCTGGTCGCCTGGTCTCATTTCAGCAATTTGCCCGGAGCTGAATCACCCATCGCAATTGCCCTTGGAAAGATTGATGCCTTAGAGCTTATGACATATGATGATCCAACGCAGCTGCCAAGCCACTGGGGCCCCTGGAAAAATTCGGGAATGCCTCTGGCTGAATTCCCTGTTATGAGAGGTATGGATCTGTATTATCAATACCTCAATGCAGGCTTCCGTTTACCCATTGTTGCGGGAACCGATAAAATGGCCGATGATATTCCTATGGGAAGCAACCGATACTACGCCTATACCAAAGGTGATACTTCATACCAGGCCTGGCTTGCTGCTATTAAATCGGGCCATGGTTTTATAACCAACGGCCCGATGTTGACGTTCCAGGTAGATAGTCATAATCCGGGAGAAATTGTCAATTTCCATGAAACCCGGAAAGTACATGCTAAGGTAACTGCCCAGTCCATTTTACCTTTTGCCACCCTGGAAATCATCGCAAACGGACGGATTGTTGGACATAAAACAATTTTTGCTGCCGATAATCCTCCAGTAAACGGGGTGTATACCATGAACGTGGAAACTGACCTGGTTTTAAATAAGAGCAGTTGGATTGCAGCGCGGGTTGCAGATGACCCGGACAATAAACAACGCATCCTTCCCCGCGGCCTTTCTGTTTTTGCCCATACAAATCCTGTTTATTTTCTAAAGGATGGAGCAAGGGTAAAAGAGAAGGCTTCTATCCTTTACCTGCAAAAATATGTAAAGGGGACAATGCATTGGTTGCAGACCAATCCATCCTTCAACCATCCGGAAGACCGGTTGGAGGCTTTGAAATTAGCTGATGATGCTTACCGGATTTATGAATCTCTGAAAAAATAGTCACCTGAAAAAATCTCAGATGGCTACCTTTCACGCAAGGCTGCAAAAGATGTAGCACATTTTGTTTTATTCAACAATGCAATAAAGCTTTGTAAGATTTATTATTACCTGGTTAATTGTGGTCAGAATGACCAAATGTAACTTTCGTTTTCATCAATTCCTCAAAAAAAATGATTAGATTTATATCAAGAGCGCCTCCTTCACTTAGATATTAGTAGTACTAACCTCTTATTAATCAAAAGATTTAAATTCTCAAATGGACTTGAAACTACCTCAACTATACCTGGTATTATTAATATTTATACATCTGTCAATATCAGGCAACCTTTCAGCTCAATCAAATAAAGCTGTTTCCGATTCTATTTATATTACTGCTGAAGAGCTGATCGATCAACTGGAGAACAAATTCAATTTACGTATTTATTACAAAAATGAATGGTTCCTGAACAAGAAGACTACTTCCGGAGTATTAAAGGAATCTCTGAAAGATTGTCTTGCCAGACTTAAAAATATTGGTGGTTGTGATTATCTGTTAGTTGACAGTTCAACATGCATTTTTATTCCTTATGAAGTCGGGATAACTCGTTCTTCTACCTTAGTAAGCGATAATTATCTTGTGATCGGAAAAATGTCGGAATATGGGAAATATTCAACAGCAAATTTTTCAGGTAAAATATCAGATGGGAAAACAGGCAATCCACTTTTTGGGGCAATAGTTTCAATAGATAAGAATAAAATTGGAACCACCACCGATAAAAATGGCAATTTCACTATTTCATTGCCTGTAGGTGAGTATGAAATTAAGATGTCATACGTTGGTTATGAGGATGATTACGTTAAAATAAAGCTTGTCTCTGATGGTAAATACAATCACGAACTTTTTGAATATTCGGTTAAACTGGATGAGGTGGTTATATTAGCCGACCGGGCTGATCATAATATTTCCCGCACTCAGATGAGTATTATTAAACTCGATGCCAAAACCATTCATCAGCTGCCTGTTTCGATGGGTGAAGCCGATATTATTAAAAGTGTATCGCTACTGCCCGGTGTTCAGTCTGTTGGTGAGTTTGGTGCTGGTTTTCTAGTCAGAGGAGGAAGCGCAGACCAGAACCTTATTTTAGTTGAAGGTGTACCTGTTTTTAACACATCACACGTTTTCGGGCTCACATCGGTGATCAACTCCGATGGTATTAATTCTGTAACCTTGTTAAAAGCAGGGATACCTGCCAAATTTGGCGAGCGGGTTTCATCGGTAATGGATATCCGCCTGGGCATTGAAAAGGATAAATTTATGGCAAAAGGTGGATTAGGCTTGCTTAACAGCCGGTTAATCATTGAGAGCCCGATAATTAAGGATAAAGTTAGCCTTCAGCTGGGAGCGCGAAGCTCCTATTCCAACTGGCTGCTTCACAAAATGCCTGATCCAGACCTAATGAACAGCAGTGCCAATTTCTATGATTTAAGCGGGTTGTTATCGGTAAATATTTCTGAAAAAAGTAAACTTACCTTGTTCGGATACTATAGTGACGATAAGTTTAACTTTTCAGGCAATAACAGGTTTAATTATTCGAATACCCTGGCATCTGTACGGTGGAACCAGATATTATCAAGAACCTTCTATAGTACTTTATTGGCCGGGTTTAGTAATTATAATTATAAGGTAAGTGAATACGATTCCATTCAGAAGGCTGAAGCCTATAGAATTGAATCAGCAATCCTTTATAAATCGATAAAGTGGAACTTTACCTGGCTGCCAAACGATAACCATTCTATCGATTTTGGAATTAGTGGTATCCATTATAATATAAGTCCCGGTAAGTTATCACCTTATTCATCTGAATCGCTCATCAATCCGTTAACGGTTTCTCAGGAAAATGCGCTTGAAATGGCGATTTACGCAGGTGATGAAATTGCCGTTTCTCCTGATTTCAGTGCTGAAGTCGGAGTACGTTATTCAGCTTATCGTCAGCTTGGCCCGGGTGTTGGATATCAGTTTGATGACAATATGCCCCGAGGTCCCGAATCGATTCTCGATACACTTGTGTATAGCAAAAATGAAATTGTTTGTAAATACAGCGGGCTCGAGCCACGGTTGGCTTTCAGGTATACACTATCCGGGTCAAGTTCGCTAAAACTGAGTTACAGTCGTATTAATCAATACATTAACCTGATATCCAACACTGCAGTTATAAATCCTTCTGATGTGTGGAAATTAAGCAGTTTGAACCTGAAACCATTAATGTCTGACCAGTATGCATTTGGTTATTTTAAAAACCTGAAAAATAATTCCTTTGAAACATCCGTGGAGATTTATTTTAAAAAAATGAACAATGTTGTTGAATATAGAAATGGTGCCCAAATTCTAATAAATCCACTTATTGAATGCGATCTGCTTAATGCAACAGGGTATAATTATGGTATTGAATTATATGCCAAAAAGAATTCAGGGAGATTAACCGGTTGGATAAGTTACACATTTTCAAAATCCCTGCGGCAGACCAATGGAACCTTTGAACAGGATCAGATAAACGGAAACAAACGGTTTCCATCGAATTACGATAAACCACAGAACCTGATCGTAATGACAAATTATAATTTATCCAGGAGATGGCATTTTTCCGGCACGTTTAGTTATAATACCGGTAGACCGGTAACATTGCCGGAATTTAAATATAATTATCAGGGAAACCAGATAATCTATTATTCCGACAGGAATAAATACCGTTTGCCTGATTACCATCGCCTCGATATATCAGTTACTCTTGACGAATCACTCCGGGTTAAGAAGAAATGGAAAGGAAGCTGGACTCTATCCATCATTAATTTATATGGACGAAAAAATGCATATTCGGTATTTTATAAAAAGGAGCAACCAACAGCAAGCAACAATTATAAAATGTTTAGCTTATATAAACTGTATATAATAGGCAGGCCATTACCAACTTTAACCTATAATTTTACTTTTTAAAATGAAGTTATCCTGCTATTTTATTATTGTTTCAACATTTTTTTCAGCTTGTCAGGAAGTTTACAATCCTGATGTCGACTTGGATTTGTCGGTTCTTACTGTTGATGGTCTTTTAACGGATAATGCAGAATCTTATCATATTCATCTTCAAATGGCATTGCCAACCGATTCTTCAGGAATAGGAACTCCTGTATCGGGAGCAGAAGTAAGTGTTACCGACGATCTGTCCCACATATATCATTTTAATGAAACGGTTAATGGTAATTATGTTTCCGGTAATTCTGTCTTTGCTGTTCAGCCTGGCAGGAAATATACCTTACGTATTAATACTATTGATGGCAATCAATATGAATCGACTGCCCAGGAACTAATTCCGAATAAAGAAATTGATAAAATATACGGCCGTCTGACATTTAAACCATTTGTCTGGAAAAATCAAAATGGGGAATACGTTCGCATCGATAATGAAGGAGTTGAAACATTTATTGATTTCTTTTCAAATCCGGGACAATCGTTTACATTTAAATTCAATGCTACGTTGCTTATTGAATATACCTATCTGGATGGATTATCTGACGATCCGTTGAAGAAAACAAAATATTGGGCATGGGGAAAGTGGGATTTGAATGAAAACATCAATATTACCGAAACCAAATATCAAAATGGAAATAACGAAATTATAGCACACCCACTGCCTTTTTTCCCGGTCGAAAAATCATGGTACTCACTCGAACCTGGTCTTTGGAAGATAAACTTTCAAGTGGTACATTGGATTCTTATTATTGACCAGTTTCGGCTGAATGAGGATTCCTATAGTTTCTATAAAAAGACCCGGGAACAGTTAGCGGCAGAAGGAAAACTATTTGACCCCATTGCCGCCCAGATAAATGGAAATATCCGATGCACCAATAATCCGTCGAGGCTGGTTTTGGGTAATTTTGAAGTTTCTTCAAAAGAAACCGTAACTTATGTAGCATCAACTGACTATGTAACCAACACAGTTACTTACCGGAAAATACCTAATATGATAAATGTTCCCGATGAGGGAGCTGTTCTATTGAAATTTCTCCCTGATTGGTGGATTGATTAATCAGCATAAAATGAAAAACTTAGATTATTTAAAATGTACATAACCGGCAGGCCATTAACAACACTAACCTGTAATTTTGTTTTTAAAATGAAGTTATTCTGCTTTTTCATTATTATTTCAACATTTTCAGGATGTCAGGAACTTTACCAGCCTGAAGTTGACTCAGATTTGTCGGTTTTGGCTGTTGATGGTCTTTTAACGGATAAAGCGAAACCTTTTATTATTCATCTTCAAATGGCAAGACAATTCGATTCTACCGGATTAGGAACTCCGGTATCGGACGCAGGAGTAAGTGTTACCGACGATTTGGGCCAAATATATCCGTTTAATGAAACAGCTTATGGCAATTATGTTTCCGATAATTCTTTTTTTGCTGTTCAACCGGACCGGAAATATACATTAAGCATTTATACTACTGATGGCAATAAATATGAATCCTCTTCCCAGGAACTAATTCCGAATAAGGAAATTGATAAAATATACGGCCGTCTGACAACTAAAACCTATGTCAATACAAATCATTATGGGGAAATCGTTCGCAAAGATTATGAAGGGATTGATACATTTATTGATTTCTTTTCAAATCCGGGACAATTGTATACATTTAGATTCAGTGTTAAGTTGTTAATTGAATTTACATACAGCTCTGGAAAATCAAGGTATTTTGCATGGAGAAAGTGGGATTTGAATCAAAACATAAATATTATCGGAACCAAATATCAAAATGGAAATCACGAAATTGTAGCACACCCATTGCCTTTTTTCCCACTCGAAAACTCATATTACTCACTTGAGCCTGATCTTTGGTTGTACAACATTCATGTGATACATTGGATTCTTATTGTCGACCAGTTTCGGCTTAATGAGGATTCCTACAGTTTCTATAAAAAGATCAGAGAACTGTTAGCGGCAGAAGGAAAAATATTCGATCCCATTGCCATTCAGATAAATGGAAACATCCGATGTACCAATAATCCCCAAAAGCTTGTTTTGGGTAATTTTGAAGTTTCTTCAAAAGAAACCACTACTTATATTGTGTCACCTGAGCCAATATCCAACACAGTTACCTATCTTAAAATACCTAATTTATTAAATGTTTCCGATGAGGGGTCTTCGGAATCTCCTCCCGATTTTTGGATTAATTAATCAGCATACAATGAAAAGTTTATCTTTTATTCTCTTGGTTTTAAGTCAATTTATAATAAATGCTCCTTTTATCAGGGCGCAGACTGAAAAGCTACCAGATTCGGTTTATGAAAGAATGATTATCGATACAGACCGCGAAGTTTATATTGCTGGTGAAAAGGTACACTTTAAGTTATCTCTGTTTCAGGATCAATCATTTAAATACTCAGGGTTAAGCAAATATGCATATGTAATGTTAGTAAATGAATCGGGCCAAAATTTAATTTCATTTCAGGTTAGCCTGTCGAATGTAATGTATTACAGTAACTTTTTGTTGCCCGATACCCTGCGCACTGGTGTTTACCGTTTGATTGCCTTTACAAACTGGATGAGAAATTTTAGTCAGAATAATTATGCTTTTAGAAATCTCATTGTTGCCAATCGATTTGATAATAACTTTGACCGGCACATTAAAATAAAAACTGCTGATACTACGGTAAATTCTAATGGCTGTTCCGAAAACAACCAAATAATGTTATCTCCGTTAAAACAAGAGTACCATTGCGGTGATAGTATTATTTTTTCAGTTAGGTTGCCTGATTCAGGCATCGGTAATGCAGGAATATCTGTTTCTGTTGCTGAAAATGCACCGGTTGGGAATATCAATACCAACAGATACCTGGGAAAACCCATAAATGGCGATATTTTATTAAGCAGATTCCGCTTTGTTCCTGAAATATACCAGTCTGTAATTCAAGGTTATGTTCTAAAAAATAGTTATCCAGTACCTGGGGCAAGAATCCTCCTTACCTCTCCTGATAGTATCCTGAGTTTTCAGTATGTGACAACAGATGATCAGGGTGTTTTTCGCTTTCAATTAAGTAATTATTATGATGATCGTAAACTGGTACTTAAATTAATCGATCAAGCGGATAGTGGTTTGCTTATTCAGTACGATAATAAGTTTAAGGTCATAAACCCGGGTATAATCTATCCCTTCATTTATCAATTGCCGGATTATCTCATCCACAGCCAGAAAATTGTTACGATTCAAAAAACATATTTTAACTTTCAACAACTCAAAAAGGCTGAGTATAAGCGGGAATTGCCACCCATGCTCTATATTAAACCAAGGAGCATAGTCTATCCTTCTGATTTTGTTGAGTTGAAAGATATGGTTGATATTTCCCTGGAGATTTTACCTTCTGTGAGAATTTATAAAAAAGACAAAGAATTTAGAATTGAGATGTCTAATACCGATGAACAGGTTTTCTTTAAAACACAACCATTGATTTTATACAATGGCATTCCTCTTGACCAGCTTAACCAGATTTTACATTTCGGGTCAGCTGATATTTCCCGTATTGAGATGATAGATGCACCCTGGGTATATGGCGAACTTGAATTCCCGGGTGTGTTAGGAATATTTTCGCCCGATTACAGTCTCGATAAGTTAAGCATTGGTGCAAATACCCTTGTTGTGGATAATCCGGGACCTCATCCTTCCATTCGCTTCGATGAGTTATTTCCTGATAATAATGAAAAACCAGACCATTTCCCCGACTTTCGTCAATTGCTATACTGGAATCCGGATCTGACAGTTTTTCATGAAAAACCTGTCCTCATTAAATTTAAAGCCCCCCAGAACGAAGGTGTTTTTAAAATTGTTATCAATGGTATTACAAACAATAACCAACCTCTAACTTCATGTCAAACTTTTTTGGTTAAAAGATGAAAAAGACCAGGTTCCATTTAATGGCTTCTATTATAATTTCTATTTCAGGCTTAACAGGATTTATTTCTGCTCAGCAAGTATATGATATTTCTGCTATCGATACTTTGTTTGAACAAAAACTGGCCGGACAGAAGATCCATATATACTCAGTGAATGCAATCGGGAGTTCTTTTCTAATTGATGAATGGTGCAAGGGTGATATTCACTTAATAACTGGCAACTGGGTGAAAAACAAACAATTAAAATATAACTCTTTTACTGACGAACTCATCTGGCTTCGTCCGTTGGATTATTCAATGATTTTGCTCGAAAAAGAACAGATCCTCGAATTCAATATTAACGTGATTGGTATTCAGAAGAGTATACAGTTTAAAAAAATGGATCTGGGCAGAACCGATTCGACTAAAAAGTTCTACCAGGTACTCTATGAAGGCAGGTATGGACTGTATTGCAACCGTAGAGTGATCAATGCAGAAGATGCTATCAGGAAAGTTGATTATTCTACCTATTTCATACCCATCTTGAAAAAGGCACCTGTTTTCATAATCTTATCTAAATCGGGAGAATTAATGACATTTGAAAAAATCAGTAACAGAGGATTACTCAAAAGTTACCCTCATGATAAAAAGATATTAAAAAATTTGTTGCATAATAAGAATTTACACCTAAAAGCTGAAGAAGATCTCATTACTGTTGTTAAGTTATTTGAGGACAACAACTTACTTAATTAATTGTAATTTTTTAAGATCTGTATTTTTAGAATCATCCACAGGCACTCCCATAGAGTTCCTCCTGCATTTATCCCTAAGTCTATGCTGGTTGGACTATCCTGAATAAAACTTTATTATAAAAAGATAAAATAAGTTAATGTTTTATTTATTATGCATTATTAGCTCCGGACAACTACTTATTTAACTGTATATTAGACTTATAGTTCAACACTTACCTGGAATAATCTTAATGGCTTATTGAATATATATTTCATTTCCTTATGAATTATTGAAAATAAATGTATAAATTGTATTCGAAATGAAATATAATGTTATAAATTTGTTTCGAATGGAAACGAAAATAGATAATATGATTTATATGCTTATTAAAAATTAAGCATATTTCCATAGTTTCGTAACGAGAAAGGATACAGACAACCATTAATCGGGAAAAATCATGAACCCTAAACTCGCAGCAACATCACCATATCATCAGGAGAGTGATGAAGTTATTTGGAATTCTTTTAGGAATAACAACAAAGAGGCTTTCGCCGTAATTTATTACCGGTTCTTTAAGGTGCTACTTCAAAGAGGTCTTCAAATTTCAAGTGACAGAGAATTAGTGAAAGATTGCATTCACGATTTATTTGTTGAAATATGGGAAAACAAAATGAAACTTGCTGCTCCGGTATCAGTTAAAGCTTACCTGATTGTTTCGCTCCAGCGGAAAATTATACGTCAGCTAAGAAAGTTTCGTTCCCGGAAAACTGAAATGGACAGATTGACCCTTGAGTTTACCACCTCGAAAGAGGACCAGCTCATATCGGAGCAACACGCACAGGATCAGCAATTTATGGTTAGCCGAGCTATAAATTCACTTACCAAAAGACAAAAGGAAGCTATTCAACTGAAATTTTACGCAAATCTGAGTTATGAAGAAATAGCGGGAATGATGAAAATCAGTACCGATTCAATTTATAATCTTGTTTCAAAAGCAATCATTAACCTGCAAAAAGGGTTATCAAAAAAGGCTGAACCAACGTTTTATTAGTCTGCTGAAAACAACTGAAAGATTTGTCCGGCGCTCTCTATCTTTTCATCTTTTGAACGCTTTCAATATCCGCTAAAACCTGAGAAAAACAGGATTATTATCTCATATTGAATTTCTATTACTAAATTTAACTAATCAAAAAGTTGTAACTGTGACTTGAATTCAGCTATTATTAGTCGAAAATGCAGGTACCCCTGCAAAGCGTTTTTCAACTAACTTAATATTGGAAAAGTAGAATTCACTAAAACGGAATAATATGAGCAACCCCATTCAATTAAATCAGGAACAAAACCGGATTCTTTCGATAGACTTTTTTCGTGGTTTCACTATGTTTATGCTCGTAACGGGAATTGCCGGTTTATTTGATGGAATGATTGAACAGGATAAAGGCGGAGCTGTAATCGCTTTAATAGATAAGCAATTAGAGCATGCAGAGTGGAACGGACTTTATGCCTGGGATCTTATCCAGCCTTTCTTTATGTTTATAGTTGGTGTTGCCATGCCGTTCTCCCTTTCGAAACGGTTGGCCAGGGGGGATAGCTGGAAAAAAGCATTTTACCATGCCCTGACCCGTTCGTTTTGGTTGCTTGTGCTGGGCTTTATGTTAGGAGCCGGAGAGAAGTCTTTTGATCTTACGAACGTACTTGCTCAATTATCATTTACATATATCATTGCATTTTTGCTGATGCAAAA
>JBGOZX010000010.1:0-53036 GCA_041480425.1 Bacteroidia bacterium
CTGTATTATCATTCCTCCGAACATTGGAATTGCCATAGGAACCATTATATCAGCTCCTTTTCCTGTGGATGAAAGTACCGGAAGCAAAGCAATTACAGCAACAGCTGTAGTCATCATTGCAGGACGAACTCGCTTTTTCCCGGCCATGACAACTGCTTCACGTACATCATGGACAGTTTTCGGTTTCTTATCTTCGAAGACCTGGTGAATGTAAGTACCCATAATTACCCCATCGTTGGTAGCAATCCCGAACAGGGCAATAAATCCCACCCATACCGCCACACTCAGGTTAATAGTGTGCATCTGGAACATGTCGCGGAGGCTTAAACCTGCTACGGAAAAATTCATGAACCAATCCTGCCCATATAACCAGAGCATTATGAAACCACCGGAGAATGCGACAAAAACGCCGGAGAAGTGAATAAATGATGCAGTTACAGTACGGAATTGGAAATATAACAGAAGCAAAATTAGAATTAAGCTTATTGGAACAACAATTGCCAGTCTTTTTGTAGCACGGAGCTGATGTTCATAATTACCGGCGAACTTATAAGTGACCCCTGCAGGTAATGTAATTGAACCCGATTCCAATTTTTGCTTTAATATTTTATCGGCTTCCTGCACAACATCAACTTCAGCTTTGCCTTCCAGTTTGTCGAAGATGACGTAGCCTACAAGGAAGGTGTTCTCACTCCTGATCATCTGTGCACCACGGGTATAGTCAATATCAGCAATTTCACCCAGCGGGATCTGGACACCATTCATTGCCGGGACCAGGATGCGTTTTATATCCTCGGGATTATCGCGTAATTCACGGGCATATCTTACTCTAAGCGGAAACCGTTCACGCCCTTCCACCGATGTCGAAAGTGTCATTCCCCCGACAGCTACCTGTAATATTTCCTGTATATCACTGACTGTCATGCCGTAACGGGCCATTGCTTCGCGATTGAGCTTGATTTCCAGGTAGGGTGCACCTACGGCACGGTCGTAAAAAACCGCAGAGGCCTTAATCGAAGGCACATCTTTTAATGCCTGCTCAAATACCATCCCTGCCTGTTCTATAGAATTAAGATCCGGGCCATACACCTTTAATCCCATCGGAGCACGCATGCCTGTTGAGAGCATGACAAGACGGGTCTCAATAGGCTGCAACTTCGGTGCAGAGGTCAACCCTGGTATATCGGTTACTTTTACTATCTCTTTCCATATATCCAGCGGCTTCTTGATTTGTTTCCGCCATTGCCGAAAATATTCTCCTTTCTTATCTGGTATAAGACTATCGGCGGGAATGACCCTGAATGTCTCTTTTTCAGGATTGTATTTAGTATTATTCTTTAGAATGAAGTTATCATCCCGGTCCACTTTAAACTGCATCCGGTGACCGTTTTCATCCAGAATATATTCTGGTCGGTAGTTTATAGTATTTTCGAACATCTGGATCGGCGCCGGGTCAAGAGCTGAGTTGACGCGACCCCACTTACCGACAGCCACTTCTACTTCAGGTATTGTTGAAAGACGTTTATCGAGTGTTTCTATATATTCAAGATTTTTTTCAATACTCGAATGAGGCATACTGGTTGGCATAAGCAGAAATGAACCTTCATTAAGCGATGGCATAAACTCTTTGCCGGTACCAGGGAAAGCTTTAACCGGGCCCTGCCAGATAGCTGTCTGCCGGAATCTCTTCCAGCCTGCTTTTTCAGCTCCGGTAGCAATAAACCCGAAAATCTTATCAACACCCTGCCAGGCCAGCAGACCAAAGAACAGGGTGAATGCGGGGATCATCAGGAATTTCCATTTATTCAGTAATGCCCAGCGAAGTATATTTTCGTAAAAATGTACCATCGTCATTAAAGCCAGGAGAATTACCGATACAATCCCGGCAACAAAAAGGAAGTTGACAAATTCGCTATTATGCGCTCCGAGGGGCAACCATTCACCAGAGAGGTAATAAGTCGCAAACAGTACAGTTATTCCTATATTTATAAAGTTTGGAAATTCTTTGCGTTTTTCAAACCATCTGTAATCAAGCAGATTATTTATCCCCACGGCTGTTATTGCCAGTGCGGGCCACATATGCCAGAAAACGGCAAAAAACAAACCTGCAGCTATAAGACAGCCATTCCACAATCTCTTGATTTTCTTCTTATCGAAAGAGATGTTAAAGAAAATATGGACCAGTGTGGGCAAGACAACTATTCCCAGGATAAATGCCGAAAGCAGTGCAAATGTTTTAGTGAAGGCAAGAGGATGAAAGAGTTTTCCCTCCTGAGCCTGCATTGCAAATACCGGAAGAAAACTTACAATAGTTGTCGCGATTGCTGTCACTACTGCAGCCCTGACCTCGGTTGTTGCCTGGTAAATGACTTGCAATAATTTTTTACCAAGTATTCCATGATTTTCCGGCATCTCAAGATGCCGGAGAGTATTCTCCACAAATATAATACCTATATCAACCATAACTCCAATTGCAATTGCAATTCCTGACAGAGCTACAATATTGGCATCAATTCCGAAAAAACGCATTAGAATAAATGTCATTAATACACCAATCGGCAACAAACCGGCGACTATCAGGGAGGCCCGGAGGTTCATTACCAGTACAATAATCACAATTATACTTATGAGAATTTCGTGTGAAAGGGCAGATTCAAGTGTTCCGATTGTTTCCTTAATCAAGCCCGTCCTGTCATAAAAGGGGACTACAGTTACTTTTGAAACAGTTCCATCAGGTAAAGTTTTTTGTGGCAACCCTGATTCAATTTCCTTAATCTTATCTTTAACATTGTTAATTACTTCCATTGGGTTTGAGCCATACCGTGCCACAACCACGGCCCCGACTGCCTCTGAACCGGCTTTATCAAGACCACCCCGGCGCGTGGCAGGACCGAAAGTAACCCGGGCCACATCTTTTATCCTGACCGGGACGTTATTCCGGACGGCAACAACCGATATCTCAAGATCATTCAGACTCTTAACATATCCTAATCCACGAATAATATACTCAACATTATTAAGCTCAATAGTTTCAGCGCCAATGTCAAGGTTGCTCTTTTTCACAGCGTTCATTACATCCATTACCGACACATTAAAGGCTTTCAAAGCCTCGGGATTCAGGTCAACCTGGTATTCTTTTATAAATCCGCCAATGGATGCTACTTCGGAAACACCTTCAGCGGCTGAAAGACTATATTTGACATAAAAATCCTGAATGGTTCTTAGTTCCTGTGGATCCCAGCCGCCACTTGGCTGTCCTGTTTTTGGATCGCGACCTTCGAGTGTGTACCAGAAAATTTGCCCCAATGCGGTTGCATCGGGCCCTAAAGCCGGTTGGACCCCGTCAGGCAGAGTTCCCGGTGGGAGAGAATTAAGTTTTTCAAGAATTCTTGACCGGCTCCAGTAAAACTCAATATTATCTTTGAAAATAATATAGATGAATGACATCCCGAACATTGAAGTACTCCTGATTGTCTGGACGCCGGGAATGCCAAGCAGTGCTGTAGTTAAAGGATAGCTTACCTGGTCCTGGATATCTCTGGGAGAACGCCCCATCCATTCTGTTGCCACAATCTGCTGATTTTCGCCGATATCAGGAATAGCATCAACGGGTACCGGATCGCGGGGTAAAATCCCGGATTTCAGATTGAACGGCATAGTTACCAATCCCAATATAACAAAAGCAATCAGGAACAGGAATGTAATAAGCCGGTTTTCAAGGAAATATTTTACAAGTCGGTTGAACATAAAAATTGAAGATTTACCGGGTCAGGAGTAAAATATGAAGTCCTGACCAGAGATGAAAGGTGTTAATTATTTGGTTCTTTCATACTTGCAACAGCCTGGTAAAGCATTATAAACCTTATCATCTGCCTTAAATTTTTCGGTGTCATGTCCGACAGATGCAAGTTTTTTCCCAAGTGCATCCACACTTGTTTTTGCAGGATCGAATGAAACTGTAAGCATTTTGGTTTTTGAGTCCCATGCAGCGCTTGTAGCACCTTCTTCTTTAACTTTTTTCTCGATGCGGTCCTTGCACATTCCGCAATTACCCCACACTTTAAACGACTCAGTTTTTTGCTGACCGGAAGCTTTGGTCACTGTTTGTCCTGAAGCGTTTGTTCCAACAGCTATCAATAAAACAATTGCAAGAAATAATTTAATTGTTCTCATAATTAAAAGATTAAGTTAATGAATATTAAAATCATAAACAGAGATAACAGACAAAGTAAAGCTCTGCCTGCTGAAACTTTGAATAATCAGATCAGATACGGAAGATACATAAGGCCGGAAGGGTAACACTGTTCGGATAATTGCTTCCTGGCGGTCTAATATTTTTAATGGAAGTGTTGATGATTGTAATCTGATTACTCAGACAATCAGCCGGCACATTGATTAAATAAATAACCTGTTGGCCTGGTTCCTTAACATAATAATAAGAAGGAATATAGTTGTTACATATCGAGTAAGCCGATATTTTATCATCACAGCAATGATTGTTAAAAGTAACCTGTACCGAGTTCTTATGTACCGGACTTTCCATACCGCATGTTGCCAACTCACCGGTCAGGGAGACCTTTGTTGCTGCAACAGAACCACCGCAAAAATGGGTTGCAAATTTAACGCTGATCCCTGAGAATAGGATCAGTATTATTAATGGTATGCATAATAAAGTCTTCATCCTGACTGTAAACAATTATCCGGGGAAATTGTTGTGCAAATATGCAATAAATTATCCAACCCTGGTTATAACCATGTTACAATAGTTTAAAAACATTTTTTAACTTTTCCTGTACTTCTAAAGCTAATGATCCCAATTCCGGATTTTCAATTGCCTGCATTGAAGCAACCGGATCAACAATGGCTACTTCTATATTCCCGGGCGACAATTCCTGGATAATTACATTACAGGGAAGCATTGTTCCAATTTTGTCTTCAACCTTAAGTGCTTTATAAGCAAACGAAGGATTACATGCGCCGAGAATAGTGTATCTTCTAAAATCAACACCAAGCTTTTCTTTTAGTTTTTCATTCATCCGTATTTCAGAAATTACCCCAAAACCTTCAGTCTTAAGGGCCTCATCGACTTGCCTGATAGCTTCATCAAAGGAAGCATTAATTTTCTTGCTGAAGTAGTAATCCATTATAGTATATTTTTTGAGTTTATCCGGTTATCAAAATGAGTAAAAATTTAAATTCAATAGAGATTACATTTTAACAAACTATCTGGTAATTAGTTCATTTACACTTTGGGAAAAAGAAAGATGGCAATCTGAAAAATTACAGAAACTTCTCTGCCGGCAGGTTTTATATTTTTCCAATACTTGTATATTGCAAATGTGCTTAAATATGTGCGTTGGATCAGACATTTGTGAAGAAGTCTGCCATTAATTCTGCCTGTTTTAATACTGTTTCTATTGCTTTTGCCTGTTTGTCCGGCGGATAACCCTATTTTGTAAGTGTCCGCTTTACTATTACCATTTGTCTGGCTCTAGCGCTCTCTCTGATTGTCCAGTTAATGGTAGCATTTGCTCTTACTTTATCTGAGCTTAATGCCTCATCAACTATTTGTTTTATGGCTGTTTCAATCTCAATATCCGATTTGCCGATTCCTGTCCCTTCAAATTTTACCAATCTTGATTTTACAGCCTGAAAAAAAGCGACATCCTCTTTTATTTCCATTGCTCTTTCTTGGGGTATGGATAATGCGAAGGCCTGACTTAGCAATGTTACTTCACGAATGAATCGAGCTTTACCATCCTGCAAACCCAGGATATGTTCTTCGGCCTGAAGAATGATAGATAATTTTTCTTGCGGACCTACAGCAAAAAAGCGTCTGTAATTGAATCGTAAACTGTTTTCATAATACGCTAATGGTTCTTCAACCAGAATGTCTTTTTGTGTTTTACTTTCTTCATCGAACATTTGAGTAATTACTTCCAGTTTCTCATTCATCAGTTCAATGGCTTTTTCCAATTTTAATGTCGGGTCACGCTGACCACGTGCATCTGCATGAAATGAAAGTGCTTTTTTCAGGTCGGATGCTATTCCTAAATAGTCAACAACCAAACCGTCCGGCTTATCTCTGAATACACGGTTTACCCGTGCAATTGCCTGCATCAGGGAGTGCCCTCTCATTGGTTTGTCAATGTACATGGTGTGCAGGCAGGGAACATCAAAACCAGTGAGCCACATATCTCGGACAATAACCAAACGCAAAGGGTCGGCAGGATCTTTCATTCGCTCTGCCAGGTTTTTCCGTTGTTGTTTTGTGGTGTTATGTTTTACAATACGCTAATTTAAGCTATATCGCCATTATCCTCAAAGAATACAGTATCAAAATTAAGCTCTTTTGAATGATTTGCCCAATGGGTGGAGCTGAAAGAATTAATTGCTTCCTTTTATCGGCACTAATTTACAATTAATCGGATATTAATAATTCGATTGTGTAATAATGACGTACGGGCGCAACGGTTGTCTTGAGGTCTTGCCCACTGCGTGGGCTGCCTTAATATCGGCTTCGCCTCCTGTCTTGCGCTTCGCGCTGTCTTTTCCGCTTGGTGGGACAAGTCAAACCCGATTTTTGGGTGCTATCTTTTATTGTAAATTATCTTGTCAGCAGATACATTTTCCTGTCTCCTGAATCGGGGGGCATTTCACACTACCGTATGAACAATAAACGCAGCAGTCCCCAACTTTGGGTTTAAGAATCTTTCCACAGTTTGTACATTTATAGAAAAACTGGCATGAATCAGTCGGCATGGTCTCCTCTTTTTTAAATCCGCATTCAGGACAGGTTATCGTTGAGTTTAATTGAATCGCTTTAGTCATGGTGCTTAAATTCCAATTGTATCGACAACGTTTGTTTTACTGCAGTAATTTAATATATTATGCTTAATAAAACAATTATCCATAAGATTGAATTAGGGACAGCATGTATTAAAAACGAAACCCATGTATTCTTTGTTTTTTGTGCCATGAATGGTGTTATCAGCATACCAGGTAAAAATGCAATATAAGACCACTTTAATATAAAATGTACACCGTATGCCCATAACAAGCCATTAAATAACCAGGCCCATTTACCGAAAACCTTTTCTTGTTTAGGAAGAAAATATCCCCGCCAGATAAATTCTTCTGAAAACATTGCAAATGAATGAAGAGGTATCATAATAAATAGAAAACACCAGTTTCCTTTCAATTTTATTCTTAACAGGGTATCTAAAGGCAATTCAATGTTTTTTAATGGATTAAGCAGTTCAGGAAAAAAGGCCGGTGGACTAAAAAATGGTATTTTCGCCATAGATTTTTGTATTGGATCCATTATTACAAAATCAGATAATATGACTATTAATATTCCAATAATGATCCACTTAATATCTTGTGATTTAATTTTATTAAGACGAAATCTTTCTGATAATGATTGTGAGCTTTTTTCTTTTTTATATAAGAGAATTGTAATTGGCGCCAATAAAAAAATCCCGATCCAGAGAAAAAAGGGAAAAGCAAATGCCTGAGACCAACCAATCTGCAGTGTAAGTGGATATAAAATGTATAATCCTAAATATAAGACGAGTCCACCAAGCCCAAAACAGATAAGGCTTTCAAATATTATCCATTTCTTATTTATCTTATTTTGATTCATTTATCAAACTTCTAATAGCAGTTTTTTGTCTGACTTATAAATAGAATCCCTTTTAATATCCTTATTTATACATTGCCGAACTGAAAGAATTTAAAGTTTCCTTTTATCAGCACTAATTTACGATTAATACGGAAAATAATAATTCAATTGTTAAATGGAATTTGAGGGAAAGGCTTCAGGCGACGGGCTACGGGCGTCAGGCTGTATTGCTCCCTTCGGTCGCTGTCTTGCTCCCTGTGGGCGTTGTCTTAGGGTCCTGGCCTTCGGTTGGTCCTGCACTTCTCGCTGTCCGGAGGTCTTGCTAACTTCGTTCTCTTGTCCTGAAGCCATAAGAAAGAAAGTATTTAGCTGAGATCGTATTTTTCGATTCTTCAGATTTAATTCAGAATTGAAAAGTACATTTATTGACTACATTTCATTAATCAAATTAATTCATAATACTTTATTTTATGAAAAAAACAATTTTTACAATCAGCTTTGCTGCTTTGATTATTAGCGGTTCTTCGTTAATAGCTCAATCGAACTACAAAATTGCACATAAAATCCACGTCGAGGGCGAAGGAGGTTGGGACTATCTCAACGTTGATGAACTCAATGGCAGAATATTTGTGTCGCATGCAACTGTTGCACAAGCCATAGATATCAAAACCGGGAAATTGGTTGGCACCATACCCGACACAAAAGGTATTCACGGAATTGCCATAGCTAACGACCTGAATAAAGGTTTTACGAGCAATGGCCGAGACTCGTCTGTGACCGTTTTTAATCTTAAAACCTTTGAAGTAATTACAAAAATACAGGTAACTGGACGAAATCCTGATGCTATCCTATATGACCCTTTTTCGCAAAAGGTTTTTACTTTCAACGGTGGAAGTAGCAATTCGACTGTAATCGACGCTAAGGGAAATAAGGTAATAGCTACCATACTTCTTGACGGGAAGCCTGAATTTTCGGTTACTGATGGTAAAGGGAAAGTTTTTGTAAACATCGAAGACAAAAGCGTTATCAATGTCATTAATTTATCGACTTTAAAAGTAGAGCAACATTGGCCCATAGCCCCCGGTGAAGAACCCAGCGGGTTGGCCTTAGACAATCAAAATCATCGCTTATTCAGTGTTTGTGGCAATAAATTAATGGTGGTCACCGATGCCGAAACCGGCAAGGTTATCACTACACTGCCTATTGGCGACCGTTGCGATGGTGTAGCATTTGATCCTGAAAATAAACGCGCATATGCCTCTAACGGCGAAGGCTCAATAACTGTTGTTCAGGAAGAAAACAGTAATAGCTTTAAGGTGCTTGAAACTATTACAACACAACCGGGAGCAAAAACTATAGCTATCGACAAAACTACACACCACCTGTATCTGACAACCGCAGAGTATGAGTCAGCACCTTCTGCCAATAACCGCCGCCCACCTGTAAAACCTGACTCGTTTGTAATTCTGGATATAGAAACGCTGAAATAATTGCTATTTATATTCCAGATTGGTGATTTAGGCGTAACTACATAACTGCATAAGGGAGCAAAGGCGCAAAAATGTAGTATGTACTACAATTAGCCGAAAGTTATCGGGAAAGCGATGGGATGTCTGGCTCCCTGCGGGCGTTGTCTTTGGGTCCTGGCCTTCGGCCGGTCCTGCTTCGAAGCATTATTTAATTACAATATCTTTTTTGGCTCTTATATCTCCTAACCAGATTCTTCCATTATCTTGAATCAGCTGGTCCTTGTTGACCTGATAAGATAAACCCGGGAATTCAAAAAATGCATGGTACTCTCCCGGATTTAAGGGTGAACCTACAGGGTAATTAAAGACAAATGTCTTTGATTCGCCGGGAGTAATTCTGGAAAGCCAATCAATTTTCCAGCTATTCCAGGGTGAGGGATTCTGTCTTTCTATATCACTATTATAAACAGTAGTTTTGTTTTTTAAGTCACTTATCGTCAACCCATTTGTAAAATAATGAAACAGGTTAATTCCCATTTTATCAGGATCAAGGATTAAAAGATCTGATTTATCCTGATTAGTAACAGTAAATGAAAAGGTTATCAGTGAACCAATACTTTCAATAGATTTTATTTTAACAGATAATCCCGAGTGTAAAAGGTGACGGTCTTTAAGAGTTTGAATGATACGAGGATCATTTCTCACATCTGGTTTGTCAATCCTCCAGTTCTCAATACTGAGGGCAAAGATCTGATGAAAAATTGAGAAGGAAAATATAAATGGTCCCGGGGGTGAGGAACTCAGATAACCAGGCCAAAAGTAGCCCGTGTAAATTTCTTCACCATTTGCCATAAAAGTAAAGGGTGCTTTTCCAAGGTCAGCAAATTCCGGATGTACGGTCTTGAAATATAGTATATGAGTTGATGAATCATACATTTCGATGTCACTGTATTTATATTCAAGATCTTTGTCAATTTTAAAGATAATTTCCTGTTCAGGGTTAAACTTAAACCTTTCGCATGAATTCAGGCTTAAGATTAATACAGCAATAATGAACAAAGGCTTTTTCAAGGCTGATAAATATTTCACTTAATGAATTTACGAATCCTCCGCTATAATTATAAAGTCCTCTGAAATTTGAAATTGAAAATATTCAATCAATTAAGGTTGCATTTGTCTATTAGCGCTAATTTACGATTAATCGGGAATTAATAATTCAAATGTTTGATGGAATTTGATGGAAGGCTACGGGCGACAGGTGGTCTTGCGCCCTGCGGTTGCTTGTCCTGTATTCTTAAGACGGAGCGCAGCGACAGACTTCAAGACTATAAGACCGCAAGACAATTATTCCTCCGCAATCATCCCTGCAGCCACGGTTTCATATGTTACCTCATCAATAAAGATCAGGCTTCCGGTTATATTATTTTTTCTGTAGGTATCGAAGAAAAGAGGTTTGGCTGTCTTAATGGTCAGATGTGCAATATCATTCATTTTAACTTCCAGGTCGTTAGTATCTTTTAAAAGGTTATTGATATTCATTTTGTAATTGACAGATTTAACGATACAGCTTGTTTCGTTACTATTATTTCGGACAATATATCTGCCTCCGGGTTTTAATGGTTGTTCGTTGAACCAGCAAGACATGAGATTAATGTTCTGGCTGATCTGTGGTAAATCGTCGGGTCTGACCAGCATATTGCCCCTGCTTATATCTATCTGATCCTCGAGAGTGATTGTAACAGAATCACCTGATGAAGCCTCAGTCAAATTTTTCTCAAAAACATCGATACTTTTTATCCTGGATTTCAGTAAGGATGGGAGTACAGTAACCTCATTACCGGGTTTAAATGTTCCTCCTGCCACTCTTCCGGCATAGCCTCTGTAATCATGATATTCAGGTGATTGAGGCCGGATAATTGTCTGAACAGGGAAACGCGGGTTAACTGATTTCTTATCCTTTCTTATCTCGATTGTTTCTATTAACCGGAGGAAAGTTATTCCACAATACCAATCCATATTATCAGACCGATTTACAACATTGTCACCAAATTTGGCGCTGATTGGAATATAATGTGAGTCTTCAATTTGTAGTTTTTTTACCAGTTGCTCAAGTTCACTCTTAATTCTGGAAAATACAGACTCATCATAGTTCACCATATCCATCTTGTTGATACAGAAGATTATATGACGGATATCAAGCAAAGAAGCTATATAGATGTGTCTCACTGTCTGCTCCAGGACACCTTTTCTGGCATCAATAAGAATGACAGCCAGATCAGCTGTACTTGCCCCGGTTACCATGTTTCTTGTATACTGGATATGCCCGGGAGTGTCTGCGATTATAAACTTTCTGGACGGAGTTGCAAAGTATCTGTATGCAACATCTATCGTTATTCCCTGTTCCCTTTCTGCCCTGAGGCCGTCAGTTAGCAGGGAAAGGTCAACTTCTTTCTTACCAAGACGTTTACTTGACTGGACAATATGTTCCATCTGGTCTTCGAAAATTGATTTGCTGTCGTAAAGGAGCCTTCCGATAAGAGTGCTTTTACCGTCATCCACACTTCCTGCAGTAGTGAAACGCAGAAGGCTTTTATTATTACTCTTACCGTTTACTTTCATCTTCTAAAATCTTCAATGGCAATAACCTGCCTGTTTCCTTTCAATTTTTTAACTAAAAATATCCTTCTTTCTTGCGATCTTCCATTGCAGCTTCTGACCTCATGTCATCATATCGTCCGCCTCTCTCGGTTACCCTGGTTGCAGCAATTTCAGAAATTATCTCTTCCAGCGATTGAGCTTTTGAAAGAGTTACTCCTGTACATGTAATATCTCCGATTGTACGACAGCGAACATCGGTTTCAAAAACCTCTTCCGTCGGTTTAAGCTGCATGAATGGTGCCCATGCAAGATATACTTCGTTTCTCTTAAAAATTTTGCGACGGTGTGTATAGTAAAGTTCCGGCAGTTTTATTTTTTCGCTCAGGATATACTGCCACACGTCGAGCTCTGTCCAGTTACTTATTGGGAATACGCGGAAATGTTCGCCGATATTTTTATGCCCGTTAAAGATGTTCCAGAGTTCAGGTCGTTGGTTTTTAGGATCCCATTGTCCGAACTCATTCCTGTGAGAGAAGAACCGTTCTTTTGCACGGGCTTTTTCTTCATCACGACGCCCGCCCCCGATGGCCACATCAATATTCAACTCTTCGATTGCATCCAGCAGGGTCACTGACTGTGCTTTGTTCCGGCTGGCATTTATACCCCTTTCCTCGGTAACTCTGTCGTTATCAATCGAATCCTGGACATATTTAACAATTAATTCAACACCAAGTTCTTTAGCAAGGTCATCTCTGAACCTGATAGTTTCTTCAAAATTGTGTCCTGTATCAATATGCATTAGACTGAATGGCATACGGGCAGGCCAGAATGCCTTTTTTGCAAGATGAACCAAAACAATGGAATCTTTTCCACCTGAAAAAAGAATGACCTTTTTCTCAAACTGGGCTGCAACTTCCCTCATTACAAAAATAGCTTCATCTTCAAGCTCTTTGAGATGTTTGTCATTTATATTCAAAACGTTGTTCATGCTTTTCTTATGGTTTCGAATTATTTAGTATGACATCCGCACTCTTTCGGTCCGTCATTTTCCCACCACCACCTGCCAGATCGAAAATCCTCTCCTGCTTTAACGGATCTTGTACACGGCTCGCAACCTATGCTGACATACCCTTTGTCATGCAAAACGTTGTAAGGGACATTATTTTTTTTAATGAATTCTTCAACATCCTCAAATGACCAGTCGAAAAGGGGGTAGAATTTAAAAAGTTTTCTGTCTTCATCATATTCAAGCCAATTCATCTGGTTGCGGTTATCCGACTGTCTGGCCCTGATACCCGATATCCAGCATACCTTGCCCTCCAGGGCTCTGTTCAGCGGAACAACTTTCCTGAGGCTGCAACATTCAAATCGGTTCTCTTTTGAATAATAGAAACTAAAAGGTCCTTTTTCGGTCACCATGTTTTCAACAGCTTCATGATCAGGAAAATAGACATTGATCTTCTTATTATACTTTTTAAAAGTTTCGGAAAATACTTTATAGGTCTCCGGAAAAAGCCTTCCGGTATCGAGGGTAACAACTTCCACCGGAATATTATTTTCAAAAATAATGTGGGATATCACCTGATCTTCTATCCCAAAACTGGTTGTAAATACTACCTTATCAGGAAAAATATTGAGAAGGATTTTGAGAGATTCCTTAATAGATTTGTCTTTCAGGAGACTATTCAGCTCGCTTAATTTCAAATTGCTTTGCATGTGATCTTTTCAATATATTTAACCTGATCCTATGAATATGAGCCCATAACCTTTCGTGGAAATAGTAAAGAATTGTCTTCGTAATAACTTCCACACTGCCTATTGACAGAGCTACAGTTACTCTTCCTGTAATAAAGTAGGTTATTATCATTGTGTCAATAGTCCCGACAATCCGCCAGGAAATTGATTTCATGATACTTTTTATGGGTTTATCGGCACGATCGCTTACCTTTAAAACTCTTTTCAACGGAGTATTTTCTTCGGGTTGGTTTATCAGGACATCAAGCATGGTAGAAAAGTTTCTGTTTACCTCAAATTTAAGACAGGTATAAGAATGAATCATTGGTAATTAAACTGCAAACTTATGGGTATTAATGCACATCATGTAATATGCAAATAACTCCATTTTAAGGAAATTTCAACTATTCATTTTAACGGGTTTCAGATATTTTTTTGACTACCATAAATGAAAAATATAATAGTGATGTATTGTTATGAATCTGATAACAAGATAGATATAAACAGAGATTTCAGTTTTTTAAGCCTGGTTAATATGAATTTCAATGGCTTGGAGAATTTGTTCCGGAGGATTTTATTGTTATTCTTTTAACAGATGTTTTTGAGGTATTATCCGCAGGAAATGGTTTATGTTTGTCTGACAAGTTTACTACCAATTTCAAGAATTTTTTGAATTAAATCCTTAGGATCATTTTCTGTTGTAATAGTATTAATAATTGTAAGTCTTATCCAGATTTTTTCCGTCAGTTCAACCCGGACAATATAAAATGATCCATCTTTTATGATTCTGTCCCTGATAGCAGCATTTTGTGGTAAGATTTTTTAAAACCACTGAGCCCGCTCGACTGACGCGAGTCGGACGGTGATCACAAAAGTCCCGATAGCAATCGGGATCACTAAGGTTCACGAGGTATTTTAACAAATCAAGATATAACTAATTCTGATATTAATCCTTCGATATACCATTTGATTACAGGATCAGGGGATTCTTTAAAAGGACCATTATAAAGATCTTTTAATGTAATTTTTTTTCTGATCATCTCATTAAATATTTTGATAATACCACAATAACCGAAAGGATTCTGGTTACCAAATTGATAACCCGGAACCTGATTATTATATCTGGTAAAAAAGTCATCAAGCATTGTGTACCTTTTTTCGTGTTTCTTAACAAACTCATCAAAAGAGCCATAGATCTTAAATAAGTTTTCAAACCTTCTGCCTGCATTTTCTTTTATAAAATATCCAATTTTGTCCAATGCAATTTCTCTTGTCAGATAGATCTCAGAATATCTGAAAATACCGGTAAATCCAAAAGCATCGAGATCATCGGCGACTGAAAGAATAGTTATCAGATCGGTCTGATTCCCAAGAGAAGTGTACTCTTTAATGTCGTGGTTTTCGATTGCTTCAAGGAGATCCTTAAAATCCTTTTCCTTCAGATAGTGTTTTGAAAGAAACCGGATACAACGATCTTTGCTGTACTTGCCGTGCCGGAGACCCGGTTCAACTGACATGCCTATATCATGCAGGTAGCATGCGATAATAAGATGAAAAACTCTTCAAGGATCTGCTTATACTTTTTTTCTGCAGAATCAATGGCTCCGGTCAGATTCATTTCCTGGAAAAATAAAAAAAAGCAAAAGACAATGCCTTTTGCTTTTGAACAGGCAGTTTATTTGGAAAATTAGTTGTTGATCATATTCCTGGCCATATCCAGAATGGTCGTATCGTCAAAAGTTACTATACCACCGTCCGGTCCCTGCTCAAAATGAATACCGACACTTTGTCCTTTATCAAAATTTCTCCCTCCGAAGTAGTTTCTTACTGTTTCTTCATTAAGATCCAGCTTGTCTGCTATCTTTCTCATACTACCGGAGGGCAATTGGTCTTTTATCTTCCGGAGCTCATTAAAGGTTATTGTATTAGCCATGATATAATGCTTTTAGTTAATATTATTGTCAATTCCACGACCGACTCCAAAGTTAATCATAAATTAATTAACTTAAAAATCAATATCATAATTTCGAAACATCCCTAATTATAAAAACTTTATAATCACCGAGATGCATAAATCCAAATTTCTGGTAAAGATTAATTGCCTTGTAATTTGTTGAATGAACCTCAAGCTTAACCTGGTTTCCTTTCATTTTTACAAAGTGAAGAGACTCTTTCAGAAGGGCTTTAGAAAGACCTTTTCCCTGGCACTCTGGCAAAATGCCAAAATGATGAAGAAGAATCCTTCTTCCATCAAAAGTCATCCATGAAGTGCCGCAAATCCGTCCTGTAGATTTTTCTTCCAATACCAGAAGAGTGCCACCTCTGTCAATTGTGGCTTCAATTGTCTTCTTATTATCCCCCCTTTCAGGATTACCCATGTCGGTAAGATCCCAGAAGTTAATTATCTGATCAAAGTCACCTTCACGGTATTCCCTGATAATTAAGTCATTTTGAATATCAGATTCCATTATAGTTGTATTAATAATTCGAGAAATAATTTCATCCCCCTTTTTTTCTCTTCATCGAGATCATAATCAATATTTTGGGTGAGATACTTTCTCAGATCTTCACCGGTTATCTGTCCTGCATTGCCGAATTTTTCAACTACGTAATCAATGTTATTAACTCCTGTCCCCAGGGCTGTATTAAAATCATCGATAAAGTCTTTTGGAAGTTCTCTGTTTGAGGTCCAGCATGCAAATACAAAGGGAAGTCCTGAAAATTCTTTCCATTCTTCAGCAAGATCAAATTTATACAGATACTGGTTTTCATATTCAAAGCATTGATCTCCAATAAGAACAACGGCATCATTTTTTTCTATATTCACAAAATCAAATCCTTCTGAAGTATTAACCCATCTGAACTTTTTCTTCCATTTATTTTTTGCAAGAACCTTTATCAGGTTAATTGATGTTCGTGACCTGTAGTCAAGGTTTACTGCTTTTATTTCATTAAAGGGACAATTACTCAGTAGCATCACAGTTCTTACTTTTCCGTTTGCTCCGATACAATAATCACTGATAATGTGGTATTCTTTCAAAAGAGGTAGTATAGCAACCGGTACAAGCCCGATATCAGCTTTTCCGGTAATAAGCTTTGCAGCACAGTCAGCCGGATGATCTGTCTCAAGGATGACCCTTTTATCAAATCCGCTCTCGGTTAAGCCGTAAATGAATGGATATGTATTTGCATATCTTACGGCTGAAATCCTGATTTTCTCCATAACCTTTTTTTCCTACACCTAAAATACTACTTTTGTGTATAAGGTTATAACAACTGAACCGCCAAAAAGGTAAATAATGGAATTAAATTTTCTTACTGCAATTTCTCCTTTGGACGGGAGGTACAGGCAGAAGGTCGACGAACTTGATGTTTATTTTTCCGAATTTGGTCTTATCAGGTATCGTCTGATGGTGGAAATAGAGTATTTTATTGCTCTATGCGATATACCACTTCCTCAATTGAGCGATTTTAGAAAAGATAATTATACTGTTCTGCGTGCATTTTATGAGGAGTTCTGTTTAAAAGATGCGGAGAAGATTAAGGAGACTGAAAAATTAACCAATCATGATGTAAAAGCTGTTGAATACTTTCTTAAAGAGAAATTTTTTCAGTCAGGTTGGGGTAAATGGTCTGAATTTGTTCATTTTGGTCTTACATCACAGGATATTAATAATACTGCAATACCGTTGTCAATAAAAGATGCCCTGACTGATGTTTATTTTCCGCTTCTGTTTGAACTCAGAGAGACTCTTGCAACTTTTGCGGAGGCGTGGAAAGAAATTCCTATGCTTGCACGAACGCATGGTCAGCCGGCTTCTCCCACACGACTCGGAAAAGAAATGTCGGTTTTTATTGCCAGAATTGATGAGCAATCAAAGTATTTCGGACAGATACCTTATTCAGCTAAATTCGGAGGTGCTACTGGTAACCTTAATGCACATAAGGTTGCATATCCCGGGATAGACTGGATCTCTTTCGCCAATAACTTTGTTAATGAGGTACTTGGCTTACAACGATCCTTCCCGACGACCCAGATTGAACATTACGATAATCTTGCTGCCCTGTTTGATAATTTGCGCAGAATTAATATTATTCTCATTGATCTGGCACGCGATATCTGGTCGTATATTTCAATGGATTATTTCAGGCAAAAAATAAGAAAAGGTGAAATTGGCTCCTCAGCAATGCCTCACAAAGTAAATCCGATCGATTTTGAAAACGGGGAAGGGAACCTTGGTTATGCAAATGCGATATTTGACCATTTGTCAATGAAACTGCCAATTTCAAGACTTCAACGCGACCTTACCGATTCTACTGTTCTCAGGAATATCGGTGTACCGGTCGGTCATACAATAATTGCTTTTAACTCCCTGCTGAAAGGTTTTAATAAATTAATCGTCAACACTGAGAAGATAAGTTACGATCTCGATAATAACTGGGCTGTTGTTGCAGAAGCAATCCAGACTATATTGAGGAGAGAAGGCTATCATAAACCATATGAGGCTCTTCTTGAACTTACCAGAACAAACCAGCAGATCACCAGGGAATCAATCTCTAACTTTATTGAAAACCTTAATATAAGTGAAACTCTGAAAGCTGAACTAAAAGCAATCAGTCCTTATAATTTTACAGGTTTTTAATACGACTCAGGATATAATGAATAAAACAAGGTTGCTCCTTAAATATTTAGAGCCGTACAAATGGTCGGCAGTCAAAAACATTATTTATAACATCTTAAGCGCAATATTTGCCCTTTTATCATATACCCTGGTTATTCCATTCCTGAAGATCCTCTTCAACCGGGTTGAAACTGTCCCTTATCCCGGAGAATTTCATCTTAATCTTGAATACCTGAAATCTTCTGGCACATATTATTTATCAGCATTTATTGAAAAGAACGGAGAGATTGGAGCTTTGCTTCTGGTAAGCCTTATTGTGATAATTGCCAGCCTGCTTAAAAACGGATTTATCTTCCTCGCAAATAACAGTATGGCATATATCAGGGCAAGCACTGTTCGCGATCTTCGAAAAAAAATGTATTATAAAGTGCTAAGACTTCCTTTGTCCTTTTTCACCGATGCCCGCAAAGGAGATGTTATGACCAGAATCTCAAATGATGTTCAGGAGATTGAAATCTCTGTAATGGCTTCTCTTACAATGTTATTCCGCGATCCGCTTTATATTTTGATTTTTGTAGTTTACCTGTTTGTGACCAGCATCCAACTTACATTGTTTGCATTAATTCTTCTTCCAATAAGTGGATGGCTTATAGGAAGGGCAAGCCGCACTTTGAGATCATCATCCCTGCTTGGCCAGCAGTACCTCGGAAGGCTTCTGTCGGTTGTTGAGGAGACTCTTACAGGCCTCAGGATTATAAAGGGATTCAATGCTGAAGATAAGATGAAAAAGCAGTTCGGGGAGACAAATGAACGATATGCAAAGATTTTTAAAAGGGTGACACGGAAAGCTTATCTGGCTTCACCGATAAGCGAGTTTCTTTCTACAATCGTGCTAATGATCCTTATGTCCTTTGGAAGTTACCTGGCATTGAAGGGGACAGGTAATATGACCCCCGATAACCTGATTGCTTTCCTGGTTGTTTTCTCTCAGATACTTCAACCTGCAAAAAATATAACTACAGCATGGTTCAGTATACAGAAGGGCATGGCGTCGATCGACAGAATCGATCAGATCCTTGAAGCTGAAGAAAAGATCACCGAAAAAGAAAATGCCATTCCGGTTACCGGATTTAGGGAGTCGGTTGAGTTTAAAGGGGTATGGTATGCATATAATAATGAACCTGTTCTTAAAGATATAAACCTGAAAATACTGAAAGGTCAGACTGTCGCAATTGTAGGCAAGTCAGGAGCCGGGAAATCGACTCTCGTTGACCTGCTTCCCAGATTTATGGATGTTGACCACGGAGCGGTACTTATTGATGGTATTGATGTCCGTGATATGAAAATCAGGGAATTGCGTAATCTGATGGGAATTGTCAGTCAGCATCCAATCCTTTTTAATGCAACCTTTAAAGAGAATATTGCATTTGGTGTTGATATTGCGGAAATGGAAAAGATCGAAACTGCCGCCCGCATAGCAAATGCACATGATTTTATTATAGAAACAGAACAGGGATATGAGAACTCTGTCGGGGAATCAGGTAACAAACTAAGTGGAGGGCAAAGGCAGCGGATAAGTATTGCACGGGCCATAATGGCTAATCCGCCTGTACTTATCCTAGATGAAGCTACATCGGCCCTTGATACGGAATCAGAAAGACTTGTACAGGATGCAATACTTAAACTGATGAAAAACAGAACATCAGTTGTAATTGCCCACCGACTTTCCACCATTCAGCATGCTGATGTAATAGTAGTTCTTGATGAAGGAAGAATTGTAGAGACCGGCACACATGCTGAACTGATGAAGAAAAAAGACGGATATTACCATAAGCTTCATAGCTTTCAGGCAATTTAGGGGAATATGGGGAGAAGTTGAGCGGGAGAGGAGGAGAAGGAGATAAAGAGATTATGTTATTTGAATGAGAAGATTATATTAGTAAATGGGAATATGATATGCGTAAAAGATTAATTTTGAGTTTGTTGATTGTTATTTTATTAACTGTAACAGCATTTTCTCAACGTCAGAAAGCTAAACATACTTTTTCATTGGGTACTTCGGAATTCATTCTTGACGGTACGCCTTTCCAGATAATCAGTGGTGAAATGCATCCGGCCAGGATACCCGCTGAATATTGGCGTCAAAGGATAAAAATGGCTAAAGCGATGGGCTGTAATACAATATCAGCATATATTTTCTGGAATTACCATGAATCTGAAGAAGGAGTATTTGATTTTTCCACAGGCAACCATAATCTTGGAGAGTTTTTTAAAATTGTTCAGGAAGAGGATATGTGGCTAATACTAAGGCCTGGTCCTTATGTGTGTGCAGAATGGGAATTGGGTGGAATTCCGCCTTACCTGTTAAGGATACCTGATATTAAATTAAGGTGCATGGATCCTCGCTATATGGCCGCTGCTGAAAGATATATTTCAAGACTGGCTGAGGAGATAAAGCCTTTCCTGATTACACAAGGTGGCCCTCTTTTGATGGTCCAGATTGAAAATGAGTATGGTAGTTTCGGAAATGACAGAAATTATCTGTTGAGACTTAGGGAAGTATGGAATTCCAAAGGTCTCGATGTCCCAACTTTTACAGGAGATGGGCCTACCACAAATATGCTTGAAGCAGGATCTCTTCCCGGGAGTGCCGTAGGTCTTGATTCCGGAAGCAGACCAGCCCACTTTGAGCTGGCAAATAAAATGAACCCCGGCGTTCCGGTTTTCAGCAGTGAAACATATCCGGGCTGGCTTACTCACTGGGGCGAGAAATGGGCACGCCCTGATACTACCGGTCTGTTAAATGAGGTCAGGTTCCTGATGGATAATAAGAAATCATTTAATTTGTATGTTATTCATGGGGGAACAAATTTTGGTTACACTGCAGGTGCTAACTCAGGAGGAAAAGGCTATGAACCCGATGTAACGAGTTACGATTATGATGCTCCAATCGATGAACAGGGTAAGCCAACTGCAAAATATTTGGCTCTCCGGAAGCTTATCGAATCCTATCTTCCGAAAGGGAAAAAGCTTCCGGAGATTCCCGATCCATTGCCAGCTATTGAGATACCAGCAATAGGCTTTAGTATTTTTACTTCGGTGTGGGATAATCTTCCTCAGCCAGTTAATTCAGTCCAGCCGAAACCATTTGAAGCTTATAACCAGGATTACGGTTTTATTCTCTATAAGACTGAACTTGTAGGCCATAAAAAGGGTAAATTGACAATAACCGATCTTCACGATTATGCTACAGTTTTTCTTAACGGTGAGTATATCGGAACACTTGACAGAAGAGAGGGCATTAATACGATAGAAATCCCCGAAAGTAAAGTTGAATATCCGGTTCTTGAGATATTTGTTGAAGCGATGGGACGTATTAATTTTGCTCAATATCTGATTGACAGAAAAGGTATTACAGACAGAGTTACGCTTAACGGGATGACTCTGATGAACTGGAAAGTGTATAACTTGCCGATGAATGAGAAGTTCATATATGATCTGAGGTCTTCAGGCAAAAACCCTGGGAAAAAAGGAATTTTCTTTAAGGCGAACTTTTTTATTGATAAACCCGGAGATACATTTCTTGATATGTCAAACTACAAAAAGGGTATTGTTTGGGTCAATGGGCATAACCTTGGACGTTACTGGGAGATTGGTCCGCAAAAGAGACTCTTTTGTCCTGCTACATGGCTGAGGGAAGGTGCAAATGAAATTATTATCTTTGACCTGCATCAGACTAAACCAAATATAGTAGTTGGGATGAAGACTATGGAGTGAAACTGTCGGACTTGCGTCTGCTTGGAGAGTATCCGAATTGAGCTTTAAATTGCTTACTGAAATATTTGACATCTGAAAAGCCTGTTTTATAAGCTGCCTCTGATACATTGTATCCATTCTCGAGAAGTTTAACAGCAATATTCATTTTCATTTTTCTGATAAATTCAATAGGGCTATATCCTGTCAAACCTTTTATTTTATTATAGAGTACTGTGCGGCTGACATTGCAATGGTCAACAATAGTATAAATCGAAAGATCGCCGGTATAGTTTTCCTCGACAAATGAAATTATATTCCTTAGAAATTCTCCGTCTTTCGAATTGATTTTCAACGTGTCAGGTTCACTTAACCTGTTATTTAGATAATATGCAAATACATTAGCCCTCTGGTTTATCAGATTAGATACAACTGTCTTAAGATACTCCATACTGAACGGCTTGACAATATAAGCTTCAGCACCAGTTTCTATTCCTGCAATCTGATCCTTCAGATCGGTTTTTGAGGTTAGCATAATCACAGGAATGTGGCTGGTGGCGAAATCCTCTTTCAGGAGCTTTGTCATTTCTATTCCGTCAATCTCTGGCATCATGATGTCAGTAATGATTACATCAGGATTTATTGTCTTTGACAGGTGAAATCCTTCGCTTCCGTTTTTGGCCCCAATGCAAGTAAAATATGATTTGAGCGATTGGCAGATGTAATTCAGAATCTCATGATTATCTTCAACCACCAGTATCATATTTTTGTCAGATGATTCAGAATCGGGGAATTCATCATCTTCCTCAATTTTGCTGAAAATATCTGCGATATGAGTGTATCCGGTCTCAGCGGTAACAGGTTCATCGGTTTCAATTTCAGATGTACTGAGAAAGTGATCATTGCCTTTTAACAACCTGACTGTAAATGTGCTGCCTTTCCCGACTGTAGAAGAAATGAGAATATCTCCCTTATGCAACCTGGCAAGCTCGTAGGAAAGAGATAAACCTATACCTGTTCCTGCAAGTTCCTGGTTGCTTAGAATGGTATACCTCGTAAAAATATCTGAGAGGTTTTTCTGTGGGATTCCCGGGCCTTCGTCAGTAACAGATATGTCAATTGCATTGTTTTTTACCGATTCTTCAATTTTTAGAGAAACCGTTTTCCCCGTGTTTGTGAATTTGATAGCATTGGATATAATATTGTAAATAACGGTATCAAGCTTGTTTGGGTCTGCAAATACTTTGAATGATTCAAATTGTGAATTAAACGTGCAGCTGATCCCTTTATGTCTGGCAAGGGGACCGAAACTGTCGAAAATCTCTTTTGCAAAGGCGACAATATCAAATTCCCTGATCTTTAATACCATCTTGTTGTTCTGTACTTTTCTGAAATCAAGCAGCTGGTTTGTAAGGTGAAGCATTCTCCTTGCATTTTTCAGCATGATCTCCATCTGAAGTCTCTTCACATGAGATACCTCCTTATCAGCCAGCATATCCTCAAGTGGACCGATTATTAATGTAAGAGGTGTCCTGATCTCATGCGAAATATTTGTGAAAAACTGAAGTTTAAGTTCATTGACTTTCTTTTCTATTGCAAGTGCATTTTTGTATCTGTTAATTCTTGTTATAGCATTGTATATTAACACAGTGATAAAAACTATTATTCCAGTGTACAAAATGTAAGCAGCCGTTGTCTTCCACCAGGGTGGGGTTATCCTTATATTCAATGCCCGTTCATGAGAAGCTGTCTTTCCATCGCGCTGGATCGATTTTACTCTGAAAGTGTATCTCCCCGGAGACAAGTTTGTATATGTTGCTCTGTGCTGATTACCAACATTATTCCAGTTTTCTTCAAAGTTATCCAGTTTGTAGGAGTACTGGACTTTGTCAGGATCAAGAAAATCGAGACCAGAATAATCAATGCTGAAACTCGACTGAAAATAGCGGAGAGATAATTCATCTGAGAATGAAATACTTTTCTTTAGTGGCGAACCTTTCTGCCCTGTAGTAACCTCTTTGTTGAATAATAGGAATTTAGTCAGTTCAATATTTGTCTCAGTTTGATTTGGTAAAAGATTTTCCGGTCTCACAACTTCGAAACCAAGAAATCCTCCGAATACAAGCGATCCATCTTTCCTCCTGTAACAGGTATTTTCTGAGAAATTATTGAATCCGAGGCCATTGAAATTATTATAAATTTCAGTATTTCCATTTTCCATATTTATACAGGTCAGACCGTTCTCACTGCTAAGCCAGATATTCCCTGTTTTGTCTTCCAGTATTCCGAAAATAACACCATATCCCGGACTTGCAGCTGAACCAAAGTGCTTAAAGGTGGCATTCTCTCCATCAAATTCTTCCAGCAAATCTACACCCTCTCCAAAAGTTCCGAACCAGAGTTTACCCCTGGAGTCTTCAAAAATGTGAATTACATCATTGTAAATAAGGCTTTTATCATTAGAGGGATTTCTAAGGAAGACCTTAAACTGATAATCCTCTGATTCCAGATCCTTTCTTTCAAGAAAATTTAGTCCGAAGGTGGTTGCTACCCACAAATTACCAGATGAATCAATAAGCAGGTTCCTGATAAGGTTACTTGACAAATTACTGTTCTGCTGATTAATCCTTATGAATTTCAAATTTTTATCGTAGGGTTTTTTTATAAGACTAAGACCATTCCCATATGTGCCTATCCAGATGTTTCCTGTTTTATCCTGACAAATCGAATAGATATTGTTATTTCCAAGGCTTGATATATCCCGATCCGAATATTCATATCTTCTGAACCTGATATTGTTATAATTTCCGGATAACTTGCTTAGAGACTCATTTGAGACGGACAGGCCGTATCCTTTCGATCCGATCCATAGATATCCATTATTATCATTAAAGATAGCATAAGTGTTATTTCTCAGGGATTCATGTCCGATTCCTGGCAGGTAAAAGAAAACTTCAACCTGCTTAAGAGTACTGTCAAACAGGTGTAGTTTCCCGGCTTTTGTTGCAACCCATAGATATCGGTTCTGGTCTTCAAGTATGGCTCTTGAAACATTGTCAAGAACATCGATTCGTTCCTTTTCAAGAAGATAGTGTTCAAAAGCTGAGTTCTTCAGAATAACTTTTTCTATACCGCCAAGAACCTGTCCTGTTCCAACCCAGAGTTGACCTGATTTGTCTTCGGTAATACAATGAACTATATTTGAGGAAATTGTATTGGGATCTTTTGGATTGTTCGTGAAAAATTCAAATTTATCATTCTCACGGTTGTAAAGGCCCAGTCCATTCCCGTGAAGGCCGATCCACAGATTGTTGTGGCTGTCTTCATAAAATTGGGGTCTTTCAAGGTCAGTAAGAGGTTTTATTTCCTCAGGAGTCAGAATATAGTATCTCGTCTGCAGGTTTTTCAAATCTAATCTTGTGACACCGAATTCAATTGCAGTCAGCCATGCCTGGTTGGAACGGTCCTCGTAAATGCCATTTAAATTTGTGGAGTGAAATTTTATTGATTTCCACTTTTTTCCCGAATTTAACGCGATCATTATGCCTTTATCTTTAAACCCGGTAATAATGTCTCCGGTCTTTGTCAGATATAAATGAGTAATTTTATCTGACTTAAACCCTTCAGTGTTGTGCGTGGAGATTTCACGTGAATTTCCTGAAGATTTATTATATGCCAATATCCCCTGTTCTTCAGTGCCAAACCATATTTCTTCTTTCGTCTCACAAACTGATGTAAATGAGTAGTTTAAAAACTGATACCTGAATCCCGGATCGGCTTTTCCAACATTATCTTTTGAAATGAAATTTATTCCCTTTTGTGTTCCGATCCAGATATTCCTATCAGAATCAGAATGTATAAACCTTATCCTGTTATTGGAAATTGAGGTTTTTGCCTGGTCCGTAAACTGCTTTATATTATAAGTATTTTTTGAAGGATCATATTCAAGAAGATACAGACCTGAAACTGAAGATCCAAGCAAAATAATATCATCAGAATACTGAAGGAATATGGTCATGGCACCGTTCCTGACCTCAGTACCTTCATAGGAAGGTAGAGAAGAAAATACTTCTGTTTCAGGATTAAAGAAATGATAATATCCGTCATATGTTTCCAGCCAGATAAACCCTTTGCGGTCTTCCCAGAGCTTAATGACCCTGTTGTTAGTGAAACTTGCAGGACTTGCAGAGCTGCTTTTGAAGATTTTAAATTCGTATCCGTCATATCTGTTCAGCCCGTTCATGGTGCCTATCCACATAAATCCTTTGCTGTCGAAAAGGATACTGAATCCTGTATTTTGCGACAGTCCATCTTCGGATCCCATATGTTCAAACCTGAATATATTCTGTCCGCTGCCCGAAAATGGGAGAGAAATCAGCATAACCGACAGTAATATTCTTACAGGGAGTTTCATCGAAAATGGTTATTCGAACAAAATTAGTACAAACAAAGCCATTTTAGATCGATTTGTCTCCCCAAATCTGATAATTTATATACCACTCCTTATGTAGCAAACCGGTAATTTCGGAATAGCATTTAAAAACTAACCAGGTATTTTATGAAAAGATTCCTAATTATTCTGATCCTTCTTTCCGGTTTTGCGGGGGCTCAATCTCAAGCAGTATGGACCAATATTGTTAATCATGGTGCTGATCCGGCCGGGAAAATAAAGTGCACAGGAATTATTAACAACCTTATTGACAGCCTTGCTAACAGAGGAGGAGGGACACTTTTCTTTCCGTCAGGCACTTTTTTAACAGGCCCGATAGTAATGAAGAGTAATATTACACTTTATGTCGATGCAGGATCAGTAATAAAATTCTCAGATGATTTTGATGATTATCTTCCTATGGTACAATCGCGTTGGGAAGATGTCAGGGTTAGAAACTTTAAGTCGCAGATATACGCCTATCAGTGTGAAAACATTGCAATCAGGGGAGACGGGCATCTTGAAGGACAGGGTAAAAAATGGTGGGATTTCATGAGAAGTGTGAACTCAAAACAACCTGTTGATAATAAATGGCAGGAAATATTTAAGAAGGAAAATGAATCACTGCTTGCAAAGAACTCATATATCAGTTCCAAGAATAATTTCCTGCGCCCTCCGATGATAACAACATACGAGTGTAAAAATGTTCTGATTGAAGGCATAAGCCTTTCCAACCCACCCTTCTGGACAATTATGCCGGCTTTTACTGAAAACATTACAATTACGGGTATAACTATTGTAAATCCAGGTGACTCTCCCAACACCGATGGAATTGATCCGTCTTCATGCCGGAATGTTCATATTTCAAATTGCCATATAACAGTTGGTGACGATTGTATTGTGATTAAATCGGGTCGCGATGAGGATGGTCGCCAAGCCGGGGTGCCAACTGAGAATATAACAATTACAAATTGTACAATGCTCCAGGGTCATGGTGGAGTAGTTATTGGCAGTGAAATGAGCGGTGGTGTAAAAAGAGTTACAATATCAAACTGTGTTTTTGAAGGCACAGATATAGGAATTAGAATTAAAACCATGCGTGGCAGAGGAGGTGTTGTGGAGGATATCCTGGTCTCAAATGTAGAAATGTACAATATCGTAAAGGAAGGAATATTGATCACCCTGCGGTACCAGCCAACTAAACCGGAACCATTATCAGAGAGGACACCGGCCGTGAACAGCGTTCAACTTTCTAACATCACAATAAGGGGTGCTCAGCGACCCGTAGCCATTTACGGATTGGAAGAACGAGATGTCTCCCAGATTTCATTTAACAATTTACAGATTTTCTCAAGAAAGGGTATTCTTCTGGAGAATTCAAGCGATATAAGCTTTCATGACATAAGGATGGAGATAAAAGAAGGAAGTGCATTGGAGTCAAAAGACTCAAAAAAGATAACATGGGATCTGGTAACGGTCAGAACTCCTTTGAAGGATCTCCCTTATATGAAGCTTATGAACTGCCAGGATGTGAAAGTGACAAATTGTTATCAGTCGGAGCCAATTCAGATTTATATTTCAGAAGATGAAAAATGTAAGAGTATCTTTATGTTAAATAATGTTTTTCCTGGTACTGTTCTTTTAAATAATAAAAAGGGTAAGAATATCGTAACTCAAAATAATATTATAGGCAATTACTCTAATCCATTAACTAATTAAATCATTATGAAAAGAATTCTTTTTAACCGTAGTTTTGTCTTTCTGCTTCTGATGTCTCTTTCTTTGACATCAGTTGCTCAGAATGTCAGGACTATTTCAGGGAAGGTTACAGACTCGAATGGAATGGCCTTGCCCGGAACGAATGTTATTGTACAGGGTACCTCAACAGGGGTTCAGGCTGACAACAGCGGGAATTACCAGATCACGGTTGAAAATCCGGCAAACGCCATACTTGAGTTTTCATTTATCGGCTTTGCAAAACAACTTGTTCCTGTCGGAAACCAGAGTACAATAAATGTAGTACTTAAGGAGGAATATATCGGGTTAAACGAACTTGTGGTTGTTGGTTATGGAACAGTAAAGAAGAAAGATCTTACAGGTTCTGTTTCCTCAATAAAATCGGCCGAGATCACCCGGACAGCCAGCAATAATGCCCTTCAATCAATGCAGGGAAAGATCCCCGGTCTGGATATCACCAAAACCAGTGGTGAATCAGGGTCAGGCATCAGGATTGACCTCAGAGGCAATCGTTCGATTAATGCTTCAAATACTCCTTTATTTCTTGTGGATGGGATAGAATATGGTTCAACTCTTGATCTTAATGCTTCTGATATTCAATCAATTGAAGTTCTGAAAGATGCATCTTCCACTGCAATTTACGGGTCAAGGGGCGCTAACGGTGTTGTTATTATCACAACAAAAAGGGGCCTGACTGGGGCCATGGCTGGCGGAAAATCGAAAGTGGCAATTAATTCATACGTCTCTTTTAATAGTCCAACCAATCTGCCAAAACTTATGAGTGTTGAGCAGGACTACCATTTAATTGCTGAACGTCAGAGATATAATGCTGAAAAAGGAACAGCTGCCTGGGGTACTACAAACCTGAGTAATTACACCCCGGGAATCGTCCTTTCTAATATTATCAGTGCCCCGTATGAAAAATCAGTTTATCAGCTTTACCAGGAAGGTGGAGTAAACTGGTTCGATATGATCCTTCGGAATAGTGTGACCCAAAACCACGAAGTTTCATTGTCTGGAGGTGATGCCAAAACTTCATTTGTTGTTTCACTAGGGTACATGGATGAGCAGGGATTATTACGCAATGATATGTTAAAAAGATATAACGGAAGGATAAACCTTGACCATAAAATTACTGGAAACCTTACTGTAGGTGCTAACCTGCAATATACTTACAGGAATTGGAACAGAAGAGACGATAATGTCTACTCTCAGCTAATTAAGATGCATTCAATGGCTCAGCCTTACCTGGCGGATGGTACAATCCTTGACAGACCATCTGAACTGGCAATCAGCCATACAAATCCGTTACTTAACGAGGTACCAGGATATTATAAGAATAATACTCAGAGTAACAGGCTTTTCGGAAATCTATTTCTGGAATGGGAATTAATTAAAGGATTGCGGTTCAGATCAGTATTTGGAATAGACCAGCAATCGAACCGTGCCGGAGAATATGAAGACTATATGTGTACTGCAAATTACCAGTTCGGAAGGGGATCTGCTTTTTCAGCCCTTAACAGCCAGTCGTTTGGCTACACACTTGAGAACACATTAACCTACACACTTTCCCTTGGAGAAATTCACAATCTACAACTGCTTGCAGGGCAAAGTGCACAACAAAGCATTTTTGAATCTCATGGCGCATCAGGGATCGGAACTTTTGATCACTATTTAAAAAGTTCCTTTTATGACCTCACTTTCATTCCAACTGCCGGACGTGCTATCTCTAATGATTATATCAGGAGCAATATGTTATCATATTTTGGACGGATCAATTATAAATTACTTAATAAATACTTACTTACTGCTACGATACGTGCTGATGGTTCTTCAGTACTTTCAGAAGGTAATAAATGGGGATATTTCCCATCCCTTGCTGCTGCCTGGATTATTTCAGAGGAGTCTTTTCTTAAAACAGCGGATCTTATAAATAACCTTAAACTACGGTTAAGCTGGGGTAAAGCCGGAAACGCTGCAATAGATCCTTATAAGACTCTTACGATGCTGGGTATGGATAAAATTCCATATACCTATGGAGCAATTCTTGTGCAGGGACAGGTTCCGGCTAATCTCGGAAATCCAGATCTGACGTGGGAGACAACAACTACATATGATGCCGGGTTAGATGTTTCTTTATTGAAGGAGAGGCTTTCAGCTTCACTTGACGTGTACTATTCACAAACCAATGATCTGTTAGTTTATAAAGGCTTACCCGCTTCATCGGTCTATCCACAGGTTTTAGAGAATGTCGGTAAAACAGAAAACACTGGTTTTGAAGTTGCGCTAAATTTCAGAATAATAGAAAGCAGGGATTTCGGTTGGGTAACTGATCTGACATACTCAATGAACAGGGATAAGATTGTATCTCTGGCCAGTGGCGAAATCAGGGATGTTTCTAATCCTGATCAGGCATTAATAGTTGGAGAACCGGTCCGTGCATTCTATAATTATGAGGCAAATGGGTGCTGGTCAATTGCGGAAGCAGCTACTGCAACTCTGTATGGCAAGGTCCCTGGTGACATTAAAATTGTAGATGTAAATGACGATAAGGTAATAAATGACCTTGATAAAAGGATTTACAGTAAGAGTCCTAAATTCATTGCAGGGTGGAATAATACTATTACTTATAAAGGTTTATCCTTATCTTCCCTGATCTATGCACGTATTGGACAATGGATAAGATACGATTACAATACAGCATATAAACCAACAGAAGCTGATGGCTCACCTGCTGTGGATTTCTGGACTCCAGAAAACCAGGGAGCAAAGTTTCCCCGGCCGGGAATTGCTTCACAGAATGATATGCCAGCTCTTGCTTTCGAAAAAGCTTCTTTCCTGAAAATAAGAGAGGTGACTCTTGGTTATTCACTCCCAAAACAGATTATATCCAAAATAAGGGTAACAAACCTGAGGATTTATGGATCACTACAAAACTATTTCACATTCAGCAATCTGGATAATTATGATCCTGAACGTGGTGGCGCCATCTCAAATCCTTTGTCAAAACAGATGGTTTTCGGTGTTAATCTTGAATTTTAAATATTTTAAATCAATATCTGATGAAAACAAGATTTAAGTCTATATTATTAATATTTGCGATAGTAATTATCTCAAATATTGCTTGCACCGATTATCTCATCGAAGATAACAAGACAGGTGCAAGTGAAGAAGTTATCTATTCAACTAAATCCGGATTAGACGGACTGCTGGCTGCAAGTTACTCCTACCTGCGTGGCTGGTATGGAAAAGAGGCTGCTTATGGTTTAAGCGAAGGAGGCACGGATATCTGGCTGACAGGTTATGACAGCAGACAGAAGGTACTAATAGATTATTCCGGGATTACCCCTGAAGTGGCAACCAGTTCCCGGGAAACCATGAATGCCTGCTTCGATGAATACTGGGAGTTGTTCTATACGGCAGTAAACACCTGTAATACAGGAATAAAATATGTGGGAGAAGCACCTGCAGTGATACTTTCCGAAGCTGATAAGAATGCCTATATCGGAGAACTCAAGGCCCTTCGTGCTTTCTATTATTGGCACCTTGTTGAAACATGGGGCTCTGTTCAGATAAACCGTGAGCCTGTAAGCAGCGTTTCAACTGTTGCCCGCCGTGACTCTGAAGAGGATGTTTACGCATTCATGCTTGAGGATCTTGATGATGCAATAATAAAACTTGCAGCAAGGACTTCGAAAACAGGCCATATTCACCTGTGGGCTGCAAAAGCTTTACGGGCACGGATTCTTCTTTATAAAGCAAGTAAATTTAATAACAATCAGGCTTACATTGACGCAGCAGCTGCTGCCACAGATGTGATTTCAGGAAGCGGATTGTCGTTTTTCGCCAATTATGCTGATTGCTGGAAAGCACCTTACGAAAACGGAGCTTCAAATAAGGAAGTTATCTGGTGGGTTGATTATTCTGATGTTCTTGAAAACAATATCCTGCCAAAACGGTTGAAGCTTGATGCAAGCGGCAACCAGATGACCTGGTCGCAAATGATACTCCGTAACGGAGCTAATTCAATCGGAGGTAATGCAGCACACCTCATGTTTGTGGGTGTCTGGAATTCCGTCCCCGGATTGACAACAGTATTTAAACGTACCGATACAGAAGCAAACAAAATTCTCAGGTACTCTGGCGTTGATTACAATCTTGGTACAAGTTATCAGGCTTATAGTAAAGGTTTTACCAGGTTCGTCCCTTCTGGTTACCTGCTTGATCTCTTTAATGATGCTACCGACCAGCGTTACCAGGCATCATTCAGGGATACATGGTACCTTGCTCCGGTTCTTCAGACTGCATTTTCAGGAACTGTTGCTCCCCCGACAGGTTTTGCAAATATGAGGGATACTGCAATTTATATGTCAAAGACAACTCCATCTGCTGCCCGCATTGCCAGGGCTGCAAACAGATATGTGCTTTTCTCAAGAACAGATGTTGGGAACACAAAAGTTTATCCACTGTATCAGGATGCGGCTGGTACTCTGCCTACTATAGCTACGGGGACAGCCGGAAATGAAAACTTCAAAGGAAACAGGATATATATCCAACTGAAAAAATTTGATGACCTGACTAGCTCAATAATCAGGGACCTGGCTTCACGCGATGCATTTGTATTACGTTTATCTGAGATGTATCTTATTGCTGCTGAAGGCTATATGATGGCAGGTCAGTCTCAGGATGCAATTCAGAAACTAAATGAACTGAGAACTGCGCGTGCAATCTCAGGTAAATCTAATGTTTTAACTCCGGCTGACGAGACAAAAGTTACAGGCAAAGATATAGATGTTATTCTTGATGAAAGGGCCAGAGAACTTTGCGGTGAGCAACAGAGGTGGTTCGATCTGAAGCGTACGGGAAAGCTTATTGAGAGAGTTACCTTATACAATGGAAGCGCAAAAAACAATATAAAAAGTTTCCATATTTTGCGTCCTATTCCGACTCCTCAGATCGATGCTGTTACAAATCTTACAAGCGGACCTGATCCAAACGGATTCTGGCAGAATACCGGTTATTAGTAGTTGTGTTAGTTCAGGTTTTGAAAAGAGACCCCGGCAGGGGGGCCTCTTTTCTTTTCATTATGGGTCCTCTATAAGGTTCATTATTAGTATATTTATATCTGATTATAAGTTATCATATATGTACAGAAAAACTATTTTAATCATGGTGCTGGTTGCTTCTGCATGCAATTTTCAGGCACAGGATAATAAAAACAAACTGACTGATTCCAAATGGTCAGTAAGAATGGCAAATACTGTTATTGCTACCGCAGAAAGTCTGATCTATTATGTTGATAAAAAACCAAAATGGGCATACGATGTCGCATTTCTTGGAATGGCCATCGACAGGCTTGGAAATGTCGATGTCCGGTATTCAAAATATATGGAAAACTGGGTAAAATATTTTGTACAACCTGATGGTTCAGTTATCGATTACAAAAAGGATGAATACAATCTTGACAGAATTTTCCCCGGCAGGAATATTATAACAGTATATAAGAGGAATCCCGAACCCAGGTATAAAATCGCCCTCGATAATTTCATTGGACAGTTAAAGACTCATCCTAAAACAAATTCAGGGGGCTATTGGCATAAAAAGATTTATCCCTGGCAGATGTGGCTTGATGGAATCTTTATGGGCTCAACCTACATGGCTCAATATGCAAAAGAATTTAATGCACAGGAATGGTTTGATGTTGCAACAACACAGACAAAAATGATCTATGAAAAAACACTTGATATGCAGTCAGGTCTGCTTATGCATGCCTGGGATGAGAGCCGCCAGCAGAAATGGTGCGATCCGGAAACCGGGAAATCTCATTATCCGTGGAGCCGTGCTATGGGGTGGTACACCATGGCGATAATAGATATACTTGATTGCCTTCCGGAAAATCATCCTGACAGGGATGCCCTGATCACAATTCTTCAAAAAACATGCGATGCCCTGCTGAAGGTACGTGATCCCAAAACAGGTCTTTGGTTTCAGGTACTGAACCAGGGCGGAAGAGAAGGCAACTACCTTGAAGGTTCAGGATCAGCAATGTACACCTATGTCTTTGCCAGGGGAGCACATAATGGTTATCTCGATAAGAAATATCTTGATATTGCGAACAGTGTATTTGACGGAATTATAAAAGAACTCGTGACTGTCGATGTAAAAGGACTTATTACAATACATAATATCTGCGGAGGCTGCGGGCTGGGTGGCAATCCTTACCGTGATGGCAGTTATGAATACTATGTAAACGAAAAACGAATTGATAACGATGCAAAAGGAGTTGCACCCTTCATTATGGCAGCTTTAGAACTAAACAGGTAGTTTAGATAAACCAAAGCCAGGTTTAATAGTTGAATATCTTTTTCAATATTTCTTTTTGTTCTTTATTTTCTTTATCTAATTGATATCGAACAACCTGCAGATGTGCCGGTTGTAGATGTTCTCATAAACGCATTCTGTGACAACATCCTTATGTGAGTCCAGAAGTTTGTAATATTTATCCATTTTCTGGGCTGCAAGCTTATAGGCCACATGGATCAGCTGGCGCATGTTTGGATTATAATCAGGATTTTCCTGCACATGCCTCAGTGAAGCTGCAAATTTTCTGCTGTTCCACCCCAGGACTTCACCACCTGATGGGAGTAAAGCCGCATTGATGTCAATTACATCAAAATAGGGTCCACATAACTCATCAATTTTTTCAAGGGATTTTAAATAGATATCTTTTACAAAATCAAGAGCTTCACCACCTGCTTCGGCCAGACCGATAACCTCTTCGAGCCATGTGGTACCAGCAGTTTTTAAATGAATACCCTTATTACGCCTCTTAATTATTGATCCGATGTAGGGGTAGATAGCAAATTTATCCGAACCTGAATGGACGCTCATTTTAAGATTTTCTGGCAGACCGAACTCTTTAACTGCCAAACCAATAACCATAAGGTCAGATTCAAACTCCTCGGCAAACTTACGCGGAGAACCAACATAGTCAACACCTTTATTAAATCTTCCAGAGAACTTGGGAGCAATGGTCTGCACAGGGATTTTTTCAGCACCCAGCATTTTCATTATGAAAAATAATTCAATAGGTGTCTGGGGAACCGGGACTTCATCCATCGATACTTCCGTAACAAAGTTTCCGGGGCCTTTTGATTTCTCGATTTTCCTGTAAATCTCCCCGGCTTTCTTTGAAGCGAAAAGATATTTATCAGCAATATTCTTCAGTTGTGACCTTGAAGATTTCAGAGGCTTCTTAATACCAGGGATTTTAATCTCTCCTGAATATTTTTCAGTGCCGGAAAGAAACTCCTGAATTTCAGTTTCTTCTGCTCTTTTTCCGATATATGAAGCTACATCTATAGTAAAGAAATCGGAACTTTCAATGAACCTGTCAACAGTATCTAAATTAATATGGTCTGCATCAACAAAATAGGATTTTCCGAACCCTGCACTTCTGGTTACTGAGTCAGCTTCATCTCTTACATCTCCTGGCTGTGTACCTATAGTTATGTGTTCTCTGTTCGACTTGTTCCAGACAGGTGTAATGTCAATCCCTTTTTTGCCGGCATCAATAATTGCTTTAAGCTGTGCATGACCCTGGTGGCCAAACCTGTCACCTAAGCCTATTGAGTATTTTCCGAGTTTTTTCATAATGAGAAGTATATCATCTGCAATAAGTTGTTGTCAATCAATAACTACCTTTTTAACTTTTGGTGCAAAAATGTTCATAATTATCCAGGCGAGAATGTACGCACAGGATGCAATTGTAAACAAAACAGTATATCCGGTTTCCACATGACCAGCATTTTTGTAGAATTCAAGAAGATTCCCTGCAAAAATTGAAACAAATGCCCCCCCTAAAGCACCTGCCATACCTCCAATACCGGTGACAGAACTTACAGCTTTTTTCGGAAAAGCATCCGATACTGTTGTAAAAATATTAGCTGACCATGCCTGATGTGATGAAGCAGCTAAGCTTATCAGTGCTATGGCACCCCATGTACTTACTCCCGGCGATTGGGCAAAGAAAATGGGTATGACCAGAAGTGCAAAAATCAGCATTGTATACTTTCGGGCATTAAAGGGAGATATACCTTTTTTTATCATGAATGATGAAAGCCATCCTCCAAAAATACTTCCGACTGTGGTGGAGGTATATATGACAACAAGAGGAAGCCCGAAAGACTTAATGTTAAGACCAGCTCCTCTTACTTCTGATAGCCAGCCTGGTATCCAGAACAGGTAAAACCACCAGATAGGGTCTGTCATGGCTTTTCCGATAAAGAAAATCCATGTCTGACGAAATTTGAGAAGTCTTAGCCAGGGAATTGGTTTTACACTTTCATGAGCTTCATCGGAATCACTCTTTATTAATTCCATTTCACCGGCGGACAGTCTTCTTTGCTTTTCAGGTATCTCGTAAAAGATGAACCAGAAAATGACCCAGATGAATCCGATGGCACCTGTAACAATAAATGCTGACTGCCAGCCCCATGATGTTGCCATGGCCGGAACTGCAAGAGGAGCAACAATCGCTCCAACATTGGTACCAGAGTTAAAGATCCCGGTCGCGAGTGCTCTTTCTCTTTTTGGAAACCATTCAGCAACAGTTTTAATTGCGGCCGGGAAGTTGCCTGATTCACTGAGGCCTAATAAAGCCCTCCAGAATCCAAAGCCAATTCCTCCTTTTGCCAGGGCATGTCCCATTGCCGCAAGACTCCAAAGAATAACTGATATCCCGTAACCGATCTTTGTCCCGAACTTATCAATCAAACGGCCGGCAATTATCATTCCAAATGCATAAAATAACTGGAAGGCTGTTACTATATATCCATACTCAGCTTCTCCAATATTCAAATCGCTTTCAAGTAATGGTTTGAGTATCCCAAGTACCTGTCTGTCAAGATAGTTTACGGTCGTAGCAAAGAATATCAATGCACAGACAGTCCATCTGTAATTTCCAATTTTTTTAATTTCTGGCATATTTTCTAGGTTGGTCAATGATTATACATTATATGTTGATGAAGAGGTTGTTCCGCCACGTCCTGTCCAGTTAGTATGGAAAAACTCACCCCTGGCTTTGTCGGTACGTTCGTAGGTATGTGCTCCGAAATAATCGCGTTGAGCCTGGAGAAGATTTGCTGGAAGTTTTTCGCAACGGTACCCGTCAAAATAGCCAAGCGCCGAAGATATTGCGGGAACCGGAATACCATTAATGATTGTAGCCGAAACAACGTTCCTCCAGCCTTTTTGTGCTTTCTCCACTTTATTTTTAAAGAATGGATCAAGAAGCAAGTTGGTAATTGAAGCATTGTTGTCGAAAGCTTCTTTAATTTTACTGAGGAATGCAGATCTTATTATACATCCACCGCGCCACATCAGTGCAATGCCTCCGTAATTAAGCTTCCACCCGTATTCTTCAGCGGCAGCCATCATGAGGGCATAACCCTGTGCATATGATACGATCTTTGAAGCATATAATGCCTCTTTGATATCATTTAAGAATGCATTTTTATCTCCTTTAAATACTTTTTCAGGTCCATGAAGTATCTTTGAAGCTTTAACACGTTCATCTTTGACTGCCGAAAGACATCTGGAAAATACAGCTTCTCCAATCAGTGTAAGAGGAATGCCTAGATCAAGTGCTGCAACCCCTGTCCATTTTCCTGTCCCTTTTTGACCTGCTGTATCAAGTATCTTGTCAACTAATGGCTTCCCGTCAGTATCCTTATAAGCAAGAATGTCCCTTGTTATCTCTATCAAATAGCTGTCAAGCTCACCTTTATTCCACTCCTTAAAGATATTGTGCATTTCATCGGCGCTCAGATGTAGCAGATCTCTCATTATCTGATATGCCTCACAAATAAGCTGCATATCACCATATTCTATCCCATTGTGCACCATCTTTACAAAATGGCCTGCCCCATTTTCTCCAACCCATTCGCAGCAGGGAGAACCATCTTCGACTTTGGCTGCTATTGCCTGGAAAATCGGTTTGACTTCCGGCCAGGCAGCTTTTGATCCGCCTGGCATAATAGATGGTCCGAGAAGAGCTCCTTCCTCACCACCCGAGACACCCGTTCCGATGTAAAGAAGGCCTTTGCTCTCAACCAGTGAAGTTCTCCTGTTGGTATCCGGAAAATGGGTATTCCCTCCGTCAATGATAATATCCCCTGCCTCCAGGTGAGGGATAAGAGTATTGATCATATCATCAACCGCACTCCCGGCTTTTATCATCATCATTACTTTCCTCGGGCGGTTGAGGGAATTGATAAGTTCTTCAATTGTATGTGCTCCGGTGATGTTTTTCCCCTTTGCCCGCCCGGCAAGAAAATCATCGACTTTCTGTGTCGACCGGTTATAAACAGTGACCTGGAACCCTTTACTCTCCATGTTAAGAACAAGATTCTCACCCATTACCGCCAATCCAATTAATCCGATATCTGATAACTTATTCATGATTAAGGAATTATAAAACTATTAACCATTGACCATTAACTATTAACTTTCTTTTTAAACCACCCCTAACCCTGCAGTCAGGCTCCTTCGCTAAATTTGCCCACCGGGCAAATTCTTTACGCTCGGCCCCCTCCCAGGAGGGGAATTATTTTGATTTACTATTAACTATTAACTTTTTACTTCTACCTTTTACCTTTTACCTTGTGCCTGGCACCTTTGTAATACTCCGCAACTATTTCATCCATAACCCTGCTTGTTCTTGCACCTGTCATTCCTGTGCTAGCAACACTCCCTTTTCCCGTCAAAGCTTTTACAACCTGCTCAATCAGAAAGTATTGTATATTTTCAGGTCTTTCATTAATAAATTCCAGACGTCCTTTCTTATTGACTAAGATAATGGGTTCAAAGCTGAAAGTCGAGCTTTTTATCATTCCTTTATCACCAAAAATTTCAATTGAATCTCTACTGCATTCAGGTGAAACACTGAAGCACCAGTTCCCGGTTCCAACGATTTTATCAGGAAAAATAAAACCGGCAGATACAAAATCTTCAGCTTTATACAGGTTCGCCTGGTTAAGTGCCACAGATTCAATTCTTTGAATTGGTCCAAATAAAAAATCAAGATAGTCAAGCTGATGAGAAGCAAGATCAAAAAAGTGTCCCCCGCCTGAGATTTTCGGATCAACCCGCCAGGGAAGTTTTCCGGCTTTTTCATCTTTTGAAGGAGCTTTGAACAACTGAAGTTGTACAAATCTGACTTTGCCAATTTCCCCCTTCTCAATAAGATCTTTAATCTTAAGAAATCCGGGAAGTGTTCTCCTGTAGTAGGCAACATAAACCGGTTGTTTATATTTTTCTGATGCTTTATTGATCTTAACACATTCTGCATAGTTCACAGCCAAAGGTTTCTCAACATAAACCGGTTTGCCGGCTTTTAGTGCCCGAATGGCATAATCAGCATGGCTACCGGGAGGAGTGGCTATGTAGATGGCATTGATTTCCTTATCGTTTATGAGGTCATCGGCATCGGTGTAAAACTTAGGGACATTATGTCTTCGGGCATAATCTTCAGCTTTTGCTTCATCTCTTCTCATGACAGCAACAAGCTTCGAATCCCTTACCTTATTAAAAGCCGGACCGCTTTTAATTTCAGTTACATTGCCACAACCAATGATCCCCCAGTTTATCATTTTAGTTTTTCTTTTGAAGCCCATAATCCTACAGCAGGATTAGAGATATAAAAGATCTCTTCTCCATCCGGCAACTTATTAAATCCTTCCTTAAGTTTATCAGGGTTGTATTTTTTTAATGTCTCACCAAGATCAGCATATCTGAAATTAACCGATTCAATCTCTTCCCGGGTAACATTCCCCGGGCAGTATGTTATTGAAAACCTTCCCTCAGAGCTTCCATGAATAAGGTGCGCTGCTGCACTCAGATTATTCAGGAGTTCATTATTTTCTTTAAGCGATTTTAGAGTAGCTTGTGTCCCACGGTAACCATATTTCCTGATCAAACGGTCTATCTCTTTATCTTCACCAAACTGTTTTAATCCGGGGGCAATGACAATTAGTTCTCCATTGTCTGCCATTGCCATGCGTGTTCTGTATATGCTTTTATTTCCAAGCCAGGTACTTTTGAATTCTGAAGGATCAAGGTAAACCACTACCTTTTTCAATGGTTTGTCAAGAACAGCAAAATTTACTTTTATTGACAGATCTGCTGCAAGTTTGAAAACCTCCTCGTCATCACCTATATAGAGTCCCCGTATCACCAGTTTACCAGCCTCATCACGGCCAATTACAGTATGAACATAAACAACCGGAAGATGAGAAATGAAATTTGTTGAGGCATAATTCAGTAGTCTTCTTACAGGAGTATCTGCCTTGCCCATCATCCGTTCCATACCATAAACTGCACCGACAAAATGACTTTTATTAATTCCTTCAGGTCCGCCTGTTCCGACAAACAGGTTCTTATTATAGCTTGCCATACCTGCAACTTCATGAGGAACCACTTGTCCCACTGACAGAATGAGATCATGTCCTCCGTTGAAAACCAGTTTGTTAAGTTGTGCCGGCCAGGAGTAGTCAATTGCACCTTCAGTTATTTTTGATACAAATTCCCCCGGAACGGTACCTGCTGTTACAACATCTTTTCGCCAATCATGGATCCGGAATAATTCCTTAGGTACGCCCTTGTACATTTCATCCAGTTCATGATCAGTCATGGGTGTATGCGTTCCGAGAGAAGGAAGTATATCTTTCAGATTAGCCTTATAATAATTGTAGATCAAAGTTGTAATATCACCGGCTCTTGAATGAAATCTGGTAAAATCAGGAGGCACAACAAGGACTTTTTTCCTTGTTCCAAGTTTTACCAAAGCAGAATATAGACCATACTCCAGGTCATTCGGACCTATTACTGTATTCTCTGAACCTGATTGATAGTAGATCATAATTGCAAAATTTTATTTAAAATTTATAAGGCTACGGGCTACAGGCTATAGGTTTAGCACGTTTTTCCTGTTGCCTGACGCCTGACGCCTGCGGCCTAAACACCGCTATACGCACTAAACCCACCGTCAACAGGTATAATTACACCTGTAACAAACTTCGACAAGTCACTGGCAAGGTAGAGTAGAGTTCCGGTCATCTCTTCAGGTGTACCAAACCGTTCCATAGGAGTACTGTTAAGAATTTTTCTGGATCTCGGTGTTGGTTCACCAGTCTTTTCATCGATGAGCAGGAACCTGTTCTGATTTGTAAGAAGAAAACCAGGCGCTATCGCATTTACCCTTATACCTATCTTTGAAAAGTGAACAGCCAGCCATTGTGTGAAATTATTAACAGCAGCTTTTGCGGCTGAATAAGCCGCTATCTTTGTCAGGGGACGATAGGAATTCATTGATGAGATGTTTATTATCACGCCAGATTTTTTCTTCACCATATCTGAAGCAAATACCATCGAAGGTATAAGTGTTCCTTTGAAATTCAGGTCGAAAACTTTGTCGAATCCCTCAATCTGAAGGCCGAAGAAAGTGTCTTCAGGATTTTCTGTTTCTGACCCCTCCATCTTTTCAACTTTTGTAGTTGTTGCGGGTGAATTTCCTCCGGCTCCGTTAACCAGGATATCAACGAAACCGAATTTGTCATGAATCACATTCCTGGCTTCAACAAGCGACAATTTGTCGAGGACGCTGGCCGACAGACCAATAGAAGGTGTTTTGAATTTCTGTTCAATCTCTTCAGCTACTTTAACTGCTGCCTCTTTGTTAAGGTCGATTATTACGGTCTTTACTCCGTTAGCAGCAAGGGTTTTTGCCATAGCTGAACATATCACACCGGCTCCCCCAGTGATTACTGCCACCTTGTCTTTAAGATTCAGATCGTTCATTTTATATTGTTTATTTGTTGAAACCAAAGTATTCTTTAGCATTCTTATAAGATATTCCTTCGATTAACGGCTTTACAAGTTCATCTTCATCCGGAATCATTCCTTTTTCAATCTCCTGGCCTACAAAATTACAGACCAGACGCCTGAAATATTCATGACGTGGGTAGGAGAGGAAACTTCTTGAATCGGTAACCATTCCCACAAATCTTCTAAGAAGACCAAGAGCTGCCAGATCTTTTAGATGTTTTTCCATACCGCTCTTCTGATCTAGAAACCACCAGGCTGCACCATATTGAACTTTGACGGCTGATGAACCGTCGTTAAAATTTCCTGCCATAGTGATCATCATTTCATTATCGGCAGGATTAAGATTATAGAGAATTGTTTTTGCGAGTTGTTCAGTATTATCAAGAGCACTGAGAAATTTTGACATCTTCAAAGCATCCTGGGAAACACCTATCGAATCCCAGCCGGTATCAGGGCCCATAATCCGGAACATGCGGACATTATTGTTTCTCATGGCACCAACATGAAATTGCTGAGTCCAGCCTCTCTTATGATTCATCCTGCAGATCTCCAGCATAACGGCATACTTGTATTTTTCAGCTTCTTCACAGGTAAGTGATTCTCCTTTAAGAATTTTTTGGAATATATTGTTGGCCTCAACTGTTGTAAAGGAAGCAAAATAGAAACGATCCAATCCATGATCTGACAAACGACTTCCATGTTCATGAAAAAACTTGTGTCTGTTATCAATGGCTTCAACCAGGGTATCAAAATTGTTAATCGTTGATCCCGTTGCTTTTTCGAGTTTTTCTATATAAGCTTTTAAATTCTGAGGATCCTCTGTTTTAACGACATTGTCAGGCCGGAAGGTAGGAAGAACTGTAACTGAAAAAGATCCTTTTAACTTCCTGTGAAATTCGAGACTATCAGTCGGATCATCAGTAGTACATATAACCTCCACATTCATCTTTTTTATTAATGATCTGATGCTGAAATCTTTGGTTTGGAGCAGGGAAGAGGCTTTTTCATATATTCTGTTTGCAGTCGATGGGGTTAACAAATCATAGATATCAAAATATCTCGCAAGTTCAAGATGTGTCCAGTGATACAGCGGATTACCGATTGTTGCAGCCACTGTTTCTGCCCATTTATCAAATTTTTCCCTTGGTGAAGCGTTCCCTGTACAATATTTTTCATTTATCCCATTTGTTCTCATGGCGCGCCATTTATAATGATCCCCGTCAAGCCATGCCTGACCAAGATTTTCGAAATGACCATCTTCCGCAATTGCCGATGGTGAAAGATGACAATGGAAATCAATTATAGGCTGGGGTGCCGAAAACTCATGATAGAGCCTCCTGGCTATTTTATTCTCAAGAAGAAAATCTTCATTAATGAACGGTTTCATTATTTTTCTTTTAGAATTAAATGCTATGTTAAACAGGGTTATGTCTAATGAACGATCACGAAAATAACAATAGCAAATCAATTAATCAAGCAATACAAATAAGAGTTTGAAAATTAATATTTTTCTTTTACAAAAATCGAGTACTTTCTTTTTTTCTATTTTTACGATAACACTGAACAGACTATTCCAGAGCACCAATTCCCGACCATAATGAAAAATATCCTCATTCTTCCAGCCACTTCTGATGAACGGAACTGGGCGGCTTCATTGCTGGCAACTTCCGAACCATGGACAACATTAGGAATATCTTTGGAAAAATGCATCAGCAACTGCCATGACCCGGGATATTTGCTTTTTATAGCACACTGTGATAGTGAACTTTGTGGTGTCGTTATTTTGGACCCTTGCGGAATGGCCGGTTCACCATACCTGAAATCAATTGCCATTGCTGAAGAATACCGCAACCTGCATATCGGAAGTGCACTACTGGCATTCGCTGAAGATTTTTTCCGCAAGGACGACCGGCATTTTTTTCTCTGTGTTTCCTCCTTTAATGTTAGGGCACAAAGGTTTTATGAACGTAATGGTTACCATACCGTTGGGGAACTTAAAGACCATATCATCCCGGGAGAATCAGAGATCATTATGTATAAAAGATTATGATACAAAGCAGTAAGAAGCCCTGGCCAATTGTAGCCATGTTATGCGCAACTGCCACGGCAGGTTATATTTGCCGGGTTAATGTATCAACAGCTGCTCCGTTACTGATGCAGGAATTTGGCCTGTCGCAAATTGCAATGGGACGCATTTTCAGTGCCTTTCTTTTAGGCTATGCCCTTTTTCAGATCCCCGCCGGTGCAATTGCCGACAGGTACGGAGCGCGCCGGGTGTTGTCATGGGCTGCCTGGTTATGGTTTACACTTACAATTTTGCAAACTGTGGTTGGATGGGGTCCATTTCAGTCCACATTAGCCACGGCCCTGATTGCTTTTATGGCTTTTCGTTTTTTTATAGGAATAACAGCCTCACCTACATACCCGGGTTCAGCACAGGGAGTATCACGCTGGGTGATGCCACAATATCAGGCTCGTACCAACGGTATTGTCATTGCTTCAATAGGGCTGGGTTCCGCGCTGGCTCCTCCGTTGGTGTCGAACATCATGGTCAACTGGGGTTGGCGGCCTGCCTTGATAGTATCTGCCCTTCCTGCCCTGGCAGTAGCGTTGATTTGGCTCCGGATCAAAGAACCTGCCAGCATAACCGGCATTCAATCCGGAGAAGACACTGCTAAAGCTGAAATTAAGTCAGGAAATGACGGAAATATCAGTTCAATAAGCTTTTATCTTTTAACAATTAGCTATACGCTACAGGGCTATGTCGGATATATTTTCGTTTCATGGTTTTACCTTTATCTTGTACAGGAACGCCACTTTGGCTTACTTAGTGGTGCATGGATGAGCAGTTTACCCTGGATCCTATCCATTATTTCTATACCTCTCGGGGGACTGATTTCAGACCGTCTGGCATTGGGAAAGTTTGGTGTTGTCTGGGGCCGCAGAATAGTACCTGTTACAGGTATGGCCTTGTCTGGTATATTGATCTCTGTCGGTGCCCATACCGGAAGTGCTATAATGGCAGCTGTTTGCCTGGCTTTTGCCACTGCCTTTATTCTTTGTGTTGAAGGGCCATTCTGGGCCATGATGATGCGTATTGCTGGGAAAAAAAGTGGTACTGCAGGTGGAATCATGAACATGGGCAGTAACCTGGGCGGATTGTTATCCCCGGCTCTGACACCGGTTATTGCCAGTTATCTGGGATGGGAAAATGCCCTGCATGTGGCTGCCTTACTGGCTGTAGTCGGCGCCTTACTCTGGCTGGGCATCAAACCAGGAATAACAATGAACAACTGAAGCTGCATTTGCAAAGAAAATAGAAATGGAGAATTAGTTATCTTTCCGGACAAAGATTGTATTTTTGTTTTAACAGTAGGAAATAACATCAATCCTTTATTCATAAAAATAAAACTTTTGCGATGAAGAATTTTAGAAACGTTTTGATTATTTTTTTAGCAACTTTCTCTTTGATAGGCTTTTCGCAGGAACAATCAGGACCAGCTTTTAAAGCTGACATTAATACAAAAGACGTTAAAACAGTTCTTAAGGCAGTAGCTGACTGGCAGGTAAAGACCCCTTTTACCCACCATCCTGCAGACTGGACTAATGCGGCACTCTATGCTGGGATGGTCGATTGGGCAGGAATTGCCGGAAATAATAGTTATTACGAATGGCTGAAGGAAATTTCTTCAAAGAATAACTGGACATATTATATTCATGATAATCCGTTGCGCAGGTACCATGCTGATGATTACTGTGTGGGTCAGACTTACATCGAACTTTATCGGAAGTATAATGATAAGAATATGATCAAGCCCATGAGGGAATTTCTTGATCAGATACTTAAAGATCCTGCAACCGGAGATCTGAAATTTATCAATACTGAAACTTATTGGTCAACACAGCGTTGGTCGTGGTGCGATGCACTTTTTATGGGACCAACCGTATGGGCGAAAATGGCAAACGTTACGAAAAAGAAAAAATATCTTGATTTTATGTACCGGGAATATAAGGCTACTACCGATTATCTCTATGATAAAGAAGAATATCTTTATTTCAGGGATTCAAACTACTTCACCAGAAAGGAAGCCAATGGCGCAAAAGTTTTCTGGGGAAGAGGCAATGGTTGGGTTTTTGCCGGTCTGCCGATAATTATCAGGGAATTACCTGCAAAATATGAACATAAGGATTACTTTGTAACAATCTATAAGGAGATGGCTACAAAAATATTTTCTATTCAGCTACCTGACGGATCATGGCATGCCAGTCTACTCGATCCTGCCAGTTACCCTAATCCCGAAATGAGTGCAACTGCTTTCTTCGTTTTTGGCCTTGCCTGGGGTGTCGATAATGGCTACCTCGATAAAGCCACTTATCTTCCTGCTGTTGTAAAAGGATGGAAGAGCCTGGTAAGTTCAGTCTGGCCCGATGGAAAGGTGGGATTTATACAACCAATTGGCTCTGACCCAAAAGCTGTTACAAGGGAGATGACAGAAGTCTATGGAGTAGGAGGATTCCTTATGGCAGGAACACAGATTTGTAAGATGATTGAAAAGGGAGTCTTTTAGTTCTGGGTACTGGGTGCTGGGTAATTTGTAAAATTTTGTATATGAAAAGGTCTATTTTATGTTTGGTAATATTCGGGTTCATTTTCATTTCAGGAAGTGATCTGTTTTCTCAGGGATTTTTGAAAGTTAAAGGAAATCGAATAGTTAAAGAGAAAGGAGAAAATGTTTTGCTCCGGGGGATAGGTCTGGGTGGATGGATGCTCCAGGAGCCCTATATGCTCCAGTTATCTGAAGTGGCCGGAGCACAGCATGAGATCAAAGCAAAAATAGCCGGTTTGATCGGTGAGGAAAATACTGAGAAGTTTTACGAGAGCTACCTCAAAAACATGATCACAAAAAAAGATATTGATTCGCTGAAGGCATGGGGATTTAATTCCATCCGGTTGCCAATGCATTACAATCTCTTTACTTTACCAATTGAAAAAGAACCGGTTATGGAAAAAAACACCTGGCTGCAAACAGGCTTTGAACTTGCTGACAAACTTCTTTTATGGTGTAAACAGAATGAGATTTACCTTATTCTGGATTTGCATGCTGCCCCGGGAGGACAAGGAAATGACAGGCCAATTGCAGATATTGATACAACCAGACCAAAACTATGGGAAAGTGATGCAAATCAGCAAAAAACCATAGCTCTCTGGAAAAGGTTGGCTAGTAAGTATGCTAAGGAACAATGGATTGGGGGATACGACCTGATCAACGAAACTAATTATAAGATGGAAGGAAATGAACCTTTGAAAAAGCTATTTCTGGCTATTACACAGGAAATTCGTCTGGTTGATAAGAACCATATAATCTTTATTGAAGGTAACCAGTTTGCAAATGACTATACCGGTCTGACTCCGCCATGGGATGATAACATGGTTTACAGCTTTCACAAATACTGGAATCCGACAACTATTGAAACAATTCAGAAATTTCTCGATTTACGAGAAAAGAATAATATTCCGATCTGGATGGGGGAGTCGGGGGAAAATAATAATGATTGGTACAGGTCAGCAGTAAATCTCTTTGAATCAAACAATATCGGATGGGCATGGTGGACCATAAAAAAAATAGGTTCTGAAAGCGGACTGATGACTGTTACAAAACCTCAGGGCTACCAGAAAATTATCGACTACTGGGCAGGCAAGGGACCCAAACCAACACCTGGCGAGGCGACAGCAACTTTTATGGAATTAGCAGAAAATATGAAGATAGAGAATTGTAAAATAAACTATGGGGTACTGAATGCATTGTTTGTAAAGTAAAATATACAAAATATCATGAAACCAGAATTACGATATGCCTGTCATCCGACAGATGTAAAGGGCTATGATACAGAAAGATTAAGAAATGAATTTCTTATTGAAAATGTTTTTGTTCCTGATAAGATATCCCTGGTTTACTCGATGTACGACAGATATATGGTTGGAGGTGCGATGCCTGTAAGCAAAATTCTGAAACTGGAAACAATCGATGATCTGAAAGCTAAAAGTTTTCTGGAGCGAAGGGAAATGGGAATTATCAATGTAGGAGGTGATTGCGAAATTACAGCCGGAGAAGTTACTTTTTTTCTTGGATATAAAGAAGCCCTGTACCTTGGAAAAGAGACTAAAAATGTATCATTCAAATCTACTGATTCAAAAAAGTCTGCAAAACTTTATATTAACTCTGCACCCGCGCACCATACATATCCATCAAAAAAAGTGACCTTAAATGATGCTGAAGTGGTCATGCTTGGCACTCCTGAATCTTCAAACCATCGCACTGTCAATAAACTGCTGGTGAACAGTGTTGTTCCAACGTGCCAGCTACAGATGGGAATGACTGAGCTTAAATCCGGAAGCGTTTGGAATACAATGCCTGTTCATACCCATAACCGAAGGATGGAAGCCTATTTTTATTTTGAAGTTCCGGAAAAGCAGGCAATTTGTCATTTCATGGGCGAACCTGATGAGACAAGACATATATGGATGAAAAATGAACAGGCAGTATTATCGCCCTCATGGAGCATTCATAGCGCTGCAGGGACATCAAACTATTCTTTTATCTGGGGAATGGCTGGTGAAAACCTCGATTATGGTGATATGGATGTCCTCTACCCCGTTGATTTAAAATAAAATACTATGAAAGATTTATTTGATCTGACCGGTAAAGTTGCCCTTGTTACAGGAGGCACTCATGGGATAGGACTGGCAATAGGATTGATACTTGCAAAAGCCGGTGCAAAAGTTTGCGTTAACGATCTTCTGGATTATAAACTTCTGTCCTGTAAAGAGGCTTTTAAAAAAGAAGACCTCGATGTATATACACTGAAATTCAATGTTACCGACGAGAAAGATGTCGATAAGGGTATAACTCAGATCGAGAAGAATGTAGGGATCATTGATATACTGGTAAATAATGCCGGGATAATAAAAAGGGTACCAATACTCGATATGCCCGTTGCTGACTATAAACAGGTTATTGACGTTGACCTTGTTGCTCCATTGATTCTGTCAAAAAGAGTTGCTCCGAATATGATAGCAAAAAGAAGCGGGAAAATTATTAATATGTGTTCGATGATGAGTGTTTATGGGCGTAATACTGTTTCAGCCTATGCTTCCGCAAAGGGAGGACTAAAACTGCTTACACAAACCATGACCTGTGAATGGGCAAAGTACAACATTCAGATCAATGGCATTGGTCCAGGATATATTGCAACATCTCAGACTGCTCCAATACGTGAGAATGGTCACCCGTTCAATGATCTTGTAATGACCCGTACACCTGCCGGAAGATGGGGCGAACCCGAGGATGTTGCCAATGCAGCTCTATTCCTCGCTTCAGAAGCAAGCAATTTTGTCAACGGACATATCCTTTATGTTGATGGTGGTATACTCGCCAATTTTGGCTACGTTAAAGGGGAAAACGAAATTTAATGTCTTATGCCCTTCGGGCTGACTTTACGTCGGTGGAGTTTATCCCGCAAGACGGGACCTACTGTCTGGCGCTTCGGCCTGTCCTTAAGTCTTTTGAGTCTGACAAATTATTTGACTTAGATTAAAAAGACAGGCCAAAGGCCCTAAAGACAAATTTTACTTTTTACTTTTTACTTTTACCTTTTACCTTTTGTAAAAGCCACGCCATATTTTCACCCAGCACCCTCATAGTCTTCATACCTTCTTCATCCTTAATAACTTCACCTTTCTCCCTGCCAATTGCAATATTCCAATAGGATGAACCTGGTATTATCATTTCATTGATAAGAAAAAAGTGGTTTATGCTGTCAAATGCATGAATAGCTCCGGCCCTTCGAACGGCAATAACTGCAGCTCCCGGTTTTCGTTTTAATGGATTTCCTGCACCCCGTAATGCATATCCGGCAACATCAATAAATGCTTTTGCATCGCCTGTGAGATCGGCAAAATATACAGGTGATCCGATGATGATTGCATCAGCCTTTTCCATCTTTTTGATACAATCATTTATAACTTCATTATCCTGGTGGCATCTTCCGTCTGCTTTTTTTCTGCATTTCATACAGGCTATACATCCCCTGATCTTCTTCCCCCCAATCTGAAAAAGCTCGGTTTTAATTCCATTTTCCTCGAGAGGTTTGAACACCTCCTTTAGCAGGATCTCAGTATTCCCTCCTTTTCTTGGACTGCAGTTTATTCCCAGAACTTTCACATTCAGGTATTTTATGGTTACTGATTATTTTCAGGTTTTTCCGGATGATCATCAGAATATGGCTTGGCGTAAAGGTCTTCAACTCTCACTTTCCCGAAATCATCGGTTACCGTTGTTATTTCCAGAGGCACTTCCTCACGGGCTTTTCCGTTAAAATAGAGAATTGAAGCAAAGATTGGTAATAAAGGAAATGTAAGGGCATTGACCACTGCTGAAAGAATAATAAATAAAGGATTATTAGTTAATTCAACCAAATTAGCTGCTTCCTGCGGATTAACGAACGCTTTCATGAATGTACCGGTGAAAGGCAGAAGAATGATGCCCGACAAGATTACTGATATGACTAACAGAATAATGATAAATACTGCAGTCCATCCGAAATTTGACCAGAAATTCCTGTGAGCCAGGGTTATGGTCCTGCTGATTGTGTTGGCTATATTGGATCCTTCAACCATCATTACAGGAAGAATGAACAGGAAAATAGTCATTAAATAAATTGCAGAAAAGAACACACCAATTATCAGTGCTATAAGGCCAAGTAAGATTGCAAATGATCCGAAAAATGCAAGAAGGACCATTATTATCATGTAGGGTATAAAATATCTCAACGATTTAAATGCACATTTAAAAAAGTTGTCGTCACCATTAAGAGGGTTGTATATTACATAATAATGAAGCATGGTCAAAAAAAGCAGATTTATTACGGAGATGATCAGCATTGGCAATATAAAATCCTTCATCTTTTCAAGCAATACAACCGGATCAGTTATTGTCTGAAGCTCAGCTATATTTACGAGTGTTGAAAGGTATTGCATTATCAGTGCCATTACAAAGGATACTAAAAACAGTGGGAGAAATTTTCGTTTGTAAAAATCCCATAATGAGCTCATTGCACTGTCGATATTGTGTTTTTTGTAAAGCGGGTGACTACTAAATTGATCCATACAATATTTAGTTTTAGAACATCTTCAAATTTAGTTAATTATATTGTTTAACATCTTAAAATATTTATTCTCTTTTAACAGGTTAAAGGGATTTTTCCCTCTTTATTAAGACTACCGAAATCAGAATCTCAATGATTCCGATAAAAAAGTAAGCAGGTTGAAGGAAATGATTTAATCCGATGGAAAATACCTGCACCAATATCCATATTATCAGGGCAATACCCAGTCCCAGACCTGTCAGGCCAGCAAAACGGAACTTACAAAATGAAAGAATCGCAGCTATAAGGTTAAATACTCCATTTACAGTAAAAAGGAAGATCCCGGGTATTAAAAAATTGTGAAAAGGAGAATTTTTGAGTATTTCGGTTGTCATCCCTAAAGCAGTTCCATGGGGTTCCATTATCATAAATAAACCTGCCGGAATTGCCCCGATTGCTACGAATAGTTGAACTATTCCCAGAATTAATGATGCCCGTTTCTTCATGATTTAATAAGTTGAAGAATCCTAAAAATAGAATTTAAATCCGAATGCAGGTATTGTATTGGTGAAAATTTCGGAAATTGATGGAACCGCTCCGCGATTCATACCATTGGTGGTTGTATAAAAAGCAAGAATAAAGATCTATTTAGGAAGCCCCGTTATTTTTTCGTAATCAGGATTTTTACGGAATAATCCTTTTGGTCTGTTATACGGCCACTCAATGGTAATGGATTTACTTCCAATACTTTCCATGTAAAATTTCCAATTGTGAAAGGGTTTCTGTCCCGGGTATTCAGATAGATTAATGTATCTGTTTTTTCGAAACCATGATTTATATGGAAAAACAAATCGACATCACCACCCCAAATGCAAATTACATCAGAAGGACACCTGTAATCATTAATACTGTCAACAGAAAAGGATGTGCCCCAGTTAATATTATATTCCTGGCCGATTTTAATGTCAATCTCTTTCCCGAGATCAATTTTTTCGCACCCTGCCAATACTAAGGATGTAAAGAATAAAAAAGAAATTACTCCTCTGATATTTATTATTGATTTCAATTTCATAATGTATTTGAATGCTTCTAAGTAAAGAAGAAATATATTATTAATGGGTTAATGTTCCTATTCTTTATACAAAGTCCTGATTTCTCCAATTGTCAATCCCCTTGTGTAAATTCTTAATTCATCAAGAACGCCGTTAAAATGATTGTTGCTGCCTTCTCCAATTGCTGGATTAGTCCCAATATAGACCGGCTCATAAATATAATTGAAATATGATGTATACTCCCTGATTTTAGTTGTACAAAGTACTCCATTGATCCAGATTTCTATTGTAGTACTGTTAACATTAACCACACAATGAGTCCATTTATCTAATTCCAATCGTGATGGATTAGATAATGTCCACAAACCAGGATTGGGGAATATTATCAATTCTCCTGGTTCCATATATGATTTTACATGATCATGAATACTTGCTGAACTCCCATATTTGTAAAATGCTGCGGATAAGCGGTTATCACTTCTGGTTTCATAACCTCCAAATGAATATATCAAAAAACATCTTCTATCGGTCGACATATTGTATTTACCTATTATCACTCCATTATTTTCAGCTGTGTTGGCACCTCTTGTTTTTAGCCAGAAAGAAAAACTGAGTCCATCCTGTGAATTAATTGATTTACTTAATTTTATGTAATCTGTTTTTCCGTTAAAATTTAAAGCTGTGAACCTTTTTCCTGGGACATAATATCTGGAAGTAAAATCAATTCCATCATTATGATTTAAACTTAAATCTTCTGTATTCCTGTCAAAAGGACAATATAAAATTAGTCCGAATTGTGGGGGATCTATATTATTAATATTGACTTTAATTTTCGCAGAGGCAGTTTTATTTTCATGATTTTTTACTTCAACTAACATTGTAAAACATGGGTTAATCTCATAATCAACTGCATCCTCATTATCAACTGTTATAGTGCCTGTTATTTCAGAAATCTCAAAGGCATTATCTGTATTGCCACTCAGGATGGAA
>JBGOZX010000011.1:0-51942 GCA_041480425.1 Bacteroidia bacterium
AGTCAAGTATCTGGTTGTTCTTTATTGACGTATTCATACCCATCGACACAAAATCCTCCTGGTCGGCTGCTGCAGGTATCGATTGAATTGAAGCCGGTGATGAAAGCATCCTTTGTTCAACAATCAGTGTATCGGCTGTGTACTGGCTCAGCATCATCCCTGAGAACATGCCGGCACCTTTTGTAAGGAAATCAGGTAATCCCACACTCAGAGCCTGGTTATTCAGACGGTTCATCCTTCTTTCAGACATCACGCTTACCATAGTAATACAAGCACCTGCCATGTCCATAGGGACACAAACAGGTGATCCCTGGAAGTTGGCGCCAGATATCTGAATGTTTTTATCAGGGAAAAAGATCGGATTGTCGCCAACACCGTTCAGTTCTATTTCGACTTGTGACCTGGCATAGTCAAGCATATCATGTGCAGAACCTATAACCTGTGGTGTAGATCTCATCGAGTATGCATCCTGTACTTTTGATTTGACCCTTTCCTCTTTAAGGTCGCCTCCCGAGACACATTTATTAATTGAATTAGCACTCCTCACGGCGCCTTTGAATCCTCTCACCTCATGAAGCAATGGGGTATAAGGTTTCATATTTGCCTTAAGGGCCTCAAGTGTCATTGATGCTGCTATCTCGGCCTGTTTCAGCCAGTTATTGGCATCGACCAGCCAGATAGCACTCATTGCTGTGAGCATATTTGAACCGTTAATTGCAGCCAACCCATCACGTGCCTGGAGTCCGGGAACAGTGATCCCTGCCTTTTTCATTGCTTCTGATCCCTCCAGGAGTTCTCCTTTAAAGTATGCTTTTCCCTCACCCAGAAGAAGTAATGCTATTTGCGACATAGGTGCAAGGTCGCCTGAAGCGCCAACAGAACCTTTCTGGCAGACAAACGGAGTAACTCCCTTGTTAAGCATTTCAACCAGGGTTTCGGTGATTTCAAGACGGTTCCCCGAGTTCCCGTGGGCATGAACGTTAATTCTGCTGAGCATAGCACCCCTGACTATTTCGATAGAAGCCGGGTCCCCAATGCCGGCTGCGTGATTATAAACCAGGTATTTCTGGAAATCCTTTATCTGGTCGTCGTTCAGAACAATCTCGGAGAATTCCCCGATACCTGTATTGACACCATACATAACCTCATGTGCCAGAATCTTTTTTTCAAGCATAACACGGCATTCGTTTATTCTTTTCCTGGCATCAGGGTGTAGTTCAACTTTTTGTCCGTGACGGGCTACATTAACAACGTCATTTATTTTTAAACCCGAACCGGTTATAATTAATTTTTCCATTATATCATTTATAAAAACTATTAACGAAAATCAATTTCTTTACCCCATCCCTACTTTGCTTCGCTGAAGCTACGCGCAGCGCCGTCGGCGCTCCGTCGCTGAAGCTTTGGAGCGTAGGCGACAAGCCTATGGCGGCCGATGGAAAGCGAAGAAGGGAGTAATTGATTTTCTTCGCTCCCTTCAGGGTAAGGGCAAACGAAGAAAATCAAGTTTATTGAATTAATGATTCAAATAGGTCATATTTATAAAACAGAGTTTGTATTTAAGGAATTTCAATCTGATAGCATTCAGTTTGAACCTTTTATAATATAAGAAAGGAATAAAATCCGGCAGGAATTCAACAGAGACCGGAGCGGTTGATTTTGATCTTATATTCAAGAACCCAGTTATGCTGCATGGTTTTGAATTGATACCTCAAAAGTAAAATAATTATTTCTAATCTGCAATTGAAAGATAAACTAAGATCTTCTTGTGCTCTTCTGCAATATAAATAGGAGATTTGTATTATTTTCATCAGTAAAAAAAACCCAGCAGTCTGTAATATTTTTTATATTTATAAAAAAAATCAGTCATGGAAACACCAAACAAGAATACTCGTCGTGAGTTCCTGCAGAAACTGCTTGCAGCATCAGCAGTCGCAGGATTCTATCCATATCTTGATACTCTTGCAGAAATGCCTGAAGCAAAGAAGAAAAAAGGCAAGCTTCCGCTCAGACCTTTGGGTAAGACCGGTTACATGGTTGGGATCTACAGCCTCGGTGGACAGGCTTCAATTGAAACGCCTGGTAAAGAGGATATCTCAGTTCAGATAATTAACCGTGCTATTGATCTGGGTATTAATTATATCGATACTGCAGCTGCTTATGGCCGCTCATCTGCTACTGTAACCAGGGAAAATGCAATGGGCACAAGTGAACGTAATATGGGACAGGTTATGAAATACCGGCGTAAAGAAGTTTTTCTGGCTTCCAAAACCCACGACAGAACCTACGACGGATCAATGAGACTACTTGAAAAGTCTCTGAAAAACCTGCAGACCGACCACCTCGATCTTTGGCAGATGCATAATGTGAAAGCTGCAGAATTAAATACTCTTGATAAATTATTTGCGGCTGACGGGGTAGTAAAAGCAATGGAGAAGGCCCGCGATGAGAAAATGGTTCGCTTCCTGGGAATTACCGGACATGAGAGTCCTGATGTTCTTAAAGCTCTGGCAGATCGTTATCCTTTTGATAATGTACTTTGTGCTTTAAATGCGGCAGATAAACACTATGATCCCTTTATCGAGAAATTCCTGCCAACTGCTTTAGCCAAAAAAATGGGAATTGTGGGCATGAAGATCCCTGCCCGTGACAGGATATTTGCGCATGGAGGAATAATTACAATTAAGGAAGCGATGGAATATGTAATGACGCTTCCGGTAAGCACAATTATTATCGGGATAGATGATATCCCTCAACTGGAGGAGAATATTAAGATAGCTCAGGAATTCAAACCTCTTTCTGCTGATCAGATGCTGTCAATTGAAGAGAAAGTTAAACCTTACTATAAAGAACTTCAGTTCTTTAAGAACCTTTCAGAATGGCCGACGGAATGGTAACTAGGGTAATTTCATTTTTAATACTTTCTTTGACAATTCTAACAGGTTGTACCGGTGGGCCAAAGGGACAAAAGAAAGATAAGGTTGAAATTACCGAACCTAAGGACACAAGCCTGCTTTTTGACGGAAAAACACTGGAAAACTGGGAAATAACCGATTTTGGTCCCCAGGGACCAGTATATGTTTCCGGTGGTGAGATCATTCTCGGAATGGGGGACGGCTGTACCGGGATAACTTGGAAAAAGTACTTCCCTGCTATTAACTATGAGGTTACTCTGGAGGCAAAGAGGATAGAGGGAAATGACTTTTTCTGCGGGATGACATTCCCTGTTGGTAAAAATCCATGTACCCTAATAGTCGGGGGATGGGGCGGCACTACTGTGGGACTAAGTAGTATCAACGGGATGGATGCTTCAGAAAATGAGACAACATCTTTAAGGCAATTCCAGAAAGATTTATGGTATCATATTTGTTTGAGAGTCACAGAGAAAGAAATTAAAGCATGGATAGATAGTACCATGGTAGTCGATTTTACCATCGGAGAAAAGAGATTGTCCATACGCCCTGAGGTTGAATTGTCAAAGCCTTTCGGAATCGCTTCATGGAGGACAACAGCGGCACTGAGGAACATAAGGGTGAAAAGAATTTAGTAAGGTAAATGATACATGGTGCATGGTATATGGTACAAGAGATCACCATTATCCTTGAACCATTTTACTAATAAGCAATAAAAATGAAAAAATACGCCATAGTTTTCCTGATAGCAGTCGTCTTCGTCTCCTGCAAGACCAATGAGCTATATATTAACGTGTTGCAGCCTGCCCCGGTAACGATGCCTTCGTATATTAAGAAGGTGGGGGTCATCAACAGAAGCATACCAACTGACGAAACAAAGCTGGTTGATTTTGTCGATAAAGTCCTTTCGCTCGAAGGTCCTGATCTTGATAAGGATGGTGCACAGGAGAGTGTTAAAGGACTTACGGAAGAGTTGATGAACAACAATAGATTCACGGAGGTTAAATCACTGAATGATATTGATTTCAGGGCTTCAGGTTTAGGAATATTACCCCCTCCTCTGACATGGGAAATAGTTGAAAAGATCTGCAATGAAACAGGTACTGATGCCCTTTTTGCCCTGGAACGTTTTGACACTGATACAAGAATTAATTATTCAACCAGGAATGTTAATATAAAGACTCCACTTGGAGCAATACCCGGTCTTGAACATCAGGTGGCAATGGAGACATTCATAAAAACAGGCTGGAGAATATACGACCCTCCAGGAAAGAGCATCCTTGATGAATACAATTCCGCTGAATCCCTGATTTTTTATGGAAGAGGAATAACTCCGGTTGCAGCTGTCGCAGCACTTATCGGCAGAAAAGAGGCAGTAAAAGAAGTCAGTAAAAATGCCGGTCACACCTATGCACTGAGAATCTTACCATATCATTTAAGGGTAACACGGGACTATTTTGTTAAAGGAACCGATAATTTTAAAATTGCAAAACGAAAAGCTCAGACGGGTAAATGGGATGAAGCCGGAAAACTGTGGGAACAGGAGACCAGTAATCCTAAAGGAAAAATTGCAGGGAGAGCTTGCTATAATATGGCCATAATAAATGAAATAAACGGCAACCTGGATAATGCACTGGAATGGGCTCAGAAAGCATGGGAAGATTACAGGATCAAGCATGGACTCAGGTATGTAAGAATCCTTGAAAATAGAAAGTATAATAATGTGGTGTTAAAAATGCAGGAGGAGAACTAATTGGTATGCGGTGCGACGTATGGGGTTTGGGGAAGAAAGACAAAAGACAAAAAACAAAAGACAAAAAACAAAAGTCACCATAACCAATACCGCATATCAAACGATATTGAATAACTTAAAAAAATCAACCTCTAAAATTTTATCTTATTAAACAATTAATCTTAACTTCAAATCAAATTCTTAACCTTTTTAATTTCGATAATTATGGAAAATAAAAATTATTTCAAAATCAGTAATTTGCTTATAATAAGTATGTTACTCATTCTTTTTATGATTCCAGCCGGTTCATTTGCCCAAACTGCAGCCAATTTTTCAGGGACATGGGTATATAATGAGTCAAAAAGTAATCTTGGCGAAGGTGGATTCCGCATGGTATCACAGAAACTTGTAATTACCCAGGAAGCTAACGCTTTCTCAATCGAAAGAGCATTTACCAATCAAAATGGGGAAGAGAGGAAAACGTCGGAAAAATACACTCTCGATGGTAAGGAAAGTAAAAATCCTGTTTTTAATACTGAAAAAAAATCCAAAGCAACCTGGTCAGCAGATAAACAAGCCCTTACTGTTAATTCAATTATGGTTTTAGAGATGAATGGCGAGAAGAATGAGATCAAAACAACAGAGGTCTATACCCTTGGGGATGCAGGCAAAACATTGGCGGTCAATTCTACTTCTACATCATCCAGAGGTGAAAGAAAAGCGACTCTGGTGTACGAAAAAAAATAGATTAACTAGTTTTGTCTAAATACTACGCGATGAGCTAACAAAGAACTCTGTGTGACTTTCAAGATTTAAGAACTTACACTGAGTTTCACATAGAAGACACTGAGAATCACAGAGAAGAAGTACAGAATAGTTTACGATTACAGTTGTCACTTTTAAAATTCGAAACAAAATCACCTGCCAATTAACTACATAATAAAAACAAAATCAGTTTCAAATGATAAGGCATACAGTTATAATTATCTTGCTTTTTCTGGCACTAAATCTTAAGGGCCAAACCTGGCAACCTAATTGGGAATCACTCGATAAGCGTCCGGTTCCCCAATGGTTTGAAGACTCTAAATTTGGCATCTTTATTCACTGGGGTGTTTATTCAGTACCAGCATGGGGGCCAACAGGCGATAGTATCGGTGTTTACGATAAGTATGCAGAATGGTACTGGAACAAACTGCTTAATACTGACAGCAAGGTAAATAAATATTTCCGGCAGTTTCATTTAAAAACTTATGGTCCGAATTTCAAATACCAGGATTTTGCACCCATGTTTAAAGCTGAGCTGTTTAATCCGGACCAGTGGGCCGAACTTTTTAAAGAATCGGGGGCAAAGTACATTGTTCTGACTTCAAAACATCACGAGGGATTTACACTCTGGCCAAGCGCACAAAGCTGGAACTGGAACAGTGTGGATATAGGTCCGCACCGCGATCTTTGCGGAGATCTTACAACAGCTGTCAAAAAGAAAGGCCTTCATATGGGATTTTACTATTCTCTTTATGAATGGTATAATCCGATCTACAAAACCGATTTGAACAGCTATGTTGACAATCACATGATCCCACAGATGAAAGACTTAATAACCCGTTATACCCCGGATATTTTGTGGACCGACGGCGAATGGGATAAACCAAGCAAAGATTGGAAAAGTGAAGAGTTCCTCGCATGGCTCTATAACGAATCGCCTGTAAAAGAGACAGTTGTGGTAAACGACAGGTGGGGAAGTGAAACCCGGAGTAAACACGGAGGATACTTTACTACTGAATATGGGCTTATTAGGGAAAAGGAAGGAATTGATCAAGCAAACACACGGCCCTGGGAAGAGTGCCGTGGAATCGGAACATCATTCGGCTATAACCGGGCTGAAAACCTCGACAGTTATTCTACATCTGAAGAACTGATAAAACTTTTAGTATCAACAGTTTCAGCAGGTGGAAACCTGCTGCTCGATATCGGACCTGCGGCAGACGGAACTATACCTGTAATTATGCAACAACGTCTGCTCGAAATAGGTAAGTGGTTGAAAGTCAACGGAGAGGCAATCTATGATACACGGGCGTTCATAAAAAGCAAGAAAGATGAGACTATTAATACTGAAGCCAATAAGACTGTCTTTTTTACAAAAAAGAATAGCGATCTTTATATAATCTGTCTCAACTGGCCAAAAGGTGACATTATTCTTAAGAGTTTAAAAACATCTGGCATACCCAAGGTTCAGTTGCTTGGAACTTATAAATCAATAAACTTCAGAAATACAGGAAATAATTTGGTAATAACCCCACCGGTACTTACACCTGATGAATATCAATTGGCATATGTTTTTAAAATATCAAACCTCTTAAATTAATTTACCGACTATTTCCATATCCCGTTAATCTTTCAATATTTCAATATTTTAACCTTTCACCATTTCAACATTTAAACCTAATAATACATGCATTATGAAAACTACATTTCTTTTTTTGGCAATGGCTCTGGGATCATTTTTTGTTACATCTTGTAAAGTTGAACCAACGGTGGTCCCGGTACAAAAAGCCACTATCAATGATTTCCTCGGTCAATGGACAATTGATATTGGAGACGGCTCCGTAGGCTGGCTTGAAGTACGACAGGAAGACAACTACCTCGATGCAGATGTTCTTTGGGGTGGCGGTAGCGTTTTGCCTGTTTCAAATATTTTCCTTGCAAAGGACCAGCTTCTAATGGTCCAGCGCTCCAATAATGTCGTGAGGAAGTCAGACGAAAAAAACAATCCGGTTAAAACCCAGATAGTTACCAACTGGATGGAAATCACAAAAAATGGTGAAAAAATCAATGGAATTTTGTTATCTCCCCGCCGGAACGGGTTAAGTATTGATACAACGACATTTGTGGGCACTAAGCTTCCTCAGGTGCCTCCCGCCTCTGATATGGCAAACCTTAAATACGGCAAACCAATAAGTCTGTTTAATGGCAAAGACCTGACTGGCTGGAAGTTGATCAATGAAAAGCAAACTAATGGTTTTAAGGTGGTTGATGGGATACTGACAAACGATCCTGTTCAGACTGAAGGTGCCCCGCATATTAGTTATGGTAACCTCAGGACAGAACAGGAATTTGAAGACTTTAATCTGAAGATTGAGGTTAATGTTCCTGAAGGAAGTAACAGTGGTATTTACCTGCGTGGAATCTACGAAATTCAAGTGTTAGACTCTTACAAAAAAGAGCTTGACTCCCATAACATGGGTGCCGTATATAGTCGTATTAAACCAACTGTCAATGCCGAAAAACCTGCCGGTACATGGCAATCACTCGATCTTACTCTGTGTGACCGTCATATAACCGTAATCCTGAATGGAACCAGGATCATCGACAATCAACCCGTTTACGGCCCTACCGGAGGTGCAATGAAATCTGATGTATTTGCTCCGGGCCCGATTTATCTGCAGGGTGACCACGGAAAAGTATCTTACCGGAATATTATGCTCACTCCGATTGTCAAATAATTAATAGACCTGTTCTAATTCAAAAGATTTTAACAGATTTGTTCATCCGGGATAAAGATTTATGGCTTGAGATTGCTATATTTCGGTGGATCCTGATAAACCTCGGACTTATGATTTTTCTTCATGAGCAGATTTGAACTTTTATTAATATTCTCTCTGACACTTTTTCAGGGTTCTGGTTTAAATGGAATTACTTTCGGTAATTCCACACCTGACCGTGAATTATTATCAAAGCAGGATACCCTGGAAAAACAAATTCTTTTCAACGGGAGGGTCTGGAGAAATCTCTATTATAAAATCAAGGGGGATCAATTTCTTTTTTCCACTGATTTTTTACCAGGCTCGGTGAGAATCAACGGGAAATCATTTAAAAATATCAATATCAAATTTGATATATATAATGATGAAATACTTACTATTACAGACCATGACATTATTCTGCAGCTGAATAAGGAAATGGTAGATATGTTTACTCTTAAATTTGAGAACAAAACATATCAGTTTCAAAAACTGGAACCTGATAGCCTGAATATGTTAATGGGTTATGTCAATGTTCTTTATAAGGGAAATACATCTTTGTTTGTCAAATATAAAAAGGAGATACTTATACTGGCTGTCGAAAACAAATACGATATGTTTTATCCGTCACACAGGATTTATATCATGAAAGATGGAATAATGCACGAGTTAAACAGCAAAAAGGACTTTTTCAGTCTTTTAAGTGACAGGAAACAGGAAATCAAAAATTTTGTTAAAAAGAATAAGATTCGGGTTTCAAGAAAAATACCTGAGAGTTTTGTACCGGTAATAGAGTTTTACGATAGTTACAGCCGCTAGAATTGTTAAGATGAAATCAAAAATACTGATTCTGCTTCTGAATTTGTTTTTGTTTTTAAATCTTGTAGCTCAGGAGGGGATCAAAATAACCTGGGATTATAAGGATCTTACTTTTAAGGATTTTGTGACAAAAGCAGAAAGTATTTATCATATAAGGTTCTTTTATAAAGATGAATGGGTAAAAGACCTGAAGCCGGGTGATTTTCAGGGAAGTGTTTTTTTATCAGAATTACTTGATAATCTGTTCAGAGGAACATCACTTTATTATTTTACTGATAATTCAGGGAATGTAATAATAACAAAGAATTTTGCTGTTAAAGTTCCCGGCCAGGCTGCTTCTGAAGACAAAAACTTTATGCCACCAACAGAATACTATGATGCTCAGGAGGCCGGGCAGTTGTCAGCGAATGTATTCTTTGACATCGGAAATCCTGCTGACAAAAATAAACCTGGAAATGCTACATTCACAGGTTTTATTACTAACAGAGACACAAAGGAACCGGTACCGGGAGTGACCGTTTTTAATCAGAAACTATCAGCAGGGACTATTTCAAACGAATATGGCTTTTATTCACTTAATCTTCCCCGGGGGACTCATTTAGTGCAATTTTCTTTTATCGGGATGAAAGAAAAATTGATCAACATTAATCTTTATGGAAATGGTGAAATGAATGTTGAGATGAACAGCATGCTTATTCCTTTGAAAGAAACCGTTGTTTCAGCTCAAAAGAATATGATACTTCAACGGTATGAGGTCGGGGTGGAAAAGGTCAACATAACATCATTCAGATTAATGCCTACATCGCTGGGAGAATCAGATATTATCAAAAGTGTACTTTTAATTCCCGGGGTACAGTCTGTCGGAGAGGGCTCCGCCGGATTTAATGTAAGAGGCGGCTCTTCTGATCAGAACCTGATACTTCTTTATGGTTCTCCGGTTTATAACTCATCTCATTTCTTTGGTTTCTTTTCAGCTGTTAATTCCGACATAATAAAAGATGTCACCTTATATAAAGGAGGAATACCAGGACGTTACGGTGGAAGAATCTCTTCAGTACTAGATATCGGATCAAAAGAGGGCAATAGAAAAGAATTTGCCGGTAGTGCAGGGATCAGTCCGATAACAACCCGACTTACGGTTGAGGGTCCGATTATTAAAGATACATGCACTTTTATTCTTAGCGGACGGACAACATATTCAAACTGGATATTTAACCTGATTGATGATCCTACTCTTAAAAAAAGCAGGGCATCATTCTATGACTTAAATGGCAAAATTACTTACGACATTAACAAAAATAACAAAGTTGATTTTTCTTCATATTTAAGTCACGACTCTTTCCGGTTCAAATCAGACACAGTTTATGGTTACGATAACTATATTTTAGCCCTTAGATGGCGGCATTTCTTTAATAGCAGGTTTTTTTCAGTCTTGTCAATAAATAACAGCAGTTATAAGTATGATATCACCAGCCAGAGTAATGATACAGAAGGATTTACCCTGTCTCATAAAGTAAACAGCACCGGCTTCAAAGCCGATTTTAACTGGTATCAGGGCAGGAATGAAGTTAATTATGGTCTTGACCTTACACGGTATTCGGTTATGCCAGGAAGTTATCTGCCGGTTGGCGATTCATCGCTTGTAATTCCGGATGTCATCGAGAAAGAGAAAGCTCTGGAAGGGGCAGTGTACATTGACGATAAATTTGTTCTGACCGATTATATGTCAATTAACGCCGGGATCAGGATCTCCTCCTTTTTCGCTTTTGGTCCCAAATCTGTTCTGATTTATGATCCAGCCTATTCAAGGAGCATGACCTCAATTACCGATACACTCAGCTTCAAATCAAATAAGTTGTATAAAAGCTATGCTGGTCCGGAATTAAGAATGTCGCTAAATTTCAGGTTGACTAACAGGAGTTCTTTCAAGATCAATTATAACAGGACAAGACAATACCTTCATCTTTTATCAAATACAACATCGATTTCACCTACCGATACCTGGAAATTGAGCGATTATTATCTGAAGCCACAGGTAGGGGACCAGTATGCAATTGGATTCTACCAGATGCTGTTTAAAAATAGCATTGAGACTTCCGCGGAGATATATTATAAGGAAATAAGAAACATGGTAGATTTTAAAGGCGGGACCAAGCTGATAATGAACGAAAACATTGAAAAGGACTTAGTAAATGTCAGGGGAAAAGCATATGGATTGGAACTTATGTTTAAAAAGACTGAGGGAAGAGTGCGCTGGAGCGTAGGTTACACCTATGCAAGGACTTTCCTGAAGAGCATTGGCAAATTCAGCGACGAAATCATTAATGCTGGTAAATGGTTTCCTGCAAATTTTGATAAACCAAATGATCTGATCGTTACCTTTAATTTTCTGTTCTCACGTCGTTTCAGCTTTTCAACCAATTATACATGGAGTACAGGCCGACCAATTACCTATCCTGTAGCAACATATCGTATCGGTGATATGGTACTGGTTCATTATTCTGACAGAAATAAATACAGAATTCCGGATTATTCACGACTTGATCTTTCCTTCAAAATAAGCGGTAACCTCAGGTCTCGGAAGATTGCCCATCCAAACTGGACTTTTTCAGTATATAATCTTCTTGGCAGGCAAAATGTTTACTCAATTTATTTCAAGAATGAAGGTACTGTCGTTAATGGTTACAAATTGTCTGTCTTTGGCCAGGCTATACCATCTGTAACTTTTAATTTTGACTTTTGACTTTTAAAATAGTTATGAAACCAATAAAAGCGATAATCTTATTTTCAATTCTTCTGCTTATTAACAGTTGCATTACGAAATTCATTCCTGAAACCGACGAAAACAAGGAGTTGCTTGTTGTTGAGGGGTTAATTACAGATCAAAGAGGGATTAATACTGTAAAATTGTCAAAATCCCTGCCTCTTGGGAGAAAAAACGTCGCAAAGCCTCTAAAGGGTTGTATAGTCTACATTACCGAGGATCCAGGAATATCTTACCGTTTAACAGAGACTGTACCCGGTACCTATATTACGGATTCAACAAAATTTCGTGGCAAAATTGGAAGAAGGTATACCTTACGTATCAATGCAAATATTTTTTCCTACGAATCAACACCAATGGTGATGAAGCCTGTACCTCCTATTGACAGCATCTTTTATGAAAGGAGATTAATTAAAGAAAAGGATAAGTATAACCCGGCTCAGGAAGGCTGCCAAATTTATCTGAATACACACGATCCAGCAAATAACTGTCAGTTTTACAGGTGGGAATATACTGAGACCTGGGAATTCCGCCTTCCCTACTCTGTTACCAACAGGATTTGCTGGATCTCAAATAATTCGAGTGTGATTAATATCAAAAACACCGGTGTGCTGGCTGAAGACATAGTTAACCGGTATCCTTTGAACTTTATTTCGAATGAAACTGACAGGTTGAAGGTAAAATACAGTATGTTGGTAAACCAGTATTCACTTAATGAAGACGAATTTGATTATTGGGAAAAACTGCAACACATCACTGAAGAAGTAGGTAGTCTTTATGATATAACCCCTGCAGCAATACCAAGCAATATTTATTGTATTGATGATCCGAATGAAAAAGTCCTTGGTTACTTCAGTGTTTCAGCTAAATCCTCCAATAGGATTTTTATAAAAGATTATTTCTCAGGGATAGTGAATCTGTATAGTGATTGCCCTTCCGATACAATATTCGGTACTCAACCTATTCCAAACCTTAATGTAGATGTCTGGGTAATCGAAGATAACTCTTTTGCAGTTCCACCTACCAGGATAATAACAGATAAGAAGGGTTGCGCCGACTGTACCGTAAGAGGTACCAATGTAAAACCAGTCTTCTGGACTAACGATAAATAAAGATAAAAGTCCTTTAAATGATTAAATACGTTAAACCGGCATTATTTCTTCTTTCTTTTTTCTTGTTTTTGCCATCTATAAAAAGTCAGGAACAATTAAATTTTAACGAAAAGGTCACTGAAAAATTCCTGAAGTTTTGTGAGGCTATCCCAAGGGAGGAAATATTTGTTCATACTGACAGGGAGGAGTATATAGCGGGGGAAGATATTTGGTTTAACTTATATTTGATTGACAGGCAGAGTAATAAACCATCGGCAGATAGCAAGCTGGCATATTTTGAACTTTTGAATCCGGATAACAGGCCAGTTGTACAGAAACGGATTAAGATTGAAAAAGGATTTGGACCAGGACAGATTGTACTACCCGATACTTTAAGCGCAGGCAGATATACACTCAGGGTTTATACCAACTGGATGAAAAATTTTCTTCCTGGCAATTGCTTTATGAAGAACATAAATATTTATAATGCAATCAGCAGCAGGAGTTTTAAGGGGAAATCAAATTCCGGAAATTTCTTCCCAAAAGGGGCGAACATCAATAATTCCACCGGCCTCTCTGATAAAGGAATTGCCTGGAAGGTAAATAATCTTAAATTCGATACTCTGGAAATATTACTCAATACTGATGATAACTTTCGTTCCCGAAATGGGAATCTTTGTTACCTGTTTATTCAGACTCACGGAGTAATTAACTTAACCAGTTCTATAAATTTGCGCGGCGAAAACACCAGATTCGATGTACCTAAAAATGTTCTGATACCAGGTATTAATGATCTGGTAATATTTGACTCCAGGGGTAATCCATTACTGGAAAGATATATCTATACGCCTGTAAAGAGAAACCAATATCTGACTCTCAATTCTTTCGATAGCTGTAAAATAAGAAATAAAATAACCCTTGAAGTTGAGTTTGACAAGGAATTGACCTCATCCTTAACAACGACAAATCTCAGTATCTCTGTTGCTCCGGAAACAAACTATAATCTGAATTCGGATTTAATTGATTATATGGTATTTGGATCGGAGTTTGGAATCCTTCCGGATGAAATAAGAAATTCTAAACTAAACGAACTTCCTCCGGAAATTCTGGATAATTTCCTGTTGAATGTGAAAAGTAACTGGATTGGATGGAAATCGATATTATCAGGGGATTTACCTTTTCTAAAATATAAAATGGAAAATGAAGAACATTTTATTTCGGGCAGACTGGTTAATAAGAATACTCAGCTTCCGGATTCAGACAAGTATCTTTTTCTGTCAATACCTGGTAAAGATGCCGTATTTCAGTATGCCAAAACAGATAATGAGGGAAATTTCAGCTTCAATATTCCAATCACTGAAAAAGTACAGGACATAATAATCCAACCGGAAGAGGTTGACAGAAATAATATGGTAAAGATTGAGTCTTCATTTTCAGAAGACTATCTCCCGGTTGAAAATCTTCCGGACTCTTTGAATAAACTAGTCCCTACGCATATTTTGAAATGGAGTGTTAACTACCAGGTGAGAAAGATTTACGGATCTACTTTAACCGGAGGTCAAACAAACAGGAATATTCCATTGTTACGATCAAAACGGTTCTATGGGAAACCTGACATTGAGCTGGTTATGGATGATTACATCAAGCTGCCCGTGATGCAGGAGGTCTTTTTTGAACTTATACCGGGTGTTTTTCTGAAGAACAGAAAATCCATTTATGATTTCTCCATTGCCGACCCTGTTGACAACAAAATTTATGAAAAACCACCTGTTTTGATGATTGATGGTGTTGTAATTGATGACCCCTCAATTATAGCCAATCTTGATCCTGAGTTTGTTGAAAAGATAGATGCCGTAAAAGCAAAGTATTTTGTTGGTGATTATTTATTTTACGGATTAGTTAATGTCATTACCAGGGCCGGTAATTATAGCTCTGTTAACCTGCCCGACTATGCAGTCCGGATGCCATACAGGGTAATTGAACCTGTAAATTCATTTATATCACCGGATTACTCAACAGAGGAGAAGAAACTGAGCCGGATTCCAGATTTCAGAAATACGTTATACTGGAATTCTTCAATCACTCCTGATAAAAATGGTATAGTCAAAGTTGAGTTCTGGGCTTCAGATTATACTTCTGATTATAAAATAGATATTCAGGGTATTACATCTGAAGGTAAAAATATCTCATATATGAAGATTATAGAAATTAAGTAAGGGAAACTTCTTCCTGATCTCAGAATTCCTTTTTGATGCGGTTAGCCATACTCTTGTAATATCTGAAATTATTGTCTGTTTTAATTAATTTTTTAATTTTCTTTTTTAAAAATAAGGATCAGACCATTAAAAATTAAATTATATTCTGATGAAAAGTGAAAACAAAACAACCCGACGTGAATTTATTACCAAAACAGGTATTGTCACTGCAGGAGTGGCTATAGGAGTCAACACATTGAGTGCCGCAAGTTATCATAGGATTTATGGAGCAAACGAAAGAATAAATATGGGTTTCATTGGCCTTGGGAACAGGGGCTCACAGCTACTGGGGCTGTTCATGGATCAACCCGATGCACAGATAACTGCATTCTGTGACACTTATGAGCCATACCTTCTTCGTGACCGCAGCATGGTCGATCCCAGGTATATCAAGGATCTTGGCGGTCAGGTCCCACGCCTGGGTGAAACCTTTGCCAATAAGGTGGAGAGATATTCTGATTTTCGTAAGTTACTGGAAAATAAAGATATAGATGCAGTAGTCATAGCTACCCCCGACCATTGGCATGCTCTTCAGATGATAGCTGCAGTAAAGGCAGGAAAAGATGTTTATGTTGAAAAACCACTGACAATCACAATTCGTGAAGGGAGAGCCATGGTTGATGCTCAGGCTGAAACAAAACGTGTTGTAGCTGTAGGTTTGAACCGTCGCGGAGCGCCGGTTTATCAGAAACTGGCAAAGGATATTCCTGCGGGGAAAATAGGGAAAGTAACAGTTGGAGCCGCCTACAGGATAAATAATATGTTTCCTGACGGAATAGGTAAGCTGAAGCCAGAGGAGCCACCAAAAAATCTCGACTGGGATATGTGGCTTGGTCCACGCGCTTACCGCCCTTACCAGTATAATATTGCCCCGTATATGTTTCGCTGGTGGATTGATTACTCTAGCCAGATGGGGAACTGGGGAGTTCATTTCATGGATGTAATACGATGGATGATGGGTGAGAAAGCTCCGGTTGCAATAAGTGCCCATGGCGGGAAATATGCAGTTGATGATGATCGTACAATACCTGATACAATGCAGGTAATATACGAATTTGCATCGGGAGCTATTGTAGCTTTCTGTATATATGAGGCAAGCAGCGGAGGTCTGTTCCCTTATGGTGAAGTAGAACTTCGTGGTACAAAAGGTACACTGAATGCCGATGAAAGCGGTTACAGAATAACAACTGTGAAAGCCGGTCAGTTCCAGACATGGAAAGATCCGATTAAAACTGAAGAGTACAATGCCAAGGATGAAACGCTGGGCGATGGAAGCAGTCACGACAGCACAGCTAATCTTGTCAGGTACTTCCTCGATTGTGTTAAATCAAGACAAACACCATTATGTCCACTTGAAGAGGGCCACCGTTCAACCAGCTTTGCCCACCTTGCAAACATCGCTCTTGCAACCCGTGAAAGGTTGAAGTGGGATCCTGAGAAGGAAAGATTTACCAACAGTGAAGCAGCTAACAAACTTCTTCATTACGAATACCGAAGCCCCTGGAAAATTTAAAGTCTAATAAAATGATACAAAACAGAAGAAAATTCATTTCAACGATGGCAGTTGCCGGAGCTGCAATACCATTCGCAACAAATCTGGAAGCATACTTGCCGGGATACGCTGAAAATAAATTCCCGGTCCGGCTATTTTCAAAGCCACTTGATAGTTATGATTTTGGTTTTATGTGCGAATGCATTGCAAAATCAGGTATTGGCGGATTTGACCTGACTGTCCGTCCCGGAGGAAAGGTTGAGCCTGCAGCTGTTGAAACAGCTTTACCAAAACTTGTCAATGAGGCAAAGAAATATAACCTTGCTTTGGACATGATGGTGAGCGGGATTATGTCAGCCTCTGATCCTGATACCGAAAGGGTGTTGAAAACAGCATCAGATGCAGGAGTAAAACACTACAGGCTAGGCTGGTTCGAATATGATAAAAAAATTGATATATGGGAGTCGCTCCAGAAATACAGAATCACTTTAAATGAGATAGTTGAACTTAACCGGAAATATAAAATACACGGTGGTTACCAGAACCATGCCGGTCCCAGGGTAGGGGGGCTTGTCTGGGATTTGCATGAACTTTTACGCGATCTTCCTCCTGAATTTCTGGGAAGTCAGTATGATGTACGGCATGCAATGGTTGAAGGGGCTAATACATGGATCCTTGGCATGCGCCTTATTGCAAGTCATATACGTACCCTGGCGATAAAAGATTTTACCTGGAAAACAGGTAATGGGAAACCAATCCCTGTAACAGTCCCTCTAGGTGAAGGGATGGTTGAATGGGACCTCTTCTTTAAAACAGTGAAGGAACTCAACATTACCGGTCCGATCACCCTCCATATCGAATACCCATTGCTCGAAAAAGGGGAAGAAAAACTGACACTGATGCAACAACAGGAAATAATAGTCAGGAAACTTAAAAAGGACATGGATTACCTGAACTCATATTTGAACAAATACCAATTGATCTGATATGACACAGCAGAATAGGAGGAGTTTTATCAAAGGATCTATGCTTGCTGCAGGAGCCATTGCTATTGCTAATCCATTGGATATGTTTGGCTTCGGAATAACCGGCTTCATTCCGAAAACCATCCGCATTTCTAAAGTAAATTCCAATTTTGAACGGGAACCTCTTATCCGTCCCTTTGGATTTAAGGGGGGCTACATGACTGAAATATGGCAATCAGCAGCATATATGCAGAGTGATTCCGGTAATCATTCAATAGGATTATGCTCACAGAGCGTCCTATGGTCAGATGCACGTGTATTTGCAAGCCATTCTGAAAGCGGGGGTAATTCACTCATGTATGCAATGACTGAGAAGGCCATGCAAATTGTTAATGGACAGAGTTTTACTTCACCCGTGGAACTGCTTGACATATTATATCCGGAAGTATATGAATTTGGGAAAAAGATTACTTCTAATCCCGATTTACGGAAAACTTTTGCCCTGAATGCACTGGTTGGGGTAGACAATGCAGCATGGTTGTTATATGCAAAGGAAAATGGCATCACAACATTCGATGAGATGATCCCTTCAGCATATAAACCTGCCCTTTCACACAAGCACGATAAAGTAGCAGGTATTCCTCTTATGGCTTATACAATTCCAATTGAAGAGATTAAAACTGCAACTGACCAGGGATACTTTTTCATGAAGATTAAGATAGGGCAGCCGGGTACTCAGGAGGAGATGCTCGGGAAAGATAAAGCCAGGCTTACGGCCATTCATCAGGCTATAGGTAATGTCAGGACTCCTTATACTCAGAACGGTAAATTACCTTATTATTTCGATGCCAACGGGCGTTATGAAAAAAAGGAAACACTACTTGAACTTCTTGATCATACAAGGAAAATTGGTGCATTCGACCAGATTGTTATAATTGAGGAACCATTTGCAGAGGAAGCCGAGATTGATGTCAGTGATATTCCGGTAAGGTTAGCATCGGATGAAAGTGCTCATACTGTGGATGATGCAATTAAGAGGATTCAGATGGGGTATAAAGCCATAGCTCTGAAAGCAATAGCTAAAACTCTGAGTATGACAATGAAAATTGCACAGGCTGCTTATGAACACACTATACCCTGTTTCTGTGCTGATTTAACGGTTAATCCGGTATTGGTTGAATGGAATAAAAATGTAGCAGCACGACTTGCATCTTTCCCGGGAATCGGAAACCTTGGACTTGTAGAAAGTAATGGGCACCAGAACTATAAGAACTGGAACGTCATGCTTGGATATCATCCCCGCAAGGATGCACCCTGGGTAAAGGTAAAACAGGGAGTCTATGAACTAAGTGATGAGTTTTATAAGACCGGTGGTGGTATTTTTGATCCGATGCCACATTATGAAGAGATGTTTGCTTCATCCTGATTCAGGTAATTGAAGCTATCTGATCCTTCACATTATCAGGATCAAAAACCTTCCGCCAGTCTTCTTTGATAAATTCTTTCAAACCACGTTGAAGCGTTTTATTAGCTGCATCAGAAAAAACAGCACCGGGAAGTTCATTGAATAATACTGCCAGTTGAATGCGTAAATGGCCAAGCAAAAAGTCTCTTGCCGCTTCAGCCGGAACGCCGCGTTTTATAACCTCATCGAGTCCCTGACGTATAACATATATGCATGTTGAAGCAAGAGTTTCGACCAATGCAGGTTCGAGCAATCCCATTTGTTCAACTGTAATTCTGTGGGATCGTGACACAGGTGCGTAAAAAGTACTGGCCAGCTCTTCTCCTTTCAGATAATCCTCCAGTGTGCCACGCATCAATGCACAAACAATGGACTGTTTGGCCGCAACGCCCCCGAAATGATCTTTCATGTTCTCTTCAACAGGCTCCCAGTTGAAAATTGAAGGATGGGTAGGATGGGTTATAAAGTAAGCCACATCAGGTCGGTCAAACAGCTTACCTGCCAGGGCTGCAGCAGGATCGAGAGTAACCACAAGCGCACCGCTTTTCATGATCGGAATTATATCGGCTGAAACTTTCTCAAGTGCGACATCCGGTACGGCAAGAATAACCACATCAGCAGAAGGTATTGTTTGATGAGGTAGAGAGACTGCTACTCTTTTTTCTTTCAGTTTTTCAATTCCCTGGGGACTTACTTCAAGATACGACATCTCATAGTCTGAGTTTTTCAGATTGTAGGTTAGACGTAATCCCATCTTTCCGCCTGCACCTGCTAATGATACTTTTACCATTTTCTTTTGGTCTTTTTCTTATTTAAAATCTTCCAGTTTGATTTTCTTTCCGGTTGCTGCTGAATCGTAGCTGGCCCATATCAGACGAACAGTTTCGAGGTTATCGGTTCCGCTGTTTTCAGCCTTTGTCTTTCCCTGAATATCTTCCAGAATATTCCGGTTGATATGAATTCCACTTTCATGGTTAACAATATAATCAGGGTCAGCCCAGGGGTAAGAAGGAAACTTTACAATCTCGGACTTTGTTCCCTGTTGGGTTGTGGTACGGATCTCAAACTTTGGCCCAAGATAGCATGATCCTTTTTCACCCTCAACCAGAATATTCAGAGTGGAAAAGGTATCGTGTTCTACTATTGATGCATACGACATTTCTGTATAGACAGGTATGCCTTTTTTCATATTCATAAGTATCACCGCAAGGTCTTCCCCTTTTATCCCGGAATTGATTGCTCTGGTCTGACACCAGAGCTCATTACATTCTCCAAACAGATATCTGACTACATCCAGTACATGAGAACCCATATCGGTAAGGATAAAATGATCGAGATCCTTCAGAAATGGCTGATTATCGAACACAGGAAACCCGGAAAGGAATGAGACACGGGCTTTGAAAGGCTTTCCGATGTCACCCGAATCGATGATTTTCTTAAACCTGCGTACCGGGGCCTGCCAGCGATAGTTTTCATGAATATATAGTTTTACACCAGCCTTGTTGCAAACCTTTACCATACGCTTAGCGGTTTCAAAATCAGGAGCCATGGGTTTTTGACAGATAATATGTTTGATCCCATGCTTTACTGCCATTTCCACAAATAATGCATGAGTATCCACATCGGTAATAATGTCCACAAAATCAAGCTGTTCCTTTATAAAAAGCTCTTCAGGATTTTCGTATACACGTGGTACCTTGAAATAATCTGCAATCTTTTGGGCTTTAGAAAGGGTTCGGTTATAAACTGCTACTAAATCAACTCCATCCAGTTCACTCCAGGCACCAATCTGGAATTTTGACCAGAACCCACAACCAAGTACGGCAAACTTCAATTCCTTCATAACTTATATACTTTAAAAAGTTCTTTAAGATATTCAATACTCTCACATGCCCACTGGTCTTCTTTTTCTATTGTGTCTTCCAGTTTAAGTTCCGGAGGGGTCCATAGTTCCAGGATGGCACTTTGGCAGCGGTTGAGACCCATAAGTCTCTCGACTGTATCTTTTATCTTGAGCATCCCTTTTCCGGCGGGTCTACCTTCAATTATCAGTCCCATCTTATGCGAAACCCTGTAGATTGTGAAGTCTTTAATATGAAGATTAATTGTATAAGGTAATAGGATTTCCGAAGCTGTTTCGAATCCTTCACCAGCGCCCATTGAGTTTACTGAATCAAGACAAATACCTGCCCATTCGCTTCCAACTGACTGGATGATTTTTTCAAAATCACGCGCTTTAAAGCGGTCATGGTTTTCAATAGCCAACCGGATGTTCCTAGATTCAAATTCATGTAATAAATCACGGACAATTCCGATTATCGAATTTAAATCAGGTTCAAAGCCTTCCCTGTCGATGACCATCCTGAGAATAGGTGATTGAAGGGTCTCTGCTGCTTTCAGGCACGAATATGTATTCTCAGTTGTCAGCCCTCTGCCTCCCATTTCAATTGAGACATTTTTATTTCTGGCATAACTGAGCAGATTTTCTAATTCTGAAGCGGACATGTTTTCAAGGGGCAGATTATCTGCAATCTGAACCAGATTAACAACTGAAGCGGATGCTTTATCAATCAGGTCATAAGCTGAATAAGGCTTTGGTGGTAATGAACCCGGGACCCCAACTGCCCATGTAAAGGTATATGAACTTATTCCCAGTTGCATTTTTATAATCCCGGAGCTTTGAAATTTTTTGAAGCGTCGTCAAGAACAAGGATCCAGTCGTTTCCGCGCCCATTTGTTGGCGGAGTGAATTTTCGGGTGCCAGTTCCGGATATCATTTCAGCCGGTTTTGCTTCTCCTTTACGGGGATCGAACCAATAAGCATCAATGTTTTTGGCACCTATCTTATCGAGGTTGATCTCGGCAGTCCACCCTGTTGGGAAATAGACAAAAGCATACCCATCGCCTCGTGTCGCAACAACATAATCTGTTTCAGGGAAATAAGCAGGAACTATAAGAGACTGATCAGGTACTCGTGACAGAAACGGACGTGACTCCATTAATCTGCGGGCATGAACCAGATCGAATGCTCCGGGTAAGTCAAGCACATCGTACCAGTTGTGACGGGCAAGTCCGACAGGATCACGTCCCGGTGCAAGCATCTGCCATATAGGATGGCTGCCGTAAGTGTGTCCGAATCCGCCGCTGAAGAGGTCCCAGTACATAGCCTGCCGTACATCGGCATCATCGAACCAGCCAAGGATGTTGGGATTCCAGCCGACAGGATGATCTTCGTATCTGGGTTCACCATCGAAACATGGTTTGACTGGTTTCAGATCGTAATCACGGACAACTAATCGTTTGTAAATTGCATAACTGCGCTGGCCATGACCTGTCTGACACATATTGAAATCGAGCCATTTACTCTCATGGAACCACTCTGATGAACTACGCTCACCCCATGGATGAAATGTCATCAGGTGATTTTTATCGACCGATTTTATTCCTTCTGCAATAGCTTCCCAGATAGCCTTATTATCACCACCTCCGTCCCTGTCACCGCCATTGATCCAGATAATATTCTTAAAATATTTATACCTGTTACCGATCCATTGGCCATATTTGAATGCATTTTCTTTATTGAATATAACCGGACCAAGACCCCATCTTTTGTCAACTTTATCTCCCCAGGTTGGAAGTAACCCGATAAAGATTCCTTTTTCCTTTGCCTTTTTGATAACCCAATCGATATGCGCAAAATAGGCTTCATTGGGTTTAAGCGGGTCATTGTCAATCAATGATTTATTTCCTTCTGCGTTAGGGGTATTCAAGCCATCGAGTTCTGCGAGTGCAACTGCCTGAATTACAGTAAATCCTTTTGACCGACGGTTTTCGAGGTACTTTTCAGTTTCATCTTTATTCAGGCGGTGAAACAGCTCCCATCCGGTATCCCCCAGATAGTAAAAAGGAGTCCCGTCTTCAAAAACCAGAAATCGTTTGTTTTCAGAGACCTTGAGTTTTCCATGCGAGAAATCTGCTGAAGGTCCCTGCCACGGATTTTCCTGTGAATGTAACATACTCGCCGTAAAGAAGAGCAAAATTGTTGCAATAAATAACTGTTTCATAAACAACTTTTTATCTTTCTAATTTGTACTTATGCAAACCTTGAATAGACAATCAACACTAAACCGATCATGTAGCAACCAAACATGAGACTCAGGAGTAAATTTGTTCCTTTGGGAGCATCTTTGAACTCTTTCCAGACAAATATTCCCCATAATGCGGCAACTACAGGAGCTGAATTGCTTAGTCCATAAGAAATTGCAGGACTAGCTGCACCTACTGACATAAAGCTGACAGAGTTGCCCAGACACCATATTGCTCCACCTAACATTCCCAACAAATGTGCCCTTGAACCTCCTCTGAACCATGCAGACATATTAACAGGTTCTCCCTGGATTGGTTTTGCCATGAATATTGGATTGAGCAGGGCTGTACATATTAATGCCCCTATGGAGAAAAACATCACGGCTGTGTAAGAGCTGATCTTACCGGCCTCAGCGGGTGTAAAATCAATTGCCAGTGATGAGGCCACGAACCTGTAAAAGAACGCAATGCATAGCCCGGCTGATAAAGACAACAGTATCCCTTTTAACGTGGGTTTCTTCTGGTATGTTGCCAGTTTTTTATACGATTGCATACTTAGTAAGATAGCAAGTATTATAAAAGCAGTGCCACTAAAAAGGAATAAGGGATTCCCTTCGGGTTTGCCGATGTAATTTATCAAAATGCCCAGAGTCCAGCCGATACCCCCTCCAATAGGAAAGGCCACTGACATCCCGGCAATAGAGATAGCAGCAACCAGCAATAAAGTTCCGACGTTCCATATAACACCGCCTATTGCTGCCGATAAAAGATTTTCAGGATCGGCCTGGTTAAGATCAGGTAAAAAGCTCCGGCCTTCATTACCGATGCTGCCAAATGTAAATGCCATTAGTAGGGCAAACAGAAAAATGCCGATTGAAAAATCCCAATAGTAGTGTTCAAACCTCCAGGTTTTACCAATAAGGTTTTGTGTGTTCTGCCATGAACCCCAGCAGATCATTGCTATAACACAAAGAAAAACTGCCAGAGTATAATTTTGTATTAGTATCATATCTGTTGAAATTAGTAAATACTATTTTATTCATATAAGCGATCCTGTACAAATATCCTAAACTTTAAAGTTCCCATCAATAAAACTTACCGAAAAAGGTTCAAGAGTTATTAAATTTTTTGCATCGACTTCTGTCTTAGCAGCCATATCCAGCCAATTTTCATTACTTACTGCCTTTAAAAAGGATTCGGCATTTAACTGTTTAATTGTGAACTCTTCGGAGCAGCCATCAATAATGACCCGTTGCTTAAAAGATGTGAAATTTGTAAGGATTAATTTAACATGTTCTCCATCTGAAAGGATCAGATTATCAACCTTTAATTGATGAGAACATTCACTCTTAATAATTTTAAACTTTTTGTATTTAAGAAGGTACTGTAAAACAAAATAAGCAGGGAAAACCATACCCTTTGTCGATTGAAACGCTTCAGGCCATCGTGAAGGGAAATCACCCTGAATAATACCTCTTTCGCCAACTGTTTCATAAAATGTCACACCTTTTATCCCTGCTTCACCCAGATACTTCAGGCTTCCAACTGTCCAGCAGGCTCCAAATAGTGACATCAGGCGACTATCAACCTGTTGTGGTAATTCAGCTCCGGGGGAAGGTTTTTCGAAGTTTTCAATATTGGCATTGAACCGGCGTTGAATGTTAACAGCCGAAATCCATATTTTCTTCCCATTTGCAAACTGTATGGCACTTTCAACAGTATATTCCTGGGCCTTAAGATTTTCAATAAGGGTTGTATTGTCAGAGGCATGTTCCTGGGGATGAATGGAATAGCAGATATAGTCGTTATGAACTGACTCGGGTCTATTCCTGTTCAACTGGGCAAAATTTGCATTTGTTCCGCAACCGATCTTAACACCGGGGAATGCTTCTTTGAAGAGAGGAGCTATTGCATCTGTGAGAAAATCAGGAGTTGACTCAAATGATTTATGAAATATAATAACCAGAGCTATATCCGTGTGAGTGGCAGATAACCATTCAATAAATTCAATAGATTGATTTACAGCATTATCATCGAAGAAAAGCGCAAACTCTATAGGGTAGCCCAATCTCGCTGCTTCAGTGGCAGCCCGGTCAGCTTTAAATTTCCAGTCAGATTTAAATAAACAGAGATCAACACGGTAATGATCAAATCTCAACTTTTTAAGAATTTGAATTTCATTTTCAGTTAAAGGCTCCGGACGTGTTGACTGACCGATTCCGATCAAAGGTATCCCAGAAATCTTCTCATGATGGATGGTTATTTTAATGTGATCGTAATCGCCTTTTTCCTTTGCAAAATCTCCATCAACTTTTAATTCAATTTTCTGATTTATCTTTTCACCTTTCTGAAGCTTTACAGGGAATGAATGTTTAAGTAGCGTACAATATGTTTTATAGGAAGCATCGGTCCAGTTCCGTTGATCTTCCGTTTCAAAAACCTCACCGGAAAAATCAAGAGTACAACAATGATCAGCAATTTTCCATTTCATTGACCTAATATCGCTAAATGGCTGATGTGGGCTTATATACCTTGGAAATTTTAGAGATTCAGTGGAACCATTATTATGGGTAATTATACAGGTCTCACCGGAGCAGTCTTCTATGGGATGCAATATGCAAAATCCAATACGGTTTTTTTCAAACGTATTCATTACCTCCCCTTCGAACTTGAATATCAATGAATTGTCTTGTTTGCCCTCAATTAAACAGCGGGCTGAAAAGTTAATATCTTCTGATATGTATTGACGTCTGTATTTTACCCTGAACGAATCTGGATGCAAATCAAATTCTTCTTCTGATACAACCGGTTGTAGTGTAAGCCAATCTTTGTCGCGTACAGCGGAGTAAATCATCCGTATAACTTCACGATTCCCAAATGAAATATAACGGAGGTTTCCGTTTTCATAAACCATTGATAAACGACCTGCTTTAAGAATTAAATGCCTGTCATTTTCGTCATGATTCCCATGCCATTTAGTCTCAGTACTGAAAGATGAAGCATATTCCAAAAGTGGGTTCATTTTTTTAAAAGGATTATCTATTAGATAATGCTGTTTTCCGGCATATCTGAACTGGTAAAATGCAATTCAAGGTTATAATTCAATGATTGTTTTGCCTTTCAAGTTTATCGTTTTTCCATTCCAGATAAAATTGCCGGTCAGTCCTTCCGGTAACATAATTTCTCCACTAATACCTCCACTTCCGATTCTTTTTAAATTAAAAATAATGGCTCCGGCCGGATGAGGTATCTGACCCTTAATGAAAGTAAGGGTACCCAGGGCAGGTTCCATTTCAATAGTTTTAAATCCGGGCGTTCCCGGTCGGATACCGGCCACTGTTGCCAGTAAATCATAATTTGGACTTGCACTCCAGGCATGGCAATCGGACCGGGTAGGATCGGGGTTCTCGGCGAAGGTGGTTAAACCCTTTTGCAGCATCTCATTCCATAGGCCGAGTGTTTCAAGGTAAAGATCGGCTAACCCTGCTTTTTTCAATGTCTGGGTGAGATAAAACCGGAAATACATTGTAGGCTGAATCAGACTTTTATCATTCATAAAACGTTTCACAAATGCCTTTTGACTGCTTTCAGGAATAGTATTAGTCAATACACCAAAAATCTGAGCGTGCATGCTGAATTCGTTTTTTACCGGAGTATCTGCCAGATAACCACGTGATTCGTCCCAGCATTTTTTGTATACCGCTGTCGTGATCTGGTCCGCTATTTGTGAATATTTTTCAGCCACGGCAGTTTGGTCAAAGTATTTGAATAGTTCAGATGCGCGCTGTGCTGCATAGGCGAATTGCATTGACAGAATCGAAGAATTCCCATCCTGCATTCCTCCCTGAGGAACTCCACCATCACGTTTTTCATTGATCCAGGGCCATTCAAGAGCCCAGTCGACAAAGTTCCAATATTCAACTTTGCCAAGCATACCTGTTTCCCGATCGATCCGTTGTGAAAACCAATCCAGGACGTTTTCAATGCCCGGCAAAAAACTTTTTATGAATTCAGGATCATCGCGTAGCATCCAGTAATCATTGACCATGTCGACCCAGTACAATGAGAATGGAGGAATAATCTGTGGATTGGCAGAAGGATACCTGCTTCGCGTTAGTCCTTCAGAAATCCGGGATTCATTAAAGTTCAGAATCGAATTCCGGACCAATCGGTCATCGCCCGACATATAAAGGGAAATCAAGGCCTGGATGCGGGTATCGCCAACATACTGAAGCTGTTCGTAATATGGGCAATCATAATAGGTTTCGTTGGCACAAAGACGGGCGGTTCTCCAGCCAACATTCCAGATTTGTTTCAAGCCTGGCTGGTCAGATTCAAAGACAGCGTTCTCTCTTAATGGATAAGCTGTAAATTCGCTCGAAAAGTTTATTACAACGAGAGGTTCCTCCTTAGTTTCTACATCAACCTGAAGATAACGCCAGGTCCGAAACCAAAGTGGACGGAAGAACCTGTCCGGGCTGCCATCAGGCAAAAAGTAATCGGAATACCCGACAATGGATTTTCCTTCTATTTCATTCCGGTTTCCTTTCTGTCCTTTTGAATCAAAAAGTGATTCGGAATAGGTTAGTTTGATCCTGCTTCCCTTCCCTTTTGATAAAAGCAATTCGGGGTATCCCGTAGTCAGGGTTTGCTGATCAAACAAAACAGTGATTTTCTGATTTGCAGGGATTGTCCAGATTGTTTTTCCCGCAAGAAAGCCTTCAGGCAGCGGATCACCTGAAGTACGGCGGACTGTTGCAAACCGCTGTTGTATTTGCTCCATCAAAGGAATTCTGCGCGGTGACATTTCCCAATTAATATCTGTTCCCACTCCGCGCGGATGGGCAACATCCAATGTACGGGGAGTCACCCAGGAATGATCATCATACCCGGGAGTCTCCCAGCCCCATGGATAAAGCGCTGCATCAACCCTGTCGCAGGGACCAACTACAACAAATTGCCCGAATGTTTCCCTGGTACTTGCCGAAGCAGGTAAATAGGCCGGATTCTTAATGACTTTCCAGGATGGATCAGTATTCACAATCTCTTCTGATTCAGAGTTTCCCTGGACGATAAATGCCGTTTTAATTGAGAACTGCGCCCATGGTTTTAATTCCCCGAAATTCCACACCACAGCGGCAAGTACATTTTTGCCCGGTTTCAGGAAAGTCGCAATGTCGATACTTTCGTATGGCCAGTGTTCCAGATCGCCACGTGCCGGACCAAAACATGCAGCCTTTCCATTGACAAACAACCGGTAGCGGTTATCGGCTGAAATATGAATAATAAATTCACGTGGCTGATTCTTCAGTTCAAAATTTTTCCGGAAATGAAAAACGCCGTATTCAAGAACCGATTCTGAAGGATGAGTTATCCATTGGGCCTTCCAATGATTGTAAATCAGACTGGGATTGATCTTTTCCACAGTAACTTGTTGAATGGTTTGTGCCGATAAATCTTCACAAAGCAATATCAGCATAAGTCCAATAGTTTTTAATTTCATGATGCTATAAGTTTTTGCATTTTTTCAATTCCTGTTTTTGCAACTTTCAGCGAATCCTGCTTCCAGTATTGCTGGTTAAAGAGTTCGAGTGACAATATTTTTGTACCTCCCATATTTCTAAGGTCACTCAATATATCCCTTGATATCACTTATCCATAACTCAACATTGTCATAACCTGCCCGGGATGCCATTTCCAGGGATTTTAACAGCCCCAGTTTTTGTCCTTTTACAGTGCTTGTATTCAGGCAGTATTCGAATTTTGATTTTTCAGGTTTCTGATCCGGAATAACAGATTTTGGGAAATATCCAAGGAGCCCTGTATTCCGGCTTAATCAATGCGTTAGCCTTTTCACTGTTAGTAAAGCGTGAGTTCGTATCATCCCAGAGAAGTACCGGCTCCCCGGTTCTTGCAGCAATGTTTGGGATATGGGCATGCAATGCAGCCACCCGCCCCAATTCCGGTGGACAAACAGGTGTTTTCCGTGATTTAACACAATCAATAAAATTCCTTACATGCTGAGAATGAGATTCTTTTCCTTCTTTAAAAGACTTAGCTTCTGTTTTATTTCCTTTTTTACTGTCATCCCATTCAGGAAAAACCTGGTAACTGCTCCTGTCAGTAACAATTGTTGCCTTTTCTCCGATAAAAGCTAAACCATATAGTTTCTCATAAGGACCCTGCTGAATTCCGGCAGTCATGTCCCAGTTAATTACATAATCTTTTTTGGGAAATGAGACTGTCATAGTATCGAATGTATCGCGCTGTCGTTTTTCAGAGCAGGAATTAGCAGCATAGGTTAAAACCTGTGTCGGAGCTTCCACCAGATCTTTTGCCCAAAGCCCCATGTCAATGAGATGTACACCCCAGTCGGACATTAAACCTCCTCCATAATCCCAAAAATGGCGCCACGAACCATGAAACCGGTTTCTGTTGAAAGGCCTTGACGGGGCAGGTCCTAGCCACATATCGTAATCAACACCTTCAGGTACAGGGTTATCCTCTGCAGGAATTGAACCGATTCCGTAATTAAAATTTCCCCAGATATTAGTTTTCCTGAGTTCTCCGATGGTCCCATCCTTAATCATCTTCATGGATTCCTGAAAAACAAAACCACTACGCTGTTGCTGTCCAACCTGAACAATCCGTTTATAATAATTTGAAGCTTCTACAATAATATTGCATTCCGCGATAGTATTTGCCATAGGCTTCTCAACATATACATCCTTACCGGCCTGGCATGAGTAAACCAGGTTCAGACAATGCCAATGATCAGGAGTACCGATAATTACTGCGTCGATGTCTTTTTGTTCCAGCATCTTTCTGAAGTCCTTATAGATTTGTGGATTCTGATTATAGTTTTTCTTAATCTGAGCAGCCCGGTCATTAAGAATATTTGAGTCCACATCACATAACGCCACACAATTAACATCATCATATTCAAGATGACATTTCAGGTCATAAAATCCCTGATTTTTACAGCCAATCAATCCAACATTTATTTTATCACCGGGAGCCACCGGTGAGCTCCATATCTCCGATGGAAGTATTGAAAATACACCTGCCCCTGCGGCCGATACAGAGGCTTTTTGAATAAAACTTCTTCGATTTATTTTCATAATATCTAAATTATTTTATTATATCTTCATTTTTACTGTTTAATTAATTGGCAGAGTTAATGTCCATTATTCTATAAAGTTGGTTAATTAAAACGAATTTTAAAAAGCAAGTTCAGGATTATTCCTTTACATTTATTCTTAAATTAAAATACTCCATGATAAATCATAAAACACAATTCTAGTTTTAGTCTGTTATATATGATGTTACATTTAATCGTTATATTTTTATAACATCCTGAAAACTTACACGATAAAACGACCGAAATGAAAAAACTAGCTCTTTTTCTTGTAGCCATTTCTGCAATTACCCTATCCGGATGCCGGTGGCATAAACTATCATCGCCACAGATACAGGATACCATACTGATAAGCGATACCATCCAGTATCATGCTGTCCGTATCAATAAGGCTGATGGTTCCATACTTCCATGGTATTCGTCTGACCTGGGAGCTTCCTACGATACAGTACTACTGCTTGTTTGGAATTTCTGGGATAATATGGAGACCGATTCAAATGGCATGAAATATTATATGAATCACCAGGTGTGGAAACCGGAACATGACATGCGTGGCCTGGGCGGAGACCAGGTCAATATGGCATTGTCATCCTGGACTCTGCTCTATGCCTATACAGGGAACCCGGCTGTACTTGAAAACATGAAATACCTGGCAGAAAATTACATTGAACGTTCATTATCCGATTCGACAGATGCCTGGCCATACTTACCGTATCCTTATAATACTGATATCCATTCAGGAAAATACGATGGGGACATGCGTAATGGAAAAGGCTTTCTGCAACCCGATAAAGCGGGCAATTTCGGTTACGAACTGATCAATCTCTACAAAATTACCGGAGACAAAAAATATTTGAAGGCAGCAATTCGCATCGGAAAAACCTTATCAGACAGGATCGTCAATGGAGATAGCATGAGATCACCGCTACCTTTCAGGGTAAATGCAAAAACAGGTAAACCCGGATCGTTCCTTAATAATAATATGTCAGGAAAGACAGTCGCCCAGGCCCTTTACACATCCAACTGGACTGGAACCCTCATGCTTTTCAGAGAACTTATACAGGCAGACAGTGCAAATAAAAATCAATATGGTAAATCGTTCACTTCAATCCTGAACTGGATGAAAGCCTATCCGCTAAAAACCAACAAATGGGGACCCTTTTTCGAGGATATACCCGGTTGGAGCGATACACAGACCAATGCTATTACTTTTGCCATGTTCATTTTACAGAATCCAGGCCTGTTTCCTGATTGGCAAACTGACGTGAAGGGGATTATCGAATGGACTCACAGAGAACTGGGTAACAAGGAGTATGAGAAATATAAGGTCGAAGTGATGAACGAACAAACCGTTTACCGTGTTCCGGGTAATAGCCATTCATCGCGTCAGGCTTCAGTGGAGTTGATGTATACCCAATTATCGGGCGATACAACATATAAAACCAACGCAGTACGTACACTTAACTGGGCAACTTATACAGTGGCCAATGATGGCCGTAACCGTTACATACGCGACGACATATGGCTTACAGACGGGTACGGAGATTATGTTCGTCATTATTTGCGGGCCATGACAGCTGCACCCGAACTGGCCCCTTCTAACAAAAACAGGTTCCTGGGTACAACATCGCTTGTAACATCTATTATTTATCGACCCGGGAAAATAAGCTATTCGACTTACGGTTCAGCAACCGATATCTTAAGGTTAACTGAAAAACCGGAAAGAATAACCTGTGATGGGATGGAACTGAAGGAGGGTGCTGATCCTGATTCAGATGGGTTCAACTGGAAGCCTTTGCCTGCAGGGGGCGTATTATGTTTAAAGCACAACGGGAGGGAAATAGATATCAACTTTTGATTGCATAATTGAGATTTTCAGGCAACTAAAATAGTCGGTTAAAATAAAGATTGGAAATGCCGGATATATGATGATGAAGCTTTTCACTTTGGACTACTCCTTTTACCAATGTTTTTTCTGATCCGACCTTTGATAACGGAAATAGGGAGAGGACCTTTGTGAACAGCATCGGTGCTGCTTTCAGGCAATTGATAAGCCAGGATAGACCGGAAATTGTTCATACACAATCTCCGGCATGTAAACTCTACTTATCCGGGCTATCTGTATAATTATTTATCGTTAGCTGTTGTTTTTCATGGATAAAATAAATAGCTTATATGGTTAAATAAAAATAATTTATATGAAAAAGCAACTACTTGTCCGTCTGATTATTGCAATGTTCCTATTCAGCAGCGGACTTCTATCAGCCCAAAAAATTTACCTCTCCCCGGCAGGAAACGATAGCAATCCTGGTACAATCGAAAAGCCTCTTGCTACTTTAACTGCAGCACGTGATAAAGCCAGAGAGTTCAGAAAGAGCAACCAGGCTGGTCAGCCAATCGAAGTAATTGCTCTTGAAGGAGAATATTTCATGTTCCAGCCTTTAAATCTGACTATCGATGATGGTGGAAAACTGAATGTTCCACTGATTTTTAAAGCTGAAGCAGGAACAAGGGCGGTTTTCAGGGGTGGAGTCCAATTAACCGGGTTTGAAAAAGTGAATGATAAACTCTGGAAGACGTTTGTCCCACAGGTCGCATATTATAATTCATATTTTGAGCAGCTTTATGTTAATGGCAGGAGAGCCATGAGGGCAAGAACTCCGAATGATGGATTCTACTTGGTCAAGAAAGTTACTGAAACAGTGATGGAAAAAGGAGATGGGAGGGCTCCAGAACTGGCCATACAGAAGATTGAACTCGACAGTACAGAGGCTGCGTGTTTTCAGTCATTTTCTAAGCAGGATTATCAAAATGCACTTATAGTGTTTTACCATAATTGGGATAATACAAGGAAGCGGGTAACTGGTTTTAGCAAACAGAATTCATCGGTTTATACTGTAGGTGAAGGAATGAAACCATGGAACCCACTTAATAACAAAACACGCTATCTCGTCGAAAATTATAGATCCGCACTTGATGCACCGGGTGAATGGTTTCTTGACCGGTCGGGATTCCTTTATTATATACCACAGGAGGGTGAGACAATTAAAAATACAACATTTTTTGCTCCGGTTTTGAAAGAATTCATTCTCATTCAGGGTGATAGTTCATCAGATAAAAAAGTTGAGAATATCCGTTTTGAAAACCTGATTTTCGAAGTTGTGGGATATCAGACACCACCTGACGGAAATGAACCGGCACAGGCTGCTGCTCCGGTTGATGCGGTGGTGACACTTGACTATGCAAATAATATTACTTTCCGGAATTGCGAAATAGCACATACGGGAACCTACGCATTCTGGTTCAGAAGAGCATGCAGCAATTCTGTTGTTAACCAGTGTTATATGCATGACCTCGGGGCAGGAGGTGTCAAAATAGGTGAAACGGTCATCCGTACCGATAGGAATGATATTACTAATAATATCACCATCGACAATAATATAATCAGAGATGCCGGACATGTTTTCCCCTGCGCTGTTGGGATAATTATTTTCAACGCCAGTGATAATAAATTGACCCATAATGAGATAGCCAATCTTCGCTATTCCGGCATATCGGTAGGATGGGTATGGGGATATGCACATAGTCCTTCAAAACGGAATATGGTTGAGTTCAACCACATCCATCACCTGGGGTGGGGTGAACTTTGCGATATGGGTGGTGTCTATACCCTGGCAGCTTCTGAAGGAACGACAGTTTCCAATAATGTTATCCATCATGTCTATTCTTTCGATTACGGAGGATGGGGTCTTTATACCGACGAAGGATCATTTGGAATAACTGAGGAAAATAATCTGGTTTATGCATGTAAAAACTCTGGTTTTCACCAACATTACGGCAAAGAAAATACCATCCGGAACAATATTTTTGCTTTGAATATCAGGGCTCAGTTGCAGGCAACACGAATAGAAGAACACAGGTCAATAACATTCACAAACAATATAATTTATTTTGATAAAGGAAGCCTTCTAAGTAGTAACTGGCATAAATTCAATCTGTTATCAGACTACAATTGTTATTGGGATACCAGGACAAAAGAGGTCCGGTTTGCAGACAAGTCTTTTCAGGAATGGCAGAAAACAGGGAAAGATGTTCATTCAATTATTGCTGACCCTCTTTTTGTAAACCCTGCTGCATTTGATTTTCATTTTAAAAACCAATCTGTTGCAAAGAAGATAAGATTTGTGCCATTCGATTATTCCAGAGCCGGGGTTTATGGTTTAGACGAATGGAAAAAGCTTGCTGAGTTTGATCCGGAACTGGCAAAAAAGTTCGACAAAATTGTGGAACAATTAGAATTGAACGGTAAAAATTAATCTTAAAACGGCCCGGTCAACCGGAATTGCAGGTAGAGCTTTCTGGAAATAATCACGATATAGCTTTCACTTATTATCAACTCTTAGCTTGCATAAATATTAAATCATTAACAGAATAACAACACTGACACCACATGAAAACAAAATCAAGAACCGACTTTAGCCTTATAATCCCCTTTCTGTTTTCTGTTATCAGAATAGCTATCGGGTGGCAATTTTTGTATGAAGGCATTACAAAAATTCTTACCGACAACTGGAGTTCTGCGGCTTATCTGGCAGGATCAAAATGGATTTTTGCGCCACTTTTCCATTCAATGACCGAAAGCGCTGGTATCATTGCTATTGTAGATTTCCTGAATATCTGGGGAATGATATTGGTTGGGATAGGACTTATGCTGGGGTTGCTTACTCGATGGGCAAGTGCTGGTGGAGCTTTGATGCTACTTTTCTATTTCATTGCCTATCCCCCTTTCCCGGGTTATATGCTGGGTGTTCCTGCCGAAGGTAGTTATCTGTGGGTAAATAAAACCCTCATTGAGTTTTTCGTTTTAGTGGCCTTTGCATTTTTTTCATCCGATTACCATTTCGGTCTCGACCGGCTTTATACTCGATGGAAAGAAGAAAAAGCCCGTAAACCTGTGGCAGACCTGCCTTCTGACACTAAAAGCGGACTTGGACGACGCGAGGCGATTATAGACCTGATCGCTTTTCCGGCTATAGGTGCTTTTGCTTATGCGTTATACAGGAAAAAGAAATGGGATAGTTTTGAGGAGAAATTACTCAAGGTCGAAGGGATCGATGCCAACTCGAGCGCTACCTTACTCAGTTTCAATTATGCAACGCTCAGTGACCTTAAAGGACAAATCCCGAAAGGGACTATAAGATATACCGATAAAAACGGCCAACCTGCTCAGTTCGAGCTTAGCCGGCTGATTATGGGTGGAAACCTTATCGGGGGATGGGCACATGCGCGCGACCTGATTTATGTATCGAAACTGGTAAAGACCTATCATACCGACGAAAAAGTATTGCAAACATTGGCGCTGGGAGAAAAATGTGGTATTAATGCCATCATCTCAAATCCACAACATGGAAGAATTTTTCAGAAATACAGGCATGAGTTCCGGAGTAAAATGAAGTTCATCTCCGACTGCGGCACAAACCTCGATTTTCAGAAAGGAATAGCACTTTCGCTTGCCTCTGATTTTGATGCACTCTACTGTCAGGGTGAAATTACCGACCGATGGACAAATGAGCAATATGATGATGCTACAGGGAAAACTGTTGCCCAGCGCATGGATTTGATACGGAAGGGATTGGAAGAAATACGTAGTTACGGAAAGCCTGCCGGCATAGGTGCGCACAGAATAGAGGCCATCAAAGTTTGTGTTGAACATGGATTAAAACCAGATTTTTGGGTAAAGACCTGCCACAGCCACAATTACTGGTCGGCTCAGCCCGGTGCAGACTGGAAAGATAACATGTTCGATTACGATCCGGAGGAGACCATCCGGTTCATGGCTACACTTCAGGACCCGTGGATTGCTTTCAAAGTTCTGGCCGCAGGAGCTATCCAGCCCGAAGTTGGTCTGAAATATGCATATACCAACGGTGCCGATTTTGTATGCATGGGGATGTACGACTTTCAGGTAGTTGAAGATGTGAATATAGCACTAGAGGCGCTCTCACTTGCCAGGGAGCGTTCAAGGTCGTGGATGGCGTAGCATGTCAGGGGCAAAACAGATTATTGAGCTGTACAATAAATGGACTGATAAGGTGGGGGTGGTTTCAAAATAGTCAATCGATAAAAATAATTAGAATAAAAAATATCAGGAACCTGTCATTATGAAAAAATTAAATTTATTTCTGGTTTTAGTATTGGTTCACATGATCTCACCTGCACAGAATTATCCTTTTCAGGATGTCCGTTTTACTGAAGATGAGAGGATTAAGAACCTTATTTCCTTAATGACAATTGATGAGAAAATCAATTGCCTTTCTACCAGGCTTTCTGTTCCTCGTCTTGGTATTAAAGGGACCCGCACTGTTGAGGGATTGCATGGTCTGGCTTACAGCGGTCCGGCCAACTGGGCAGTAAAAGGAGCCAAGGCTTCACCAACAACCACTTTTCCACAGGCAATCGGTCTTGCAGAGATGTGGGACCCTGACCTGATCCGGCAAGTGGCCGACTGGGAAGCAACTGAAAGTCGGTATCTGGCTCAGAATAAGAATTTTGGGGTCTCAGGGTTAATAGTTTTTGCCCCTAATGCTGACCTTGGAAGGGATATAAGATGGGGAAGAACTGAAGAGTGTTATGGAGAAGATGCTTTCCTGAATGCCACTCTTGTAACTGCTTATGTTAAAGGACTTCAGGGTAATAATCCGGTCTACTGGAAGACAGCTTCACTCATGAAGCACTTTCTGGCAAACAGTAACGAAAACAACCGTACATATAGCAGCTCCGATTTTGATGAACGGTTATTCCGTGAATATTACTCCTATGCATTTTATAAGGGTGTCACTGAGGGCGGTTCACAGGCTTTCATGGCTGCATATAACAAATATAACGGCATCCCCTGCACCGTTCATCCTGTATTACGTAATGTAACTATGAAAGATTGGGGATTGAGAGGTATAATTTCTACGGACGGAGGAGCTTTTAAACAATTGTTAACCACTCACGCTTATTATTCTTCCTTACCTGTCGCTGCAGCAGAGTGCATCAAGGCGGGTATTACAATGTTTCTTGATGATTTCAGGGCTTCACTTAAAGAGGCATTGGATAAGGGGTTAGTTACGGAAAAAGAGATTGATGAGGCAATTTATGGTAATTTACGGGTTCTGTTAAAGCTGGGTCAACTGGATAATTCATCACAAAATCCTTATTCACAGATCGGAGTTGCCGATACGATTGCTCCATGGAGTAAGCAGCAGGCCAGCGAGCTGGTCAGAAAAGCTACCGAAAAGTCAATCGTACTAATGAAGAATGAAAACATGCTTCTTCCTCTTAATAAGGACAATATCAAATCTATAGCTGTTATCGGACCGTCAGCTAATTCGGTTATATCAGACTGGTATTCCGGTACACCTCCATATAAAGTAAGTATTTTAAAAGGAATAAAAAATGACCTTGGAGACAATGTAATTATCAGGTATGCGTCCGGGAATAAAGCAGATTCGGCAATTATTGCAGCAAAACAATGCAATGTTGCTATTGTCTGTATCGGAAACCATCCACTCAGCTATGGCCTTGGTTGGGGACAGAATCATGTTCCAAGCGACGGCCGTGAGGATGTTGACCGTCAGGCAATATCCATTGAACAGGAAGACCTGGTAAAACTCGTGCTGGCTGTAAATCCAAAAACTGTACTGGTAATGGTATCCAGTTTCCCCTATGCCATAAATTGGTCGAAAGAACATGTCCCGGCAATATTGCATGTGACGCAGTCAAGCCAGGAAATGGGAAATGCAATGGCTGATGTGATTTTTGGTAAAGTCAGTCCGTCTGGACGATTGGTTCAAACATGGATAACGGAAATAGACCAGCTGCCTCCGATACTCGATTACAACATACGGAATGGAAGGACATACATGTATGATAAAAATGTACCACTCTTCCCGTTTGGTTACGGTTTAACTTATACAAGTTTCAATTATTCCGGTTTGAAACCTGATAAGAATACACTGAGAAACAATGAAGTGATCAATCTCACATTCAATCTCCAGAATACCGGTAATTACGACAGTGATGAAGTGGCTCAGCTTTATGCGAGTTTTCCAGATTCAAAAGTGGAACGCCCTGCAAAAGCCTTAAAGGGATTTAAACGCGTTTTTGTCCGTAAAGGAGAAACCATCAAGGTTACAATCCCCGTGAAAGCATCTGATTTAACTTACTGGGATGTTAATAAAAAGGCATTTGTCCTGGAACAGGGAAATATTAGGATATTTATCGGGTCTTCATCAGCAGACTTAAGATTGGAGGGGGAGGTTGTCATTAAATAAAAAAATCAGGCAAGTATTTATAACCAACTGGTTATGGGAGCGAAGTAGGTCCGGAGTATAGGATTTCCTTACCGGGACTCTGTCACCATTACAGCCAGTCCTTAAGTTTCTTATATAACAGAGAGCGAAATTTGAGGAACATAAGAAACATGATAATTGTCAGGTTTTTGATTTCTGTTTAACTAACGTTATATCTTGAAAGCGATACTCCTGTATTCAGGTTGTTATTTGGAATACAAGAATAATATTGGCTTTTATTATTTATACGTATTTTCTAAAATATTCGATTTAGCTATAATATATTCACTATTTCTGTTATTTTTGCGACAAATTAAATTAAAAAAGGGATAATAACTATTAAATTGAAAAACACTAAACCAAAGTTTAACAGGATCACAATTAAGGTAGGCAGTAATGTAATTACTCAAAGCGATGGATCGCTCAATACCGGGCGAATATTACGGCTGGTTGAGGATGTCGCTATCCTTTACAAACAAGGGATAGAAGTAGTATTAATCTCTTCCGGAGCAGTTGCTGCTGGACGAAGCGAAGTATCGCCTTCAAAAAAGACCAACATAATAGCTGCAAGGCAGGTATGGGCGTCAATAGGTCAGGTAAAGCTAATGTCTAATTATCAGTTTCTATTCGGAAAATATGGGATTCAGGCTGGTCAGATGCTTGCAACAAAGGAGGGTTTCAGGGACCGCAGGCATTATCTGAATATGAAAAACTGCATCTCCGCAATGCTTGAAAACCATGTGCTCCCTATTGTAAATGAGAATGATACTATTTCGATAAATGAGCTTATGTTCACTGATAACGATGAATTATCGGGTCTCATTTCATCAATGATGGATTGTGAGTCGCTTTTTATCCTTTCGAATGTTAATGGGGTATATAATTGTGTTCCGGGCAGTCCGGGTGCAGAGCTTATTAAAGAAATTTATCCGGATTCTGACGATCTGAGCCAATTCATCTCATCTTCAAAATCAGGATTCGGTCGTGGAGGCATGTTTACCAAATATTCAACTGCCAGAAAAATATCTTCTGAAGGTATTGATGTTTTCATTGCAAATGGCACCCGCGACTCAATAGTAACCGATATTATAAGAGGGAAAGATGTCCCATACACTCACTTTGTGGCAAGTACCAAAAAGAAAACTGGTGTAAAAAAATGGCTCTATCATTCTGATACTTTCGCTAAAGGTGCAGTTATTATTAATAATGGTGCTAAAGAAGCTCTTCTTGGGGAAAAGGCAACCAGTTTACTGATGATCGGAATAACCAGTATTGAAGGGGCTTTTAAAAGTGGTGATATTGTCAGGATACTTGATGAAGATGGTTACAGTATAGGGTTAGGGAAATCACAATATGACTCGAAAAGGGCTGAGCAAAACATTGGTGAAAAGCGTAGCAAACCTTTTATCCATTATGACTATCTTGTTATTAATGAGAAGATTAAAGAAAACATGCTAGCATAATTCAGTACTTCCACTAATTCGATTTTTGAATGGATCTGACACCAATATTCATAAAAGTATTAAAAGCAAGCAGGACATTAAATGTTTTGGATGCCAACACTATTAATAAGGTGCTTTTAATGGTTGCCGAAGCAGCAACTGAAAATTCAAAACTTTTAATTGCTGAGAATGAAAAAGATCTGGCTCTTATGGATAAATCCGATACACTTTATGACCGTATGTTGCTCACAAATGAGCGGATTAAAGGGATTGCTTCTGATATAAGAAATATAGCTCAATTACCCGGTCCTCTAGACCGGATCATCATGGAGAGCAGAAGGCCAAACGGACTTAAAATATCAAAAGTCTCTGTTCCATTTGGTGTAATCGGTGTAATTTATGAAGCCAGGCCAAATGTTACATTTGATGTATTTTCACTTTGCTTTAAATCGGGGAATGCCTGCATTCTTAAAGGTGGCAGTGATGCAATTAACTCAAACACAACCATTGTCAGAATAATAAAAAATGTTCTTGAACAAGCCGGGGTTGACCAGAATGTCATTACTCTTTTACCTGCTGGCCGCGATGAAACTGCACAATTATTAAATGCCCGCAATTATATTGATGTGATAATTCCACGCGGAGGTCGGGACTTAATTGATTTCGTAAGGGAAAATTCATCCATCCCGGTTATTGAAACTGGTGCAGGAATTTGTCACACCTATTTTGATGAATTTGGCGATAAAGATAAAGGGCGGATTATTATTAACAATGCAAAGACACGCAGAGTGAGCGTTTGTAATGCTCTAGACTGCCTGATAATACATCAAATACGCTTAGGGGACCTTTATTACCTTGTAGAACTTTGTTCCAATTCCAATGTTCTGATGTATGCAGATGAAAAAGCATACAGCGCATTAAAAGGGAAATATCCCTCTGAACTGCTCCAAAAAGCCACCAGCGATTCGTTTGGCACAGAATTCCTCTCTTATAAAATGGCCATTAAAACTGTTGATTCATTTGAGGAGGCCCTGGTCCACATTTCCGAATACGGATCTAAACATAGCGAAGCCATTATTTCTGAGAACAATAATCGAATTCAATTGTTTTGTAAGTTAGTCGATGCTTCTTCAGTCTATGCAAATGCATCAACCGCATTTACCGATGGGGCAGAATTCGGGCTTGGAGCTGAAATTGGAATCTCTACCCAGAAACTACATGCAAGAGGACCAATGGCATTGGAGGCATTAACAACTTATAAATGGATTATTGAAGGAAACGGGCAAACGAGAAACTAAACAGTAAATAATGATTGATATATGATATTTGATTTTGAAAAGATCCAGGCTTTTTACAAAGAACTACCTTCCAGAATAATTGAAATCAGGAAAAACCTGGGGCACCCTTTAACATTAAGTGAGAAAATTCTGTATAGCCATCTTTTTGGTAAATTTCAGAAAGGATCATCTGACCGGGGAATAGATTATGTTGAATTTGCGCCAGACAGGGTTGCAATGCAGGATGCCACAGCTCAAATGGCGCTATTGCAGTTCATGATGGCAGGGAAAGACCAGACAGAAGTTCCTGCTTCTGTTCATTGCGATCATCTTATTCTGGCAAAATCGGGGGCTGTGGAAGACATGAAATCTGCAGTATTTACAAATAAAGAAGTTTATGATTTTTTAAGCTCTGTCTGCAATAAGTATGACATAGGCTTTTGGAAACCTGGAGCAGGAATTATTCACCAGATAATTTTAGAAAATTATGCATTTCCGGGAGGAATGATGATTGGTACTGACTCACACACTCCAAATGCCGGCGGACTGGGAATGATTGCAATCGGAGTGGGAGGAGCTGATGCTGTTGATGTAATGACAGGCATGGCATGGGAATTAAAACTTCCACGGCTCATAGGTATAAGATTAAGCGGAAGGCTAAATGTATGGGCATCGGCAAAAGACATCATACTAAAAGTTGCCGGGTTATTGACCGTAAGCGGAGGAACCGGGTGCATCGTCGAATATTTCGGTGAAGGGGCGGAATCACTTTCATGTACCGGTAAAGCTACTATATGCAATATGGGGGCAGAAATAGGCGCCACCTGTTCCATATTTGGGTACGATGATGCAATGGCAAAATACCTTACAGCTACCGGAAGAAAGGAAATTGCGGAATTGGCCGGAAAAAACAGGGAACATCTTACATCCGACATAGAAATTATTGCAGAACCAACAAAATACTATGACCAATTTATCGAAATAAATTTGTTGGAACTTGAACCATATATTAATGGTCCTTTCACCCCTGATCTTGCCACTCCTATTTCGCGCATGAAAACTGAAGCTGAAAAAAACAAATGGCCTGTAAATGTTGAAGTAGGTCTAATAGGGTCATGCACTAATTCATCTTATGAAGATATTTCACGTGCAGCATCTGTAGTAAAAAATGCCTTGAGGGTAAAACTGACGGCCAAATCGGAGTTTAAAATTACACCAGGATCGGAACAAATACGCTTCATCGCGGAACGTGATGGCTATTTTGAACTATTTGAGAAAATAGGAGGAGAAGTGTTTGCCAATGCCTGTGGCCCCTGTATAGGTCAGTGGGATCGCAAAGGATCTGATAAAAACCTGGTTAACACTGTGATTCATTCCTTTAACCGTAACTTTGCAAAACGAACTGATGGGAATCCAAATACCTTTGCCTTTGTTGCTTCCCCTGAGATTGTGACTGCTATTGCTATTTCCGGGAAACTCACCTTTAACCCGATTACTGATACATTATTGAATTCCGAGGGTAAAGAGGTGAAAATTGCCGAACCGGAAGGGTTGGAACTCCCTCCACAGGGATTTGGTAACATTGAAAATGGATACCAGAAACCGGAAAAAAACGGAAGTAATAGAGACATAATTATTGCTACTGATTCAGAAAGGTTACAATCTTTAACACCTTTTAAGGAATGGGATGGATTCGATTTTTCTGGTCTCCCTTTACTCATTAAAGTTAAAGGAAAATGCACCACTGATCATATTTCAATGGCCGGATTCTGGTTAAAATACCGTGGACATCTTGAAAATATCTCAGACAACTACATGATTGGCGCAGTAAATTATTTCAATGACAAAACAAACCTGATTATTAATCAGTTAACCAGTCAATATGATACAGTTTCTTCTGTTGCAAGGGCTTATAAAATCAATGGTATCGGGTCTGTTGTGGTTGGAGAAGAGAACTTTGGAGAAGGATCCTCCCGCGAGCATGCAGCTATGGAACCAAGATATCTGAATGTCAAAGCAATAATTGTAAAATCCTTTGCACGTATACATGAAACTAACCTTAAGAAACAAGGAGTTTTAACATTGACATTCTCGAATAAAGAGGACTATTATAAAATTAAGGAAGATGATAAAGTTGATATGATAGGATTAAAAGAATTCGCCCCTGGCAGAGAATTGACAATAGTTTTGAACCATTCCGATGGGGAAAAGGAAATCATAACAGCAAACCATTCCTATAATGAAACTCAGATAGCCTGGTTTAAAGCAGGAAGTGCTCTGAATTTGATTAGAAAAGCTAATGGATAATTCTTGTGAAATGAAGATGATTCTTTTTTTAAACCACAAAGTAACACAAAGGTATTCACAAAGTAACACAAAGGTAATACCTGAATCTATGCAATACTTTGTGTGCCTTTGTGATGTACTTAGTGATTCTTTGTGGTTAAATTAATTATAAATTATGATCCCTGATAAAATCAAATTAGCAAACGGCAAATTAATTGTTCCGGATAATCCAGTTATCCCTTTCATTGAAGGAGATGGGACCGGACCTGATATCTGGAAAGCTTCAGTACGGGTCTTTGATGCTGCAGTTGCTAAAGCCTATGACGGGAAAAGGAAAATTGCATGGAAAGAAGTTCTCGCAGGAGAAAAAGCATTTACCCTGACAGGGAACTGGATGCCAAATGAAACGCTTAGCAGTTTCAGAGAGTATCTGGTAGGCATAAAAGGCCCTCTTACTACACCGGTAGGCGAAGGTATGCGCTCTCTAAACGTTGCCCTGCGCCAGGAATTAGATCTTTATACCTGCTACCGGCCGGTGCGGTATTTCAAAGGTGTTCCTAGTCCTGTTAAACAACCGGAGAAAGTTAACATGCACATCTTCAGGGAAAACACAGAAGATATCTATGCCGGCATTGAATTCATGAATGGCAAACCGGAAACAGAAAAAATAAAAAGATTTTTAATAGAAGAGATGGGGGTTAAATCAATCCGGTTTCCGGCAACCTCCTCAATAGGCATAAAACCTGTCTCTGTAGAAGGTACCGAGCGTCTGGTAAGACAAGCTGTTAAATATGCGATTGACAAAAGGTTACCATCAGTCACCATTGTTCATAAAGGGAACATAATGAAGTTTACCGAGGGCTCTTTCATGAAATGGGGATATGCTTTGGCTGAAAGAGAATTTGGGAATGATATTTTTACCTGGTTACAGCATAAGCAAATTTCAGAAAAACAAGGTTTGGAAACTGCAGACAAAATGCTTAAGCAGGCGGAAGCTGAAGGCAAGGTTATAATTAAAGATGTAATAGCTGATGCTTTCCTGCAGCAAATTCTTACAAGACCTGCTGAATATTCTGTCATCGCTACTTTAAACCTGAACGGAGACTATATCTCAGATGCACTTGCAGCAATCGTTGGAGGAATAGGCATTGCACCGGGAGCAAATATCAATTATGAAAGTGGCCATGCCATATTTGAGGCAACTCACGGTACTGCACCCAAATATGCTGATCAGAATAAAGTCAATCCGGGTTCAGTGATCCTCTCAGGTGCACTTATGTTTGACTACATGGGATGGAACAAAGTTGCTGAAAGCATCTATAAAGGACTGGAACGTACTATTCAAAGTAAAAAAGTTACTTATGATTTTCATCGGCTGATGGAGAATGCCACCTTGTTAAAAACATCCGAATTTGCAGATGTAATAATCTCAAACATTTAAACTTAAAAAATCATAAAAATCAATTCTTATGAAAGACAATAATTTCTTTTTAAAGTTAGAGGACTTGGTAAGAGAATCATGCCAGATTGATAATACATTATTTGAAAAGTTCGATGTGAAACGTGGTCTGCGCAACTCTGATGGAACAGGTGTTCTAGTCGGATTGACCAACATCGGCGACGTTGTCGGTTATAAGAAAGAGGATGGAAAAGTTGTGGCTATCCCGGGGAGATTGTTATACAGAGGGATTGATGTTGAAGATATTACTATGGGGTTTCAGAAAGAAAACCGGCATGGTTTTGATGAAACTGTCTACCTTTTATTAACCGGTCATCTTCCAACGAAAGATGAGTTGAAGGAGTTTTCTGAACACATAGCTTCTTTACGATCTTTGCCCGATGATTTCGTAAAAGACATGATATTATCAATGAAAGGGAAAGATGTCCTTAATATTCTTGCAAGATCGGTACTGGGATTGTATACACTTGATGCGAACCCTGATAATATCTCTCTCGATAACATGATTAAACAGTCGTTAAATATTATTGCAAAATTTCCGACAATTGTTGCATACTCATATCAGGCATTAAGACACCTTTACAAGGGAAAGACTTTGTCAATCCGTCATCCGCAACTCAACCTGAGTCCGGCTGAAAATTTTCTCTATTTAATCAAAGGTGATTGTACAGGTTATTCAAAACTTGAGGCTGATCTGCTCGACCTCATGCTTGTTCTTCACGCAGAACACGGAGGTGGTAATAATTCCACCTTTACAATGAGGGTAACCAGTTCTTCGGAAACAGATATTTATTCGGCCGTTACCTCCGCTATAGGATCATTAAAAGGGCCATTACATGGGGGAGCAAATGTGAGAGTTCTGGAAATGATGGAAAATATGAAAGCCCATGTAAAGAATTGGACTAGTGAGGAAGAAGTGAAGGAGCATCTTCTAAAGATTCTTAATAAACGGGCAAATGATTTTTCAGGTAAGATATATGGAATCGGGCACGCTGTTTATACTATTTCTGATCCCAGAGCTGCAATTTTAAAGGCAAAAGCAAAAGAACTGGCAATAGAAAAAGGGCGTTTAGAAGAATTTGAACTTTATTCATTAGTTGAAAGACTTACGCCTGAAGTTTTTAGATTGTTTAAAGGAGAAAAATCAACAAAGGTAGTTTGTATTAATGTTGATTTTTATTCTGGTTTTGTTTACTCCTGTCTTGATATTTCAAAGGAGCTTTATACACCACTGTTTGCAATTGCAAGAGTTTCCGGATGGTGCGCTCACCGCATTGAAGAGTTGACATTCTCTGCTAAAAGAATCATACGGCCTGCATTTAAAAATGTATATGGCAAACATGAATATATTCCAATAAATGAACGACCATAGATTATATAAAATGAACGATATAATTGCTAAATATGATATTCTTATTGTTGGGGGAGGAGTGGTTGGAACAGCCTTACTTTACACTTTAAGTAAATATACTGATGTCAAAAATATTGGCTTATTAGAAAAAGATTCCGACTTTGGTATGGTGAATTCGGCTTCTACTAAAAACAGCCAGACCCTTCATTTCGGAGACATTGAAACCAATTACTCTTTTGAGAAGGCTAAAAGCGTAAAGCGTATGGCCGATATGGTTATGAAGTATCTGGAAAATGAAAAACTGTTAAATAGTGAGCCAAAACTATTCAGTAAATACTCAAAGATGGTTCTTGCGGTTGGCAAAAATCAGGTTGATGAACTCAGCAAGCGGTTTACAACATTCAGTCAGCTGTTTCCAAATTTAAGAGTAATTAAGAGGGATGAAATAGGGCTAATCGAGCCAAGAGTAGTTGAAGGGAGGGACCCGGATCAGGAGATTCTCGCTTTAGTTACTGAAGATGGCTACACTGTTGATTTTAAAAGGCTTTGCCATTCATTTGTTGAAAACTCAAAAAAAGAAAATCCTGACATAAGTATAAATCTTAATACAAAACTTATTAAAATAGAGAAAGAGGGAGATCACTACATAGTTAAAACTGATAAGGGAGTTATCCAGGCTTCCGTAATAGCCGTAGCTGCAGGAGGCCATAGCCTGCTGATTGCAAAATCACTTGGTTATGGTAAGAACTTATCGGTATTATCAATGGCCGGAAGTTTTTATACAGCTCCAAAAGTGCTGAATGGCAAGGTATATACAATACAAAATGCAAAACTGCCTTTTGCCGCCATTCATGGTGACCCCGAGGTGCACAATGAAGATATAACCCGGTTCGGCCCGACGGCTAAACCAATCTTCCTTCTGGAAAGACATAACAACTCAACCTTTTTAGAATACTGGAAAACCTTCGGTTTGGGATTGAGTCCTGTATTGAGTTTATTTAATATAATATTTGACAAGGTCCTGTTTAGCTACATAATTGTCAATTTCCTTTATGATTTGCCTTTTATCGGTAAACGTTTGTTTATTAAACAGATCAGGAAGATTGTACCGGGAATTAAAATGAGTGAGCTCAAATTTGCAAGGGGAATAGGAGGTACAAGACCCCAGATCGTGAACAATACAACACGGAAGCTTGAAATGGGAGAAGCAAAACTTACCGGTGATAAAATCATCTTCAATATAACTCCATCGCCGGGAGCCTCAACCTGTTTAGGAAATGCCTATGCAGATACTTTAAAACTCATGGAGTCTCTGGACAATAAGTATGTATTTAATAAGCAGGCATTTGAAAAAGACCTGGGTAATTAGAGGTTCACAAAGACAAATAAAGAACTTCTTTGACAGCTGCCTAATATTGAATGAGGATATGCCTAGAGAAGTTGCATGCAACGTCTCAACTTGTTAAATCCTTCGGTGGTAAACAACAACCTCTGTTTAAAATGTTCTGAACTATTTTACCATCATGCTCCTGCGTACACTAATAAAGCCAATCCTGCCAGGTATGCAAGGAACATCAGGAATACCAAAGTGTTGACTGGTCTTGTTGCCCCTTTAAACTCTTTCCAGATAAATACACCCCAGAGAGCTGCAATAAGTGTAGCACCCTGACCTAATCCGTAGGATATGGCAAATCCGGCTTTCCCCGATGCAATAATACTCATCGACATACCAATGTTCCAGATTATACCTCCTGTGATACCGGTAAGATGAACCCCTAAACTTCCTTTTGCATAGTCCTTAAACGACAGAGGTTCTCCGTCAAACGGCCTCTTCATTATTAAATAGTTAAACAGGAAATTGCTTACCAGTACACCAATAGAAAAAAAGAATATTGCAGAATATGGGGTTAACTTTCCGGCTTCAGGTACTTCAAAACTGGTAACCATGGAACTGGCCACAAAGCGATAAAATAGTGCCATTAAGACTCCGGCAGATATAGATAAAAGTATTCCTTTGCCTGAGACTTTCTTTAAGAATGCACTGTGTTTTTTATATGCAATTGCATCAATAATTATTGCAGCCACTATCAGAGCAACTCCTCCAAAAAGCCACATCGCGTTGCCTTGTGGTGCAAAAACATAATTAATAATGACACCCAGAGCCAATGCAATTCCAACACCTACAGGAAAAGCCACTGCCATGCCGGCAATTGCCATTGCAGCAACCAATAATATGTTGGAAGCATTAAAGATTATGCCTCCCAGCATCGCATTCAATATATTTCGAGATTCTGCCTGACCAATGTCTTCAATAAACCCACGGCCATTTTCACCATTGCTCCCGAGGGTAAACCCAAGTAATAGTGAAAACACCAGAATCCCAATTACATAATCCCAATAGAACAATTCAAAACGCCAGGATTTACCTGCCAGTTTTTGAGTGTTGCCCCACGATCCCCAGCAGAGCATTGTTACAACACAGAGGATGATGGCTAATGAATAACTTTGCGGAATAAACATGGTTTCTAAGTTAAAAGTTAAAAGTAAAAAGAAAAAAATTGACCTCTAAATTCCCCTCCTGGGAGAGGTAGGAGTGAGTTTTAAAATTAATGATAAAAGTAAAATCAGATCAAAGGACATGAAATTTAATGTGAGAAGTAAATAATTAATTCAGTTTTATTTTTCAAATGAAAATTTAAAGTTATCGCTTTTCTTCGGGGCGTTTATGAATATTATGGCTGATGTTATGTAAACTTTTGTTCCGGATGATTCAGGTCGTTTTTCCCCTTTTACGACCAGGCGGACCTTATGATCGCCGGGTTGCAGATTCAGGACATGCCAGATACTTGCAGTATGTTGCTGATTCGCAAAATCATAATAGGTATCAATGCTGCGATGAAGATTGCCATCAACATAAACGTCGGCTTTTCCTCCGTCTTTATACCAGTTACCTTCAAGGGAAATTCCTGTTCCTGAGAAACCAATTACCAGTTCATCACCGGCATTTTCAGAATACATCGACTGTTTTCTCAACTGTTTATCTCTGCCTGAAGAAACTTCGAGTGGTTTCCATTTCCCTGTGAACGACCATCCCTTCTCATCAAAAACCGACATTCTTTTATCGAAAACAACATCCGGAAATGATACTTCAAGATTCGGAGCAGCAGGTACCTGGGTTTTGACCATAATCTTCTTTTCATTTACAATCCCTCCATCTTTTGTAATCAGGTCCAGGGCGTAACTATTTGTGCTACTTACAGCCGAATTAAATGAGTAGGTGGTATTTATAAAAAGTGAATCGCCAATAGCTTTTACTCCTTCCTGCATAACTGAAGGCAATCCACTGAAACCTTTTATTACACCAAGTACAGCCATTGCATTTGAAGGATTACAATCGGAATCCTGACCGCAACGGGTAGTGATTTCAAGTGTTTTCAGAGGGTCACCTTCTCCGTACAACAAACCCATTACAATATATGCTCCATTCAGCTTTGCATCAATATTGAAGGTGGACCCGGCCCCGCAGATATCCACATCTCCCCATTTTTTTTCAAGCTCTTTCCAGGATGCCTGCCAGTCGGATGGATATTGCTGATGGAGCTTTATAACGTCCATAACAATCGTATAGTAATCACTTTCTGAAGGTATTGATCTGAGAGCCTTTTCAATAATCTTAAGAATATCCGACTCAAAATATGCTTCTGAGTAAAGAGCCGCAACAAAGATTCCTCCATATACCCCATCTCCGTAGTTCATAATGTGCCCAATCTTATCTGCAATTCCCGAGGCAGTCTGAGGCATTCCCGGACACATAAATCCGATATAGTCGGCCTCTATCTGAAAATCAATATCATCTGCATGAATATTATATTCCGGACTGCCAGAAAGTGGGGCAAAAATGCTGTCATAATAATTCTTCCTTGCCTGCATATTGGCATGCCATAAGGGATATCCGGCTTTGGCGAACATCTCCTGGTATTTTTTTGCAGGAGCATCAAGTCCATATTTATCCATTGACATCAAAAAGGTCAGTTGTACATAAATATCGTCCTGCCACATACTTCCTTTTATATCAGAAAGTTTCCATTTTATTGAATCCACATAAATCCGGCTCTGGGCTCGGAATTCAGTTGGTGCGCCATATGTAACACCTATCATCTTGCCTGCCCAGCCTCCGGCAATCTTATCTCTTAAAACTTCAGGTTTGATAGTCCTGAATTCATTTGTGGAGTTTTTACATGATCCGATTGCGAGTAAAATCAAAACTAATAGTTGTGGAAATAAACGTCTTTTCATAGTGAAGATTTTGGTTTATTTAATATCAAAATTTGTTGATTATAATCTGCGTTAATCTGCGCAATCTGGGGGAACATTTTCCTTTTTTCCCGCTGATCCCGATGATTTTCGCAGAAAAATATTATATGAAATAAGTGACAAAAAAATTACTTCTTAACTACTTGATGATTTGCTTTTAACGGGGTTTATGCATCATCCTGTCCTCAATAAAAGCACTCATTTGAGGTACCGGCATTTTTTGTTTAACATAGATTTGTTTTCCATCCGGATTGTTTTCCCAGATGTTGCTTCCATCAGGATTAACAATAATTTTGCCCCTTACAGTATTAAAGAAACCTTCTGTCCCGTATACCCCGATAAGTACAGCAGTCTCATCCCAGCTCATTCTTCCATATTTATCCTCAGCTGAAAGAGGAATACTGATTCTGAATACATCTTTCACAGGACTGTTTTTTATATCAGATTTTATTAATCTTAAACCTGTGCGGATTTCCCAGCCTATTTCGAAACCTGTAAAAATAACTTCTCCCGGCCAGTTTTCATAAACATATTTTGAGGCCGTCGAATCCATATAAATATTAAATTCCTTTCCTTCAGGGAACCTTCCTGCCATAGATACAAGCAGTTTTACCTTCTCTGATATAAGTTCATAACCATTCAGGGGACATATTTTATCCGGTTGTGATTTAAGCAGGTTGTTCAGATTAGTTAAAAAACCGACTGTAATAATTGTTACACTTTTGTCGGGTTGATTATAAAGTGTTCGTCTGTAAACTTCAACAGCGTCAGCAACTTCACTGGTTGATTTTATTGTATGAGGATATTTTGCAACAATAGAATCTGCCCAGTGCTGCGAAGATCCCAGATTTACTCCCTCTGTTTTCGGTGCACCTATGGCTAAACCCGGACGACCGAAATATGTATTTATAACCTCAATTGACGGTGCAACCAATTCATGCTTATTTGAAGATACAGTTGCAAGTATCTCGGCTTTTCCACTGTCAGCCATTGCATGCAAAAAAGCTAGCGCTCCCACATCATCATAATCGGGACCAAGATCGGTATCAAAAATGATTTTGACAGGACTTTCCGATTTGTTTCCGGATTGGCTTATACAACCTGAGAGTATAAGGCAAACAAATAAAACAATAAATGATAGCTTTCTCATAATTGACTGTATAATAGTTGATTGGTAATAATTAATTTTATCATCTCAATCCCTGATTTTTCACCCCCTGCCCCCTAAAAGGGGTTC
>JBGOZX010000012.1:0-49960 GCA_041480425.1 Bacteroidia bacterium
CTGCTGCTTTGCGCTGAATACTTTTAATTACAACTTTTCCACCACGTCTTGCTTCACCTTTTCCATGATCAACATAATCGACATAGGCAGTAAACCTGTTGATCTCATTTGGTTTGATTTCAGGAGTCCGGATGAACGCAACATCTTCATCTCTTAAAGCATAATTGTCGTGTGTGGCTTCCCATACATCAACGTAGTACAATTTATTATCAAGATCAGAAAAGACAACTTTCCCATCTGCATCTGTAAAGCCTTCACTTACCATATGAGTCTCGTTATCCCAATCATTAAGGGTTGGATACAAGATTACGCTTGCTCCATCAACAGGATACTCATTGTAGTACTCCAGAACCTCAATTTCAAGAATGGTCGGAATCTTTACTTCAATGGTCAGTGTTGCCTGATCAGACAAACCTGAATTTGAATAGACTTTTAATGTGACATGGAATGAACCAGATGCTGCGTATACATGAGTGGGATGAATCTCATATGAAGTATAACCATCACCAAAATCCCATTCATAGCTAACTGCATTCAGGGATTCGTTTGTAAACCAAACCTCCTCTCCTACGACCGGATCACCAGGGTCGGCTGAAAAATAAGCTTCGGGTGACATTTCGCAGGAGAACAGTATAAGAGGGAGAATCAGTAAGAGATATATAATCTTTTTCATTGTTTTATGTATTAATGGTTCTCTTTAGTAAATTCAAAATACGTGCCACTATTTTAAAGTCGGATTTTCTCTTTAAATGCTGCATCAATACATAACTTTCCCATTCAGGCAAATCAAAATTTTTTAATTATCTTTGCACTCCAATAAAAAGAAGTTTAGAGAATGATTAAGATAACTTTTCCTGATGGGTCCGTTAAAGAATACAACATCGGTATCAGTGGTTTAGAAATTGCAGAACAGATAAGCCCAAGGCTTGCCAAAGAGGTATATGCCGCAACTGTAAATGGTGAAATATATGATCTGACCAGACAGATAAAATCTGATGCGACAGTAAAACTACATAAGTGGGAAGATGAAGCTGCAAAGCATGCATTCTGGCACTCTTCAGCTCACCTTATGGCTGAAGCTCTCGGGTCAATATATCCTGGGATAAAGTTTGGTATCGGGCCAGCTATCGAAAATGGATTTTATTATGATGTTGATCCGGGTGATGGAAAAGTGATCACGGAAGCCGATCTTCAGAAAATTGAAAACAGGATGAAAGAACTTGCAGCCAAAAACCTGGTATACACCAGGAAAGAGGTCAGCAAGAAAGAAGCAATGGATTTTTTTTCAAAAAAAGGAGATGAATATAAAACTGAACTTATAAGTGAACTTGAAGACGGTACAATATCATTATACACCCAGGGTGATTTTACCGATCTCTGCCGCGGACCTCATCTTCCTTCAACTGAACCCATCAAAGCAATAAAGCTGTTAAGTCTGGCCGGAGCTTACTGGCACGGGGATGAGAAACACAAGATGCTGACAAGAATTTATGGTATCACCTATCCGAAACAGAAGATGCTTGATGATTACCTGGTGTTTCTTGAGGAGGCAAAAAGAAGAGACCATCGCCGGATCGGGAAAGAACTTGAGCTTTTTACCTTTTCTCAAAAAGTCGGTATGGGTCTTCCGTTATGGCTCCCAAAAGGTTCGGATGTGAGGCAGAACCTTATTACTTTCCTTACAGGGATTTTAAAGAAAAGAGGCTACAAGATCGTTACCACACCTCATATTGGAAATGTGAACCTTTATAAGACTTCAGGTCACTTTGAAAAATACGGGTCTGACTCATTTCGACCAATTTCAACACCTCAGGAGGGTGAACAGTTCATGCTGAAACCTATGAACTGCCCTCACCATTGTGAGATATACAATGCAACACCGCATTCGTACAAAGATCTGCCTCTGAGAATGGCAGAATTCGGCACAGTTTACCGGTACGAACAGAGCGGTGAACTACACGGTCTGACAAGGGTCAGAAGTTTCACACAGGACGATGCACACCATTTTTGCAGACCCGATCAGTTGAGGGAAGAGTTTAAAAGCATAATTGATCTTATACTTTATGTATTTAGAATACTTAATTTTAATGAGTTTTCTGCCCAGATCTCTTTAAGAGACCCTGATAACAAACAAAAATATATCGGGTCGGATGAAAACTGGGAGAAAGCTGAAAAGGATATTATAGAAGCTGCAAGCGAAACAAACCTTGAAACGACGATTGTTCCTGGGGAAGCTGCATTTTACGGTCCAAAACTCGATTTTATGGTAAAAGATGCCATTGGAAGGAAATGGCAGCTTGGTACTATCCAGGTCGACTATAATCTTCCCGAAAGATTTGATCTGACATATAACGGTAGTGATAACCAGAAACATCGGCCCGTTATGATACACAGAACCATCTTTGGTTCGATGGAAAGATTTGTGGCTGTCCTGATTGAAAACACAGCAGGTAAATTCCCACTATGGCTGGCCCCGGAAAAGGTAGTCGTTCTCCCTATCAGTGAAAAATTCAATGATTATGCAGGAAAAGTTTTGGAAATTCTAAATAATTCCGATATTTGCACACTGATTGACGACAGGAGTGAAAAGATAGGTAAGAAGATCAGGGATAACGAATTAAAGAGAATTCCATACCTCCTGATCATAGGTGAAAAAGAGGCTGAAAACGGAACAATTGCCGTCCGTAAGCAGGGTGAAGGTGATAAAGGAAGTATGAAGATTGAAGAATTTGTGAGTTTTATTAAGTCTGAGATCGCTAAGGAAATTGCATATTAATTGCACATTGAAATTGATTTAGTATTAACAAAAGTTAGGAGGAAAGAGCTATAACCGGACCAATTAGGCGCAGCCCTGGCAGGATTACCCAGCCGGCTCACAAAATTAACAACAGGATCATTGCAAAAGTGGTCAGAGTTGTCGGTGATGAAATAGAAGCAGAAGTCATGAGTATCCAGGATGCCCTCAGACTGGCAGATAAATTGGAACTCGATCTTGTTGAAATTTCTCCAAATGCGGATCCCCCTGTTTGCAAAATCGTTGATTATCAGAAATTTCTTTATCAACAGAAAAAGAAACAGAAGGAAATTAAGGCCAAAGCCTCAAAAATCGTTGTTAAAGAGATCAGGTTCGGCCCCAATACTGATGATCATGATTATAACTTTAAGCTCAAACATGCAATGCGGTTCCTGGAAGAGGGAGCAAAAGTCAGAGCTTATGTGTTCTTTAAAGGACGGTCAATCTTATTCAAGGAACAGGGTGAGGTTTTGTTATTGCGCTTTGCCAACGACCTTGAGGAATATGGGAAAGTTGAACAGCTTCCCAGGCTTGAAGGGAAAAGGATGATCATCTCCTTCTCTCCGAAAAAGAAAAAATAGTTTTTTAATATAGTTTGAATACAGAAGATGCCAAAAATGAAAACTAATCCCGGTGCAAAGAAGAGATTTTCTCTGACCGGAACAGGAAAAATCAAACGGAAGCATGCATTTAAAAGTCATATCCTGACAAAAAAAGCGACCAAACGTAAGAGAAATCTTACATACTTCGGTCAGGTTGACAAAGCAGACCGGAAGAACGTTAAACTTCTTCTTGCAAGTAAATAACTGTTGACGTGTTGAAAAATTAATTAAAGTATTAACCGATTGTTCAGCAAGAAAGAGTCCATACACGGAACGCTGACATTCAAAAATGATGAGTTATGCCAAGATCAGTAAACGCAGTTGCATCAAGGGCCAGGAGAAAAAAGGTTCTTAAGCAGACTAAAGGAAACTTCGGCTCAAGAAGAAATGTAATAACGGTTGCAAAAAATACTCTCGACAAAGGTTTAGGGTATGCATACCGCGACAGGAAGAAAAAGAAAGGTGAATTCAGGTCATTGTGGATTCAAAGGATCAATGCCGGTGTACGTCAGTATGATATGAGTTACTCAGAGTTTATCGGGAAACTTGATAAAAAGGGTATCGCACTTAACAGGAAAACACTTGCCGACCTCGCAATGAATCACCCCGAAGCATTTAAAGCTGTCGTAGAAAAAGTTAAATAACAAAACAAGCACATAAAAAAAGCTGACTTGATTGAAGTCAGCTTTTTTTGTTATTTGATTTTCATAAACATCCGCTTAAATCTGATCTTTTTAAGCCCTTTTGATTCTTTGTCAATTGATAACCAGATGAATTTCGGTTTCCCTACTATATGGTCCTCGGGAACAAAACCCCAATACCTTGAATCGGCCGAATTGTGTCGGTTATCACCCATCATCCAGTAATAGTTCAATTTGAAAGTATAACTGTCAGATTCTTTGTTATTGATGTAAATTTTATTGCCCTCTACCCTGAGATCGTTATTCTCATAAACATCAATTATCCGTTCATAGAGGCAAATGTTTGAAGTATCAAGTTTAACTGAAGAACCTTTAACAGGCATCCAGATGGGACCAAAGTTGTCCTCATTCCATCCGAAGGTTCTGCTGTAGGGGAAGATATGCGGAGCATACTCTCCTTCCCTGGCATAAATTGCTGATACTTCTTTTACATTTGCAAATTTTGAAATTGTATTTGCATTAGCTTTGGTCAGTGGTAAAATATAAGCCGATCCGGAAATCATACTCTGGTCGGATCTGTAAATGTCAAGTCGTTCAAAAGCTTTGGGATTAATGGTAGTACCGTTTGTACTGACCACATAGGTAGTCTGTTGGGTTTCGTTTTCAGGTACAAGTTTCCTGTTAACATACAATGAACCTCCTTTGATTGTAATTGTATCACCCGGAATACCGATGCACCTTTTTACGTAATTATCCCTTCTGTCAACCGGCCTGTAAATAACCTCAAACCTATCCCATATATCCTTCCTCGCTGCTTTAAGATAATAATCCATGGGCTTGGGGATCTGATTACCGTAGCTATCCCTTTGCTGCATCTCTCTGGCTGTCCTTCTGATAATCTCATAATAGCTTGTAACCTGCTCCTCAACAACAACCGTATCTCCTGCAGGGAAGTTGAAGACAATCGCATCATTATTCTTTACCTTACCGCATCCGGCAAGTCTTTTATACGGCCAATGAACAAGATCTGACCAGGATTTTCCCTTGGTAAGAGGCATTGTGTGTTGTGTAAAGGGAAAGGCAATAGGTGTATTTGGCATCCTGGGACCATAAGCTAATTTACTGACAAACAGATGATCACCTATTAACAGTGATTTTTCCATTGAACCTGTCGGAATACGATAATTCTGAAAAAGAAAAATGTTAATAAGAGTTACAGCTATTACAGCGAAAATGAGTGCATCAAGCCACTCAATTAAAGAGCTGTTTTTACCATTCCGTTTTTTCCAGAAAGCCCAGTTTACTTTTTCAGTAATATAAACATCATAAATGACTCCCAGCCCGATAAGAAACCAGAAATTTCCAATCCAGAAAACTACAAGGAGATATATAAGTGCCACAATTGCAAATCTGATGTGCTTTTTTGTTAATAGTTCAATCATAGTAATTTGTTAATTAAGAACCGGTAAAAGTAAAAATAATAATCAGAATCCAAGCACATCGCTCATTGTGAATATACCTCTTTTCAGATGAATGAATTCTGCGGCGACAACTGCACCAAGCGCAAATCCTTTTCTGTTCTTGGCTTCATGTTTCAGACTTATACAGTCTATCTCCGAATCCCAGGTTACAGTATGAGTTCCCGGAACAACTCCTTCACGTACAGAATTTATTGGGATACAGTTTTCTTTTTTGTCGTTCTCAAAGCACCATCCTTCAAATTTCGGAAGTTTATGCCTGATACCCTCAGCGAGAGCTATTGCTGTGCCACTTGGAGCATCAAGTTTTTTAGTGTGATGCACCTCAACTATTGATGGTGAATAATCGCTAAGATGTACCATCTGTTTTGCCAGCTCAGAATTAATATGGAAAAAAATATTAACACCAATACTGAAATTTGACGAATGAATAAAGGATGTGCCGCTCTTCCTGCAGGTCTCTGCAGCTACTTCAAAATCTTTAAGCCAGCCTGTTGTGCCTGAAACCACTGGGATCTTTGCTTCAAGACATGTCACAATATTTTTTAACGCCGCCTCAGGCAATGAGAATTCAATGGCAACGTCGATACTCTTAAGATTTGCTCCTTTGAGGTCGACTGCATTATCCTGATCTATAATAAGTTTAATTAAATGACCTCTTCTCAGGGCTAAAGCCTCAATTTCGTGCCCCATCCGGCCATAACCAATTAATGCAATGTTCATATTCAGATGTTTTTACGAAATTAAGTGTTTTGAAACAGTGTACAACAAATTGAAATATTAAAAAACTTAAGAATATGTTAAAACCTGGGTTGAAAGATAGAAAGACTGAAAGATAAAAAGGAAGATAAAGAATATTGCTGCTGAATGTGATCTTGGATCTTTACTGACCATGCTGATGTCTTATATCTGGTAGATTATAATCAAACGTTCTAAAGAACAGAAGTATCAGACGACTGTCTTTCAATAATTATCTGATCTTCATCTTTGCTGATAAGTTTTGATTCCTTAAGTCTCAGTGAAAGAAAAATGCTTATTACCATTAATCCGATCAGCACAACCAAAGGCCTTGTCATTGAACCTGTTAACGTTGATTTAAAGCTGTCCATTCCAAAAATAAAAGCAATACCCGAGATTTGACCCATCAGCAGAAGCAATCCGTTTGATGTACCTTCCGACGCCGGAAAAGTTATTTCAGCACCATACTGGAACCCAATGGGTCCAGCACTCAGAAGGAAAAATCCCAGTATTGCGCCAGAGACAAGAAGAATCCAGTAACCGGTTGCAAAAGTAATTCCGACAAGGCCAAGCGTGGCTCCGGCCAGTGCAACAACAATAAACGGAGTTCTTTTCTTGCGGTGGTCAGAAATAATAGGAAGGATAAGTGCCCCGAGAATCCCTCCCAGAATCATAAGTCCACCGGTAATACCGGCCTGTGTGGCCGAGAAGCCTCTGGGTCTCAGAATGTCCTCAATCCAGGTAGTAACACAGTTAAATACTCCCAATCCGATAAAAAAGATAATTATGAGCAATATAAAATCTCTGGTATGGAGGCTATGTTTAAGGCCGTCAAAAACAAGGGAACGTTCCTCCTGATCGGGACGGCATGGAGCCGTTGGCGGACCTTCCTTCATGAATATAAAAAAGAAAATAGCAATAATAACCGAAATAACTCCATAGATATAAAGCATTCCGCCTATACCGGAAGTGACAGTAATATAAGGTGTCAGAGAAATACCTGCCAGAATACCAATGTACATTGCCAGGGTTCCCAGGCCAACTGCGGTGGCGCGCTCCTCTATGGGGAACCAGCGGGCAGCCAGTTTGGTGGTTGCATTCAGAATGAACGGTTGTCCGATTGCAATTCCGATTTGTGATAAAAGCAACAGATTATAATCGGTTGTAACCAATCCGCGTAACAAACCGAATATACCGGTAAAAGCTGCACCAATACCTACTCCTGTACGTATTCCGTATCTGTCGATAACCCATGAAGCCGGGATTGAGACAATAATGTAAACGATCATAAAACACATTGAAAGAAGGCCTATTTTAAGGTCCGAGACACCATAATACCGTGTCGCCTCGCCTGTGATCGGGGCAAAAGTGATCCATAATATCTGATTAACGGCTACCATTAACATGTATACACTGAGCATTATCCACCGGTAACCGTAAACTTTAAAATTTGTCTGTTGCATAATGCAAATCGTTGGATTAATTGTCCTGCCAGGCTAATTAGAAAATAAATATGCAGTAATACGTCAGATTAATAATTTACCATCTATCAATCCGAACCTACTGATATATGCTCCTGAAAACGTCAGCAAATTTAATATTATCAATTTATTATTCTCTTATTTTACAGAAACCTCAAATAATAAAATATAAATTTGAAAAAATGAATGATAAATAAATTGACCTTTAAATATATTTAGCACTGAAAAATCAGTTAATAAAATGAAAAAGTTAATGATCTTATTAACAACTATTATTATGATATTGACAGGTTCCTTTGTTCCACAAAAGAAAGCTGACCTGGTGATAATAAACGGTAAGGTTCTTACTATTGATAAGGATAATCCCACCGCTGAAGCTATTGCGGTAAAAGGCGAAAACATTATCGCAGTGGGAACAACCACAGAGATATCCCGTTTGGTCGAAAAGGGAGTAACAAAGGTTATTAACGCTGATAGAAGGCTTGTTCTTCCCGGATTTAATGATGCTCATGTCCATTTCGGACCTCTAGATCCGGATTATATTGAGCTTCGCTATACAACTGATCCATCAGTAATTACTGAAAAGGTAATAGCTCAGGTTGCAAAGTCAAAACCAGGAGTGCTAATCAAAGGAGGTCATTGGGAGCATGAGATGTTCATTGACAAGAAATGGCCGACGAAAGATCTTATAGACAAGGTTTCTCGTGATAATCCGGTTATGCTCAGCCGTGCAGACGGGCACTCAGTTCTTGTAAACAGTTATATTCTGAAAAAATCTGGAATAACAAAAGACACTCCCGATCCGTTTGGAGGTGAGATACAAAAAGATCCCGTGACCGGTGAACCAACAGGCATATTAAAGGAAAATGCTGAAAACCTTATCATAACCGGGGAGATAAGAACTGATAGAACAGCTGAAGAGGAGGCTGCCAGGACATGGCATGGATACCTTCTTGCTATGAAAGAAGCCAGGGAACTGGGTGTGACAAGCATTCAGATTCCCGGAAGTGCTGACTTCGATGCATATGAAAAGCTTCAGAATGAAAATCAGCTATCAAGCAGGATTGACATTGGAAAACCATTAACAGCAGATACAGCAGTCCTTGCAAAATATCATGAACTTGAAAAAAAATATCCTAAGACAGGCAACTGGATTCGATTTAGCTACCTGAAAGCATTTATTGACGGAACAATGGGATCAGGTACTGCTTTGATGTTTGAACCGTTTGCAGATAATCCACAGTCATCAGGTCTGGCTATGATGCCTTACCAGGAATTTGAAAATATGGTAGTTACAGCCGATAAGTATGGCTTTCAAATCGGAGTACATTCCATTGGAGATAAAGGAAACAACTGGACACTTAATGCTTATGAGAAGGCGCAGCAGGTAAACGGGAAACGCGACAGCCGCCATCGCGATGAACATTCCCAGACTCTTCAGCTATCTGATATCCCGCGTTTTGCACAACTTGGCGTTATACCTTCAATGCAACCGTCTCATTGCATCTCTGACAAAAAATTCTATGAAAAACGCATAGGGCTGGAAAGATGCAAGGGTGCTTATCTTTGGAGAAGTCTTCTGAAAGCAGGGGCAACACTTGCTTTTGGTACCGATTACCAGGTGGAGCCATTGAACCCTATGGAAGGGTTATATGCAGCTGTCACAAGAAAGGACAGGCTTGGAGAAGAGGGAGAAGGCTGGTTCCCTGATGAGAAACTTACTATGGAAGAGGCAGTTAAGTACTATACTCTTGGTTCAGCATATGCACAGTTTATGGAGGATCGCAAGGGTATGATAAAAGCTGGCTATCTGGCTGATATTGTGATCACTGATAAGGATCTGCTCACTATCCCTGAGAATGAAATTATGAAGACAAAGGTTAATTATACAATTACCGGGGGAAAGGTTGTTTATACTTCCGGAAGATAACTTAAAGTCTTTTAAGTCTTTACGGCCTTCGGCCTGTCTTGTCCCGCTTTGCGGGACTTGTCTTTAAGTCTAAAGACGGAGCCTAGCGACAGACAGCGTCAAGTCAATAACATTTTATCAGAAAGTGACAATAAGATTTTCAAAGCCTCTTCCATATTGGTACCGCAAAACTCCGGATCGGCTTTGAAATCATCACATACCTTTGGTTTGCCCGGATCATTATAAATAGCACATTGATAATTATCGAGCAGATGAATGCACCTCACTCCTGCCGGTTTACCTTCAGACATTCCGGGGATTGGAGTTGAAATCGAAATTGCGATACAACAGGCACCACAGTTCTCACGACATTCCATGTAACAAATATAAATTAATAAACCAATGTAGAGACAGGTCTGAGACCTGTCTCTACAGAAATTTGATGCAGGATTATGGATTTATTCTTTGTATTTTTGTACAAACAGGGAAAAGATGAGAATTGATATTATTACCGTCCTGCCGGAGTTGCTGGAAAGTCCTCTGAACCATTCAATCGTAAAAAGGGCTAAGGAGAAAAAACTGGTTGAAATAAATGTCATTAACCTGCGGGATTTTACAAAAGATAAATATAAAACTGTTGATGATTATGCTTTCGGTGGTGGCGCCGGAATGGTGATGATGATCGAACCTGTTTTTAAAGTTGTTCAAAAACTGAAAAGTGAAAGAGAGTACGATGAAATTATATATACTTCTCCTGACGGTGAAAGGCTCACTCAAAAAATGGCTAACCGGCTCTCGCTGAAAAACAACATAATAATTCTTGCCGGTCATTATAAGGGTATAGATCAGCGCATCAGAGATCATTTGATAACAAAAGAAATCTCTGTTGGTGATTATGTCTTATCTGGTGGTGAATTACCTGCTGCTGTCATCGCCGATGCAATCATCAGACTTATTCCGGGGGCTATCTCCGACGAACAGTCTGCCCTTTCCGACTCCTTTCAGGATGATCTCCTTGCACCTCCTGTCTATACACGTCCCGCCGAATTTAATGGGTGGAGAGTACCTGATATCCTCCTGTCAGGGAATACCGGTGAGATTGATAAATGGCGACATGAGCAGTCACTTGAGAGAACAAAAAAACTTAGACCTGATCTCGCAGATGATGAATAATATAGTGCCCCTTTTCAGACGTCTCCTGATCTTTTGTGGATTTTTATTTCTATTCTCATGTACTTACAACTCACAAAATGATTACCTGAAGCAAGGATTTATTAATCCGCCGGATTCGGCAAGACCGGGGGTTTACTGGTATTTCATGGATGGGAACATCGATCGTGAAGCAATGACAGCAGACTTGGAGTCAATGAAGAAAGCAGGCATCGGTTATGCCTTGTTTCTCGAGGTTAACGTAGGTGTACCTCGCGGTAAGATTGACTTTCTAAGTGAAGAGTGGCAGGAACTCTATAAGCATGCAGTAAATGAGGCTGAACGGCTGGGAATCAGGATCATTCTCGGATCTGGTCCGGGGTGGGCAGGAAGTGGGGGACCATGGGTCACTCCTCCTCAATCAATGATGCATCTTGTTTCCAGTGATACTAATGTAAAAGGACCAGCCTTATTCAACAGCAAGCTGCCTATACCTAAGTCAAAGAGACCATTTTTTGGGGAAGGAAGTCTCACACAGGTACTTAAGCAACAACGTGACAACTGGTACGAAGATGTATTTGTTCTTGCCTTTCCGGCTCCACTTGTCCCGGAAAGAATAGCAAACATCGATGAAAAAGCTCTTTATTACCGTGCTCCATATACATCTCAACCTGGAGTCCTGCCATACCTGCCGGCACCAGCCACTTATTATGGCACAGGAGGTTCAGCAATTGATCAGAGAAACATAGTTGATCTCTCCGATATACTTCAGAAGGATGGTAGCCTACATTGGGAAATCCCTGCCGGTAAATGGACTATTATGAGATTCGGTAAACGTAATAATGGTGCGGTTACCCGCCCTGCACCATTGCCTGGATTGGGATTTGAATGCGACAAGTTTGATACAACCTCTTTTGATGCACACTACAATGCATATGTTGGTAAACTGATCAGTAAAGTCGGACCACAAAAAACAATAACAGGAGGTGGCTGGACAATGATTCACATTGACAGCTGGGAAATGGGATCTCAAAATTGGAGCCCCCTTTTCAGAGAAGAATTTATTAAACATCGTGGTTACGATCCATTGCTTTTTCTTCCGGTTTATTCAGGTTTGACTGTTAATAGTTTAGAAATCAGCGAACGCTTCTTATGGGATGTACGTCAGACCTCGAATGAACTTATAATTGAAAATCATGCCGGCCGTTTCAAGGAACTTGGGAGAAGAAATGGATTCCGGTTGTCCATCGAGCCTTACGACATGAATCCTGCTGCAGATCTTGATCTCGGTTGTGTGGCCGATGTTCCAATGTGCGAATTCTGGAGCGATGGTTATGGTTTTAATTCAGCTTTCAGTTTTATCGAGGCTGCTTCTATAGCTCATGTTACAGGAGCTCCTGTTATTGCTGCTGAAGCTTTTACTGCAAATAGCAGCGAAGCCTGGAAAAAGTATCCCGGTGATATGAAAAACCAGGGCGACTGGGCTTTCTGTATGGGGATAAACAGGTTGATATATCACACTTTCGCTCATAAACCCTATGGCGATCAGTACCGGCCAGGGATGACAATGGGTCCATATGGTGTTCACTGGGATCGTGGTCAGACTTGGTGGCCAATGGTTTCCGGATACCATCAGTATATTTCACGCTGCCAATATCTTCTTTCTCAGGGGAAAGCTGTTTCTGATATTCTTTATCTTACACCGGAGGGAGCACCTCAGGTATTTCTGCCTCCTTCCTCAGCACTTGAAGGTACATCAGTTATGCCTGATAAACGTGGCTATTCATTTGACGGTTGTTCCCCTCTTTACTTCATTAAAAATGCCTCTGTAAAAGACAAGTGCATTGTATTTCCAGGAGGTGCATCGTACAGTATTTTAATGCTTCCTGACGTACAAACTATGACGCCTGAACTGCTTGCAAAAATTGAATCTATGGTTAAAGCCGGAGCTTCAGTATTGGGTAACCCACCTGTGAAATCCCCATCACTTACTAATTTTCCGGCCTGTGATGAACAGGTTAAGGTATATGTCAAAACTATTTGGGGAACCGGTGAAATACCCAATAAACTCACTCAGATCAATTATGGGCAGGGCAGGATTTGGTGGGGAAAAGAATTGACAAACCATCGCATTTTTGATAAAAACAATTACGATTCTTTTTCTTTATACTCCGATTTTACTATAATTGAAAATTTATTGAATGAGTCTGATCTTAAACCTGATTTTAGCGCTTCTGGCAGTATCCGTTATACGCACAGAACATTGCCTGATCGTAATATATATTTTATCTCCAACAGGACAGATTTACCTGTAACAGATACTTGTGTTTTTCGTGAAGGCACCAGAGATGCAGAATTATGGAATGCAGTGACAGGAGAAATAAGACCTCTGACAAATCTCTTCGATCTGAATGGCAGAACAGGTATCCCGGTTAAGCTTGAGCCCTTCCAGAGTTACTTTGTAGTATTCTATAATTCTGAAAGATTAAAAAGCATAGAAATAAAATATAGTGAAGATTTCCCTGAAAAACAAATTATGATGACAATAAATGGACCATGGAATGTGTCATTCGACACGACATGGGGTGGACCGGAAAAAGTTTTATTTGAAAGTCTGACCGACTGGACAGAGAGGCCTGAGGAGGGAATCAGGTATTACTCAGGAATTGCTGTATATTCAAAGACTTTTACCTTGCCTGAATCTTCAGGATCAGTTAATAATTCAGAATTGTATCTGAATCTTGGAATAATAAAGAACCTTGCCCGGGTGAAACTCAACAGGAAGGATTTGGGCGTTCTATGGTCAGCCCCATGGCAGGTGAATATAACTGATGCTCTGAAGAAAAAAAACAATCTTCTTGAGATTGAAGTCGCTAATCTATGGATAAATCGGCTTATCGGGGATGAGTCAGAACCCTGGGATGGTATTGAAAATGGAAAGTGGCCTGTTTGGCTGATTAATAGAACAAAACGTACCAGCAATCGATATACGTTTACAACACATCACTTTTATAAAAAAGGTGACCAACTTGAAGAATCCGGGCTAATCGGTCCAGTACAAATTGAGAAAACTACCGGGGTATCTCAATAAATCAGGTTTATTTTTTCCTATTTATTTTTGATTTTGAAATAATAATAAACTTTTGGAAAATCACAGACGTCCAAATCGGACATCTCTATAAATGAAATTTTGAAATGATAAAAAGCTTTTGTAAACTTGTAACCAATTAAACTATAAATCATATCTAATTAATAATCAACAACATGAACGCTCAGGATTATATAAATCGCGAAGATAAGTATGGTGCCCATAATTACCATCCGCTTCCGGTTGTTCTTGAAAGAGGAGAAGGGCCGTTTGTATGGGACGTTGAAGGAAAGCGATATTTCGACTTCCTTTCGGCCTATTCAGCAGTAAATCAGGGCCACTGCCACCCAAAAATCGTAAAAGCATTGACTGATCAGGCAAAAAGGCTTACTCTGACATCCAGGGCATTCTATAATTCTGTTCTCGGTGAATATGAAGAGTATGTAACCAGGTATTTCGGATATGATAAGGTTCTTCCAATGAATTCAGGGGCTGAAGCTGATGAAACAGCTCTGAAACTCTGCCGCAAATGGGCTTATAAGAAAAAGGGTATAAAGGAAAACAATGCCAGGATAATTGCCTGTGAAGGCAATTTCCATGGAAGGACCATTACCATTATCTCAATGTCTACCGATCCTGATGCCAGAAACCATTACGGTCCTTTTACCCCAGGCTTTATTATAATACCTTATAATGATATTAAAGCTCTTGAAAATGCACTCAAAGACCCGGATGTAGCTGGTTTCCTTGTTGAACCGATACAAGGCGAGGCAGGGGTTTTTGTTCCTGATGATGGTTATCTGAAAAAGGCATATGATCTGTGCAAATCAAAGAATGTGCTCTTTATTGCAGATGAGGTTCAAACAGGTATCGCACGAACAGGTAAGTTACTGGCATGTGATTATGAAAATGTTCGTCCAGATATTCTGATACTTGGGAAAGCTCTTTCTGGTGGTGTTTTACCGGTATCTGCCGTTCTGGCGGATAATGATATAATGCTTACAATTAAACCCGGGGAGCATGGTTCAACATTTGGAGGTAATCCTCTTGCCTGTAAAGTTGCAATCGCAGCACTTGATGTTATTAAAGACGAAAAGCTTGCTGAAAATGCAAGTCATCTTGGTGATATTTTCCGCGATGAATTCCGCATTATTAAATCGGATATGATTGAGCTTGTGCGTGGCAAGGGGCTTCTTAATGCAGTTGTAATAAAGCCAAAAAAAGGTAAAACTGCATGGGATGTGTGTCTGGTGATGAAAGATAAAGGACTTATCGCTAAACCCACTCATGAGCATATAATTCGTTTTGCACCTCCTCTTGTCATCACTGAAAAACAGCTCAGGGAGGCTATAGGACTTATAAAGGAAGCATTTAAACTTTTTGAATAATCAGGTTGTTATTATTAAATCTAATTATAGTTTTTCATCTCGGGGAATCCTTGTAATACAATTTTTTTATGCGCTATTTTAATGTTATGAAACAAGTTATCAGGATTTTTCCTATTATATCTGTTATTATTCTGATTGCATATTCATGTAAATCTTCCATGAATCCTGAAGTTACAGCCGATGAGCTATTGAACCATATTAAATACCTTTCTTCCGATTCACTTAAAGGAAGACAAACCGGCACAAAAGGTGATAGCCTGGCCGCTGAGTATATCAGGAGCGAACTAGTTTCATACGGTCTGGTGCCTCTTTCCGGTGATGGGTTTCAGAGGTTTAAGGTCACAAACAAGGTGGTTCAGGGTGAAGCAAATCGTTTATCTGTTAATGGAACAGAATACGACCCTGCTAAAGATTTTATGCCATTATCGTTCAGTGGAAACTCGGAACTGGAATCAGATGTGGTTTTCGCAGGTTATGGATTTAACATAAATAACGATAGTCTGAAATGGAACGATTATAACGGTATTGATGTAAAAGGTAAATGGATACTGATACTTCGGGGTGATCCTGAGTCAGAAAAAACAATCAGCGGGTTTGTTCCATTCAGTGGTGACAGAGATAAAGCTCTTCTTGCAAAAGATATGGGGGTTGCAGGTGTTCTGATGGTTTCAGGACCAGCTTTCGATCCAGAAGATAAATTTGAACCTCTTTCGTCAGCAGATTATTCGGTTGAAATACCGGTTTTCAGAATAAAGAAAGAACTAGCAAATGGAATTCTTTACAAATCAAAAACTACAGTTGATAATCTTGAAACTAAACTGAATAAAACAAGAAAATCTTCAAGTTTTGCAACAGGAGCAACAGTTATAGCAAGGTCAGAAATCCTGAAAGAGCAATCCAACACGAGAAATGTAGTAATGGTTCTTCCCGGAGAGGATGAACTGCTTAAAAATGAATACATTATCATTGGAGCCCATTTCGATCATCTTGGAATGGGAGGACCGGGATCATCCAGCAGGGCAGTTGATACCGTTGCAGTTCATCATGGCGCTGATGACAATGCATCAGGCGTAGGTGAAATGCTTGAGCTTGCCGAAAAATTTGCAATGACAAAAGGAAGCCACAACAGAAGTATCATCTTTATTGCATTTACTGGTGAGGAAGAGGGATTACTCGGTTCAAAATACTTCACTGAAAACCCGGGCATCGACCTTTCAAAAGCCGATGCAATGATCAACCTCGACATGGTGGGACGACTTCAGGATTCAACTAAATTGCAGATAGGTGGCGTCGGAACTGCCGCAGGATTAAAAGATCTGATTGTTTCAGTAAGCGACACAACAAAGATCAAACTGTCATTTTCGGATGAGGGGTATGGCCCATCCGACCATTCATCATTCTACGGTAAAAACATTCCAGTTTTGTTTTATACAACAGGAGCTCATCTCGATTATCATACCCCATCTGACACCTACGATAAAATAAATTATAAGGGTATGGTTAAAATTTCTGAACCTGTCTTTAAAGTCGCTGAGAAACTTGCTAACTCTGCAGACAGGCTTCAATTCAAGGAGTCAGGTCCAAAAGTTGAGGTCAGCAGGACGTATAGACGAAGAGGAGTAAGCCTTGGCATCATGCCCGATTTTGCCGGTAATGTAAAGAACGGGTTGCGTGCCGATTTTGTGGATCCCGGGAGACCTGCAGCATTGGGGGGAATGAAAAAGGGCGACATTATTACCGCAATTAATGGCAAGCCTGTCAATAATATTTATGATTATATGTTCCGAATGGGTCAGCTTAAACACGGCCAGACAATAAATGTTGAGATACTTCGTAATGGTGAAAAAGAAGTTTTACTGATACAACTGTAAAAGATCAGCGTCTAAGGAAGAAACAAAAATACGGTCATAAAATGAAAAAATTCGCATTATGGTTTTTAGCATTCATAATAACTATTGGTGCAGCTTATTACCAGAGAAAAACCGGACCTACCTATCCAAAAAGGATTAATGTTACCCTCAATGACTCAATACATGAACTGAAACTTGTCCGCAGTCTGGGTCTTGATGAACGGCCAGAGATTAAACTCAGGATTTCGGATACCACTGTGAAAGCTAAACTTTTTTATAAACGCTTCAGAACCAGCGATGAGTACGAAACTAAAGACTTTGTTTATAAGGTCTACCCTGTTAATTCCTTCCTTATGAACAAAGTCTTTAAGATCACAAAGGAGGAGGGATTCTTTGCAGAAGTGCCACAACTGCCTGCTGCAGGGAAACTCCAATACTACATAGAACTGACCGATTCAAAAGGAACTATTTCGCTGCTTAAGGAGAATCCGGTTGTTATAAGGTTCAAAGGAAGCGTTCCGGGTTATGTTCTGGTCCCTCATATTCTCCTCATGTTTCTGGCAATGCTCTTTTCAACTCTTGCCGGACTTATGAGCATAATTAAATACCCATTATATAAAAAGTATACTGTCTGGACACTGGTCCTTCTTATAGCTGGTGGAATGATACTTGGACCGTTAGTTCAGAAATATGCTTTCGGAGAACTTTGGACGGGAATCCCTTTTGGCTGGGATCTTACTGATAACAAAACACTTATAGCTACGTTATTCTGGATCCTGGCAGTACTAATGAACAGAAAAAAAGACAGACCTTTATATACCGTTCTTGCTGCAATTGTACTACTACTGGTATATTCAATCCCTCACAGCTTATTTGGTTCAGAACTGGATTTTGCCAGTGGACAGGTGACTCAGGGATTAATTCTGATTTTTTGTTTAAAAAATTTTAAAGAATTCTTAAATTGAGTGCAGCATTAAAAATTTCCCCACGTCTATTGATTAGAAAATTGATAAGACAGTGGGTGCAGCATTACAAATAAAAACTAGTCTTTATATAAAGATGGCTAATGTAGAAGCGGCATTCAGAAATTTACACCAGGATCTTTTGGACGGGTGTAAAACAGGTGACCAGAGAGCGCAGTTTCAGATCTACAAGTTGTACTACAAAGCAATGTACAATACGAGTCTGAGAATAGTTAACGACACAATGGAAGCCGAAGATATAATGCAGGAAGCGTTCCTGTCGGCCTTTGAAAAAATTGACACTTATTCAGGGACTGTGAGTTTCGGAGCATGGCTTAAAAAGATAGTAATAAACCGCTCACTCGATGCCTTGAACAGAAGAAAAGCGATCTTTGAAGATATTGATTCTCATACAGGTATAAAAGATGAGAGTGATGAGGACCTGTCAAGAAAAGAAGAACTGGATGGCAGGGTTGAAGAGGTAAAGGAAGCGATTGAGAGACTTCCGGATGGATACAGGATAATTCTTTCACTCTATCTTCTTGAGGGTTATGATCATGATGAAATCGGTGAAATATTATCAATTTCCAGCAGCACATCAAGGTCACAGCTCTCAAGGGCCAAACAGAAACTTATAGGAGAACTTAAGAAAAAATGAAATATTTATCAGTCATGAAAAATATAGAAGACATAATCAGGAATAACAAAGATCTTTTTGAAGGCGCTGAACCTTCGGAAGGTCACTTTGAGAGGTTCAACAGGAAACTCGAAATGAGATTCCATACAACCTTGACTAAAAGAAGTATAGTCCCGTATCTGCTAAGGGCGGCCGTAGTGACTTTACTGATTACCCTGTCTTCGCTCTGGACATGGGATCATTTCATCAGGTCCGACAGAAACAAGATGACTCTGGGCGATGTATCACCACAATATAAAGAGGTAGAAAACTATTATGTTCACCAGGTTAATCTTATGGAGAGTGAGATAGTGAATGTTGACCTTAAAAGCAATCCTGAGCAAAAGAAGATTCTTATGAATGAGATGAAAAGCATGGATTCGGTTTATGTTCAGCTTCAGAAAGAACTTAAAGCCAATCCTAATGATGAGCGAATTATTAATGCAATGATAGAACATTATCAGACAAAACTGGAAGTCATGACCTTCATAGTTGATCAGCTCAAATCGATCAGGAATGAAAACCAAAATAAGAATGAAAATGAAAAAGTTAATTTATAAATCAGGAGCTTTCCTTTTATTTTCAATATTCCTTATTACCTGCACATTATCTGCTCAGCAGGCTACAAAGGAGTTTCATAAGGAGTACACAACAGGTCCCAATACGACACTTGAATTAAACAACAGGTATGGTGACATTGTGGTCGAGACCTGGGATCAGAATCAGGTTATCATTGATGTAAAGGTAATTGTTGAATTGCCAAACAAAGAAAGGGCCGAGAAGCTCTTAAGCTACATCGATGTACAGTTTTCGGAAGGCGAAAATCTTATTTCGGCTAAAACAGTTCTCGACGAGAAATTTAATTTCACAGGCTGGGGTGGAGAATCAAGAAAGTTCAGCATAAATTATAATGTTAAAATGCCGGTAGGGGTTAATCTTACCCTCGCAAACAGATATGGCAATACCGACCTTGATGATCTACACGGACTGGTTAAACTCGATATAAAATATGGTAATCTGAATGCGTCAAAGCTGACCAGGGGAAATGAGAAACCTCTGAATGTGTTGAATCTGGCATATGGAAAAGCAACTATTGATGAAGCAGGTTGGCTTGATTTAACAGTAAGATACAGTGGCAACACTGAAATAATAAAATGCCAGGCACTTCTTCTGGATAGCAAATATTCAAAACTCAGGATCGGTGAAACAAGCTCAATTGTAGGCGAGACAAAATATGACAATCTGAATATTGATAAAATCAACAACCTTGTCCTGGACGCTGGCTACGCAGATATAAATGTAGGAACATTGACGAAAAAACTTAAATTCGAAGGTGGTTATGGTTCCTTTACTGTTTCACAAATACCTGCTGGCTTTGAATCACTTGAAGTAGATTCACGTTACATAGGAGTAAGACTTGGAATTGAAAACAATGCCAGCTATGAACTTAACGCCAAATTATCTTATGGTGAACTTAAATTCGATGAAGGAAATTTCAAAAATCAAAAGCGAATTGTTGAGAATAATTCAAGTGAAACCTCGGGTATTGTAGGCACTGAGAGTTCGCCAGCTTCCAGGGTTAATGTAAATACATCATACGGTTCGGTGAAACTATATTAATTTAAAAATCCAATTCAACTATAGTTATGCCGGATCCTCCAAACTCGATCTGTTCATCGCGAAACGATTTTACAATATCTACCGTCGCGAGATATTCCCGTATCAGATGACGCAGAATCCCGTTGCCCTTGCCATGAAGGATCCTGAGATTACGATGCTGAACAATAAGGGCATTATCGATTAAGTCACGTACCTGGTTTATTGCTTCTTCTCCTCTCACACCGCGAATATCTATTTCGGGTTTAAAATTCATTTTGCGTTGCATCACCCCTGGATCAGTTTCATGGTAGACCTGATTTGATTTAATGTTTTTTTTCAGTTCAGCCTTGCTTATTCTTTCAATTTTATCCAGTGGGACAAAAAACCTCAAGCTTCCTGTTTCGACCTGGACCATTTTGTCTTTAATCTCAATTATCTCCCCTGCTGCCAAGGTATCGACCATTCTTACCGTATCGCCGGGTTTCAGAGGCTGTTCAGATTTTTCAGTGGTTTCCGGTACCTTGAAAACAGGTCGGGGTTTTATCTTTTCTGCCTTTATGCTCAGTCTTTGTATCTTTTCTTCTGACTCTGTTTCAACAGGTTTTGTTTCCTCAACAACACCGCTTTTAAACTCTTCAAGTTGCTGCCTTAAATCCTTTGTCTTTTCCTTTTCTGCCTGCGATTCCCTGATCTGACGGATTGTGTTTTCAATCATTCGGTTCGATTCCTTCAGCAAAGACTGGGCTTCATCCTTCGCTTTAGTAATGATCTCCTTCCTCAGGTTTTTAGCTCCTGCCAACTCCTTTTCGTAATCTTCAATCACTTCCTCAAGTCGTTTTTCATGCTGCCTGATGTTTTGTCTTTTTGTTTCCCAATACCTTTTATCACGGGCAATATCCTTCAGGTGCCGGTCATAATTGATATTTTTTACACCGGCCTTTTCAGATGCACTGTTCAGTATCTCTTCAGGAAGTCCGATTTTTCGCGCAATTTCAAAAGCAAATGAACTTCCCGGTTTACCGATAAAAAGCTGGAAAAGAGGCTGCATCAGGTGGCTATCAAACGACATTGCCCCATTGATAATTCCATCGGTCAGGGAAGCAAAATGTTTAAGATTTGTATAGTGTGTGGTTATTACACCATAAACTTCCGATTTATTAAGTTCACCCAGAATTGCCTCTGCAATTGCTCCTCCGAGCATTGGTTCAGTGCCTGTACCAAATTCATCTATCAGTATAAGCGTGTCGGATGAAGCACTCTTCACGAAATACTTCATGTTGATAAGATGTGAGCTGTAAGTACTCAAATCATTATCAATACTTTGTTCATCCCCAATATCTATAAATATATTTTTAAAAATTCCTGATTCCGATCCTTCGGCAACAGGTATGGTCAAGCCGCTTTGCAACATATACTGGAGCAAACCAACTGTTTTAAGACAGACTGATTTTCCACCGGCATTAGGTCCGGAAATTAGCACTATCCTGTTCTTCTCATCCAGTTTAATATCAAGCGGAACCACTTTCCTTCCAGGGAGTTTTTTAAATGTAAGATTAAGAAGAGGGTGAACAGCTTTTCTCCAGAAGATTCCAGGTTTATCAGTGATAGCCGGTCTGACTGATTCCAATTGATTACCCAATAATGCTTTAGCCCTTATAAAATCTATTTCACCCAGAAAATCATTTGTACCCCTCAGGTCATCAATATAAGGACGTATGTCATCAGCAAATGATGTCAGGATCCTGACAATCTCCCTCCTCTCTTCATATTCCAGTTCTACTATATCATTGTTTATCTCAACTATTTCTGCTGGCTCAATAAAGACAGTTTTTCCTGAGGCCGACTGATCATGAATCAGCCCCTTTATCCTTCTTTTATCATATGTGCTTACAGGTATTACACCCCGGCCATTTCGTACTGAAACCACAGTGTCGGAATCAACGATACCATCAGCCTGTGCCTGTTTGAGTATGGCGTTCAGTCTTTTGGAAACTGTTGCACCTTTCCCTGTAATATCATTCCGTATCTCTTTCAGCTTCCGTGAAGCATTATCTTTTATGCTTCCGTTCTTATCAATAATCCTGTCAGTTGCATCAAGAACGTAAGGATAAATTTTAACGCTACCACAGATGGATTTCAGCACAGGATAACTATCATCCTCCTTTTTTTTAAACAGGTTAACGATAGTCTTAACGGTTTCAAGAGATCTTTTCATATCAAACACCTCCTGAACTTCAGGAAAAGAACCAGGAACCCTGATTTTGTTCAGACAGTCAGAGATTTTATAATAATGCTCCGAGGGGAAATAGTCTTCAAATTGAAGTAACTGCTGGAATTCGTAAGTGGCAGATAATTTAAATGAAATTGAATCCAAATCACCCAAAAACTTTATAGCATCAACCGTATCCAATCCCATAGGACTAAGGCACTTTTCTGCAAGAAGCTTTCTAATCCTGTCAAAACCTATCTTCGTTTCAAAATTTTCGGGGTAGATCATTTACAAGTAAAAAGTAAAAAGTAAAAAGTCAAAAGTAAAACAGATATGTTAAAATGCAAGTCAAAGTTAATTAATGTTAAAACATGGATATATAAATGAATAATGGTTTTCTTTTTTTTCTACTTTTAAGACTTCTGAAAATAAACTTAATAATGATCAAATGAAAATTAAAAGAACCTTAATCGTCTTGTCATTTCTGCTTTTTCTGCCGGCTATTGTAATGTCGCAGACCGAAAAAATTGATCTGACCATGGTATATAAAATAAAGCAGGAAGGAATGAGAAACTCGGGGATTGAAGATCTTGCTTTCTGGTTAACTGATTTTGTCGGACCCAGACTTACTGGTTCTACCGGAATTGCCCGTGGTAATGAATGGGCCAGGAAAAAAATGGAAGAACTTGGATTTCAGAATGTAAGGATTGAAGAAGCAAGGGACTTCAGTCGTGGCGGATGGGATAATCTGAAAACTTATGCTGCAATGACTGCACCCTATTATATTAACTTTGCATGTAATCCAGTGGCCTGGACAGGTAGTACCCAGGGCCTTGTAAAAGGGGAAGTTATTCTTATGGATGTCAAGACTGAAGCAGATCTCGAAAAATATAAGGGAAAAATCAACGGAAAAATTGTACTGATCCCAGCCACCACAACCTATGAAGTCAGCTACGAACCTCTTGCAAGCAGGCTGTCAGATGATGATTTAAAGAAGCTTTCAATGGCAGCTTCACCGCAACAGGGAAGAAGACCGACCGGAGATTTTGCAACTTTTGCTGCACAGAGAGCTCTGCGCACCAAGATTTCCGAGTTTCTTAAAAGTGAAGGAGCTGCAGTGATACTGAACAGTTCCGGGACATTCAACGTGCCAAGGTCAGGCGGAGCCAATTATACTTCCGGTAATAATCAGCCCATTGCCGAGTTGAATCTTCCAATCGAAGCACATGGCAGGATGGAAAGATTGATCCGGCATAATGTTCCGGTGGAGGTTGAGATTGATATTCAGAATAAGTTCTTTGAAAGTCCTAAAATCTATAATGTTATAGGTGAAATACCGGGAACTGATAAACTCCTTAAAAATGAAGTAGTTCTGCTTGGTGCTCATATCGATTCATGGCATGGGGGAACAGGAGCTGCTGACAATGCATCAGGGTGTATCGTTATGATGGAAGCTCTACGGATACTTAAAAACCTCGACGTTGCTCCACGCAGAACCATCAGGATTGCCCTTTGGGGAGGAGAAGAACAGGGTTTGAACGGATCGCGCGGGTATGTTGAGAAGTACCTGGTTGATCCAAAGACAAAAGAACATAAACCTGATTATGATAAGTTTGCCGCCTATTTCAATATGGATAATGGTAGTGGTAAATACAGGGGAATATATCTCCAGGAAAACGAAATGGTAAGACCAATTTTTGAAGAGTGGCTGAAACCATTTACTGATATGGGAGCATCAACAATAGCGGGACGGACTACCAGTGGCACAGATCACCTTTCATTTGATGCTGCAGGATTACCTGGATTTCAGTTCATCCAGGATGAAATTGAATATGACCGCGGTTATCATACTGTAATGGATACATATGAAAGACTGGTTATGCCTGATCTGAAACAGAATGCGGTGATCACTGCCTCATTTGTTTATAATGCAGCTATGAGAGATGCCAAATTACCCGGAAAACCAGCAATGAAACCAAGGACAAATGCTCCACAGATGCAGATGATGTATTAACCCGATAATTATTTACCATAATACAATACAGTAGAGACGTTGCATGCAACGTCCCTGCGTATATCTTCAATGCAAATTTTGTAGAAACGCTCAATTTGAGCGTCTCTACTTATTTCTCGAGCGTCTCTAAGTATTTTTTACATTTATGTCCTTCATCGACAGTTGTATCCGTTTTCTTTCAATATCAACAGCCAGAACTTTCACAGTAACATGCTGATGTAGTTTTACAACACTCGAAGGATCATGAACATAGGTTTTGCTCAGATTTGAAACATGTACAAGGCCATCCTGTTTAATACCGATATCAACAAAGGCACCAAATTTTGTAATATTTGTTACAATTCCGGGAACGACCATTCCGGGTATCAGATCCTCCATTGTGTGGATATCTGCAAACTGAAATTCTTTAATCTTTGACCTGGGATCACGCCCTGGTTTAGAAAGTTCATCCATGATATCTTTTAAAGTCGGCAGCCCCGTAACCTGAGTGACATATTGTTCCAGTTTAATCTCTTTGCGTTTGTTTTCGTTGGTTATCAGCTCTTTAACGTCACATCCGATATCTTTCGACATTTTCTCAACCACATGATAACTTTCGGGATGAACAGCACTTGAGTCAAGAGGATTTTCAGCATTCCGGATACGGAGGAAGCCTGCGCTTTGCTCAAAAGCCTTTGCTCCCATTCGCTTAACCTTAAGAAGTTCTTTACGTGACCTGAAAGGTCCGTTTTCGGCACGGTATTCAACAATATTCTGAGCCAGTTGAGGACCAAGCCCTGATACATAGGTTAGCAGATGCTTACTGGCAGTATTGACCTCAACACCAACAGCATTGACACAACTCATAACAACTTCATCCAACGAATTCTGAAGCTTTTGCTGATCAACATCATGCTGATATTGCCCCACTCCGATCGATTTAGGGTCAATCTTTACCAGTTCCGCAAGAGGGTCCATCAGACGCCTTCCGATTGATACAGCACCCCTCACCGTAACATCATAATCAGGAAATTCATCCCTTGCAGTTTTAGACGCAGAATAGATTGAAGCTCCGGCTTCGCTTACGACAAAGACCTGAATATCCTTTTCAAATTTGACCCATTTAATAAAATCTTCCGTTTCACGACTTGCTGTGCCATTGCCTATGGCCATAGCTTCAATTTTGTAGGCATTAACAAGAGACAAGATCTTCTTTATTGACATTGCTGTCTCATTTTGTGGAGGATGAGGATAGATCGTTTCGTTATGAAGCAAGCTACCCTGTCTGTCGAGGCATACAATTTTACATCCTGTCCTGAAGCCGGGATCAATAGCAAGCACATTTTTTTCTCCCAGGGGTGATCCGAGAAGAAGCTGTCGAAGGTTTTCAGCAAACACTTTAATTGCCTCTTCATCAGCCTTTTGTTTAGAAATATTCCTGAATTCAGTTTCCATCGAGGGAGAAAGTAGCCTCTTCCAGCTATCCTTCACAGCTCCGGCAACGAGATCCGATGAAATATTCCGGCCTTTTACAAAAATCGGATAGAGAATATCGAGAGCTTTTTCCTCTTCAGGCTCAATTGATAATCGGAGGAAACCCTCCTCCTCCCCGCGTCTCATGGCAAGCAAGCGGTGTGAAGGGCATTTTTTCAATGTTTCCGACCAGTCAAAATAGTCGCTGTATTTAATACCATCAACCTCTTTTCCTTTTATAACCTTTGAGAAAATAACTGACTCTTTTTCATAGAGGTATCTTAATTGCCTCCTGGCTTTTTCATCTTCACTTATCCACTCAGCGATAATGTCGCAGGCACCGGCCAGTGCATCCTCAACAGTTGTTACTTCATCATTCAGAAACTCTGCAGCCTTATTTTCCGGATCGGGTTCCTGCTGGTTCATAATAATGGCTGCAAGAGGCTCCAGTCCTTTTTCTCTGGCAATAGTTGCCCGAGTCCGTCGTTTTGGCCTGTAGGGCAGATATATGTCTTCAACCTCAGCTATGGTAAGGGCTGCCTCAATTTTCTGCTTGAGTTCAGGAGTCATTTTATCCTGGTCTTCAATCGACTTAATAATGCTTTCCCGTCGTGCATCAAGATCTTTAAGGCGTTCATACTCTTCCTTGATATGCATCAGCTTAACTTCATCAAGGCTGCCAGTCATCTCCTTCCTGTATCGGCTTATAAACGGAATAGTTGCACCATCATCCATCAGTCTGATTGTGTTTTCAACCTGCCATTCATTAAGCCCCAGCTTTTTTGCAATAAATACTATATTCCTGTTTGTGCTCATAATATCTTTATTCAACATGTAAAACCAAACCTTTCAGATACTCACTCTCGGGGTGATAGATATTAACCGGATGGTCAGGCGGCTGACTCAACTGATGAATTATCCTTACTTTTCTGCCGGTGTTGGCAGCAGCAGCAAATACCGATTTCCTGAAATTCTCTTTTGTGACCACCTGCGAACATGAGAATGTAAATATGATACCACCTGGCTTAATTTGCGTAATAGCCTTCATATTCAGTCTCTTATATCCCTGCAAGGCATTTGCCAGAACATTATTGTGCTTTGCAAATGCCGGTGGGTCAAGGATTATCAGATCATACTGATCTTTAATATGATTCAGATAATCAAATGCATCAACCTGAAATGATTCATGCCTCGTATCCATTCCATAATTGAGTTTAATGTTTTCATTCGCCAATTCAATGGCCGGGAATGAGCTGTCAACAGTATGAACTAATGCAGCATTTTTCATAGCGTAAACTGAAAATGCACCTGTGTACCCAAACATGTTCAATACATTTCTTCCTTCCGTGAATTCTTCCAACAGTTTCCTGTTTTCCCTCTGATCAATAAAGAATCCTGTTTTCTGCCCTGTTGACCAGTCAATTTTAAACTTATAACCGTTTTCTGTGACAATTACAGGACCTGAATTTCCATACAGAAATTCATTTACACCGGTAATATCTGACATATGCGGAATAGTAACTTCGCTCTTGTCATAAACTGCAATAATCTGATCTTTCATCAATTCAGTCAGAATAGTAGCAATTTCTCTGCGTATCCTGTAAAAACCAATTGAATGCATCTGAATCACAGCAACACCGTTATAGAAATCAATTATCAGTCCCGGCAAACCATCCCCTTCCGCATTTACCAGCCGGAATACATTAATCTGAGGATTATCGATAATACCAACTGATTTCCTGTAATTAATAGCTCTTTTTATTATGTCCCTGAAAAAACCGATGTCCGGAGTTACCTGTTCAAATGAGAGTATTCGTACTGCTATGGAACTGGGTTGATAATGTCCAACAGCAAGGAAACTATCTTTATTGTCATATACTTCGACTATATCACCTTCAGCTGGATTACCATAGATCTTTTTTATAGCTCCCGAAAAAATCCATGGATGATATCTACGGACCGATTGATCTTTGCCCGACTTCAAGACTATTTTTGCTTTTTCCACCAGATTTTCTGTTTTTCGAATTTTTTAATAGAATATTCTAAAAATATTAACTGTCAATCAATTTATTATAAATCTGATGACAAACCCATGCATCGGTAGCGGCATAGATCTGTTGAGCCTCTGTCAGATGGTCCGCTTCCCAGTCAGTAACCTGTTGCCTTTTTGATATTCTGAAACCAAGAACGATAGCTGCCAGTTTTTTTAGTCCGGAACTTTGAATGCCATAATCCTTAACTAACTTTTGCAGGTCGATGAAACCCGAGGGTGAAAATTTTTTAACACTTCTGAGGAAACGAATATCATCATGTACCGCCACACCTGCTTTTATGATCACCGGATTTGCCAGAAGATCTATCATCTCGGCAGGAAGTCCTATTTTATTTATCCTGAAAAGGCATGCAAGGTCATCATTAGCAAGTTGAATAAGGGACACCTTATTTTTTCGCCCCTTACTGAACGATGGTCTTGTTTCAGTATCAAAACCCAGAGCCCTTGAATTGAGTAACCGTGGGAATATATTACGATAGGTTTCCAGATTATCAACAACTACAATCTCGCCCTTAAACCAGGATAGTTCATAACCCTTAAGTTCTTCCGGTGTAATAGTTTCAGGATATTTATTATTTAACATCTCCTCTGAACTCTTTTTGTCTGCGGGAGATGAACCAATCAGATGTGTTTCTATTTTCAACATTTTCATCCTCGTTTTCAACCTTTCCGATCTCCTCCCCTGAATAAATAAACCTGTGGATAGCTCTTAATGAGTTTGTCAGTTTCTGACCCCAGAAGTTCTCAAAGTTCATCCTGCATTCCCAGACAGCATCATTCATTACCTCCTGAGTTCCGGTCTGGTAAAGGAGAAGAAAGTTTTTCAGGTCCTGATAAATATCGGCCATATTTTCTGCAAGACTAGATACAACAGGTCCTTCCGATTCATTTATTTTTTCATCAAATACCTCCATGTAATCATTTGCAGTGCCAAATTTATCTTTGAAAGAATCATGAATTTTGAACCAGTCGGTCTCTGTTACGAACTTTTCATTACCGTCATCAAAAAAGGGGTTGAAGGAAGGAAGAAGGGATGCTTTCAGGTATAGAAAAGGTAACAGACGCTGCAAAATCTTCAGCATCTCATCTCCTTTCAATTCTGATGAATGTTCTGCATATTTACAATATTCGTTTGCAACAGCCACAAATTCAACAACATTCCTCGAATAAACAGGATTGGAATTGCTATCCATTTCTCATTAGTTAATTTTCAACCAAAATTAGATATTTTTTATTGTGAATTGTAAAACTAAAAATATCTCCCGCAGATAAAGCAGATAAACGCAGATTAAAAAAGAATCTGCGAGAATCAGCAGGATCAGCGGGAATTAATTTTTCCAGGACAGTTTATGATTATCGTCTTTAAGAATTTTGTTATGGTCAAGTAGCCAGCGAAGCACTTTTATTACTTTCTCTTCGGGATAATTTATCATCTTTACAAGTTCTTCAGCATCCGGTTTATGGTCAGTTAGAGAGGTTTTAATCTCCTCAAGAATAAGGTCGAACTCATATTTGCTAAGATCAAGTTCATTTCTCTCCCGGCAGACATCACATACACCGCACCGGTCAGATTCCTCACCAAAATAATCAAGAAGCAGAACCGATCTGCACCTGCTCAGCGACTCAGCATATTCTATCATTCTGTTAAGCCGGTATACATACTTCTCTTTAACATGAAGATAGTTATCAGCAGAAATCATCAATGCTTTCCGTACGAGACGTTCTTCAGTAAATATTACAAGAGCAGTTTTTTTCCCTGGAATATATCTGATAATATTCATTGAAGAAAGTTTTACCAGATACTGATAAACAGTGTCTCTTGTTATCGCAGCTTTCCTTGAAAGGGTTTCTTCATTTATTGCGACAAACTCAGTAAACATACCGGTATAGGATCTTAAAAGAAGTTTAATGAATCCATCGAATGATTCATTTGCAACCTGAAACTTGTAAAGATCATCGCGCCCAACAACAAAATGTACTCTTGAAGGATTGTTAATCTCTTCTGTGAATTCAATATAACCTTCTCTTTGAAGAAAAGAGAGACTATTGAAGGTCTCAATTACCGGTAAACGATAACGTGAAACAAAATCTGACATATTAAAGTCAAAGACATTATCCTTCCCAGCCCCGAGAGGTACCTTAAGATAATTGCACAGAGCCTCGTAAATATCCTTGATTTTTTCAACAGGAGGGAATTTCTGTCTTAAGGAGTCATTTAGTTTGGCCTTATCACCCGGTGAATATAATAATACTGCATAAGCAGGCTTGTTATCTCTTCCTACCCGGCCGGTTTCCTGGAAATAGGTTTCTATAGAATCAGGTATATCCCAATGAATTACGAACCTGACCTCTGCTTTATCAATCCCCATTCCGAAAGCATTTGTAGCAACAATTACACGGGTTTCACCTACCGACCATGCAGCCTGTTTCTTATCTCTCAGTTCATCAGGCAAGCCTGCATGGTAGAAATCGGCATTTATACCGTTTTCAACCAGAAGCTCGGCAACCTCTTTGCATCGTTTCCTGCTCCTCACATATACTATTCCACTGCCCTTTATTCTCTGTAATGTCCTGATGAGATAAGTGCCCTTCTCCTCAACATTTCTGACCAGGTACGATATATTTTTTCTTATGAAACTGGTTCTCAGGACATTTTTTTCTCTGAATTCCAGTCTATTCATTATATCATCAATGACCTGGGGTGTTGCAGAGGCTGTAAGAGCGAGAAACGGAACCTTGTTGGAAATGAAATTCCTGAGTGTAGCTATTTTCAGATACGATGGCCGGAAATCGTAACCCCACTGGGAAATACAATGTGCTTCATCAATAGCAACAAGCGAGAGGTTAAGGCGTGTAACTTTTACCTGAAAGATCTGTGTTGAAATTCTCTCGGGTGAAATATAAAGAAATTTATAATCACCGTAAATACAATTCTCCAGAGCAATATCTATCTCCTCTCTTGACATTCCTGAATGAATTGCTATTGATTTTATTTCCAGGCTATTAAGGCGACTTACCTGTTCCTTCATCAATGCAATAAGAGGGGTTATTACCAGGCAGGTGCCCTCCATGGACATAGCGGGCACCTGGAATGTAATTGATTTGCCACCCCCGGTCGGCATAAGACCAAGAGTATCCCTTCCTTCGGCAACAGACCTTATTATCTCTTCCTGAAGTGGCTTAAAGGAGGTAAAGCCCCAGTACTTTGTTAATATCTTCCTGTACTGTTCAAGATTCATTTCAGGCTGCTTAATCAAATCTTAATGAAATTTTTTAATTTGAATAACACTTCCGGATATTTAAAATCAAATATCCCGACGCATTACTTACAAATGTAATAACTGTATCTCAATTTTTTATGAGGGCTAAAAATAAAGAACATGTTTTTAGAGTCCTGTTTTTTTCGTAATTTGCGCCAGCAAAAACTAAATAAATCACACAATGTCATTTACCAAGGATAAGATACTTTACGAAGGATTGACCTTTGATGATGTTCTTCTGGTTCCTTCATATTCTGAGGTTCTCCCAAGGGAAGTAGATCTCAGCTCCATGTTTACCAGAAACATCCGGATTAATACCCCGATTGTTTCTGCTGCTATGGATACGGTTACTGAAGATGAGCTTGCAATTGCCATTGCCAGGGAAGGTGGCATTGGAGTAATTCATAAGAATATGACCATAGAAAAACAGGCGGCAATGGTAAAACGGGTTAAAAGGGCTGAAAATGTTATGATATTTGATCCCATAACCATTAACCTTGATGCTACTGTTGCTGAGGCAATTAACCTGATGACTGAATATAAGATTGGAGGAATACCCGTTATTGATAAACAGGGAATTCTGAAAGGGATTGTTACTAACAGGGATCTCAGGTTTGAGCACAACCGCTCGCGAAAGATAACCGAGGTAATGACAACAAACCTGATCACTACTACCCACCAGACAAACCTTGAAGCTGCAGCACGTATTCTTCAAAAGCATAAGATTGAAAAGCTGCCAATGATAGATGAAGCCGGCAAACTTATCGGCCTGATTACATATAAAGATATTACGAAAACCAAGGATCGTCCAAATTCATGCAAGGATGACAAAGGAAGACTCAGAGTTGCAGGTGCGGTTGGTATAGCTGCTGACACACTTCAGAGGGTTGAAGCTCTGATTATTGCCAATGTTGATGCAATTACTATTGATACGGCACATGCCCATACAAAAAGTGTTGTCAGTATTCTCAGGGAGATAAAGAAAAACTATCCCGCAACAGAAGTTATAGCAGGAAATATCGGCACTGGCGAAGCAGCAAAAAAACTTGCTGATGAAGGCGCAGATGCACTTAAAGTAGGTATAGGTCCGGGTTCAATCTGTACGACAAGGGTTATTGCAGGTGTAGGAATACCACAGCTTTCGGCAATTTATAATGTGGCAAAAGCTATAGAAGGGTCAGGAATTCCGGTTATTGCTGATGGTGGAATAAGATATTCAGGTGATATAATAAAGGCATTAGCTGCAGGAGCTGATTCGATAATGGCAGGATCAATATTTGCGGGAGTTGAGGAGTCGCCCGGAGAGACAATCATCTATAACGGCCGAAAGTTCAAAGCTTACAGGGGTATGGGATCAATTGAGGCCATGCAGCAGGGGTCAAAAGACCGCTATTTCCAGGATGTGGAAGATGATATACGAAAGCTTGTTCCTGAAGGAATAGAGGCAAGAGTACCATATAAAGGAACACTTTCTGAGGTTATTTACCAGATGACAGGAGGCCTCAGGGCCGGAATGGGATACCTTGGAGCAAAGAACATTGCAGTTCTGAAAAAAGATGGCAAGTTTGTCAGAATCACCCATTCAGGTATTATTGAAAGCCATCCGCATGATGTCACCATAACAAGAGAATCTCCAAATTACAGCAGATAATCTTTTGAATAACGGATCTCAGTATATTCTGATGAAAACAAGATGCACTCTTTCAGTTATCTTTATGATATTACTATTCCCTGCTTTTTGCCTGGCTCAGGAATTAAATGAAAGAGTGTTGATGACTGTAGCGGGTAGAGATGTTCAATCCGGTGAATTCATAAGAATGTACCAGAAGAGTCTTGACCCGGTAAACAAGGTTGATATTAACAAATACCTGGAACAATTTATTGATTTCAAGCTGAAAGTTGCCGATGCCATCGCAGAGGGATATGATACTACAAAAGCCTTTAAAAACGAGTTAAATGGTTATCGGAATCAACTGGCTCAGAATTACCTGACTGATCCTGATACAAAAGAAAGACTGCTCCATAAAGCTTATCAGAGATCATTAAGTGAAATAAATGCCTGGCATATTTTAATCAATTGTGCTCCCGATGCCACTCCTGAAGATACACTTAAAGCATTTAAAAAAGCAATCGGTATAAGGGAAAGGATCATTAACGGGGAACCATTTGAACAGGTGGCCAGAGCAACTTCTGATGATAAGTCTGTTATGGTAAATGGCGGTAACCTGGGATATTTCACCGTTTTCCAAATGATAATGCCTTTTGAAGAAGCTGCTTATAATCTTAAGGTTGGTACTATTTCAAATCCTGTCAGGACCCCATATGGCTATCACATTATTAAGCTTGCAGATAAACGTCCTTCCAAAGGAAAGATCAGAGTAGCTCATATTATGAAAGCAGCCCCTCCCGGAGCTGATGAAAATGTAATAAAAAAGGCAGAAGAGGATATTAATAATATATACAAACGGCTTCAGGGTGGGAGCTCATTCCGTGAACTTGCTAAAAAATATTCCGACCATAAAGAGTCGGCACAAAATGACGGTGAACTTAACTGGTTCGGAGCAGGTGAAATAATAAGTGATTTTTCAGAAGCTGCATTTTCTCTTAAAGATACAGGTAATTATACAAAACCTGTCCGTTTAATTTATGGCTTTCATATCATTAAACTGCTCGACAAAAAGGCTCCTGGTTCCTTTGAGGAGTCAAAGTCGTTTCTTGAAAGCAGAATAAATCAATCGTACCTAAATTCACTAGGTAAAAAGTCGCTGATCGAAAAACTTAAGAAAGAATATCACTTCAGGGAGAATCCGTCTGTTTATGAATGGTTTGTAAATAATACCGACACTCTTATAATTCAGGGTTTGTCAAAATACAACCGGACAATTATGCCCTCCGGATACCTGTATTCATTTACAGACCAGCATCTTACCGTTAAAGAGTTCGCTAATTACATTGAGAAAAGAGGTTCAATGATAGTTACTGACGATCCAAAATATTTTATTAGTAACTCTGTTGAAACAATATTGTCGGACCAGATCATTAAATATGAAAACTCAATTCTTGAAAATAAATATCCCGAATTCAGATACCTTATGAACGAATTCCATGACGGGATTCTTTTGTTTGATATTTCTTCCAAAAAGATATGGAACAAGGTTCAGAAAGATTCCGCAGGTTTGCATAAATATTATGACGAGCATAAAAACAGTTACCTTTCCCGGAGGGGAATTGAAGCCAAGGTTTTTTCCCTCAATAAATCCAGGGGAGAAAAGCAACTTGCATCAGCATATAAGAAGTTTTCCCATAGACCAGATACAGATAAAAAACTTCATGAGAAATTTAATAAAAGAGGTGATACACTCCTGACCATTACAGAGGGGAAATGGCTTAAAGGTGATGATCAGGATATTGATAATATTCAATGGATTACCGGGGCACAAACTTTTAAGAAGAATGGGGTCCCCTCTTTAATTGTAATAAGAAAAGTTAATGAACCAGTCCCTCTTCCCTTCGATGAAGTTCAGGGAGAAATGATTTCAGGTTATCAGGATTGGCTCGGGAATGAATGGATTAAACAATTAAAGGAAAAATATACCGTTAAGATTGAACCTACAGTTTTTAATGAAGTGAACAAGAGATTAAATAATGAATAAAATTGTATTGGTCTTATTGATCATTTTTCTTTTATCAGGTTGCAGAAACTATAACAATACTGCAAAAAGAGTTCCGGTTGCAAAAGCCGGAAACATTATATTATATTATGACGAGATATCTGCTTCCATACCTGAGGGCATTTCTCAATCTGACAGTTCAGCTCTTATCCAGAATTACATTAATAAATGGGCAAAGAGGGAGCTTCTTTTTCAGAAAGCTGAAGAAAACCTTTCCCCTGCATTAAAAGATGAAATCGAGAGACAACTTGATGAAACAAGAGTAAATCTGGTGACATATGAATACCAGAGGCAAATGTTGCTCGAAAAAATGGATACTGTTATAACTGAAGATGAACTGGAAAGTTATTATGCAGTTAACGAAAATAGTTTTATTCTAAGTTCAAACATTGTAAAAGCTCTTTTTATAAAATTGCCTGTTGAAACGCCAAATCTTTATAAAATTAAACTACTGTCAAGATCAATTAACCAGAAAGACCTTCAGGAACTTGAAAGTTTATGTTACCAGTTTGCAGAAAAATTTGATGACTTTAATGAAGATTGGGTCACAATGGATAGACTCTCTTTTGAGCTGAACGAAGATATTGATAACCAGGAAAATTTTCTGAAGAGAAATACTTTTTTTGAAACAAGCGATTCGGTATCAGTAAATCTCATTACCATCAGGGATTACAGACTGAGAGGTTCGCTCTCTCCATTCGAATATGTTAAAGAGGATATAAAAAGAATTATCTGGAATAGCCGCAGAATTGAGTTCATCCAATCGCTCGAAAACGGAATTTATAATGAAGCACTTAAAGAAAACGGTTTTAAGATTTATTGATAATGAAAAAAAGTTTAAGATCAGGTCTGATATTTGGTATTATTCTGTTTGCCGGAATGTCATCTGCAAGTGCCCAGGTGCTTGTTGAATCTGTGGCAGCAATAGTGGGGAATGAGGTAATTTACCTTTCTGATGTTGAAAACGCGGTAATTGATTTGAGAAGAAGCGGTAACAAAACACCTGCTGAACAGCTACGATGCAATGTCTTTCAGGAGTTACTTATTTCAAAGCTGTTTCTGGATCAGGCCCGGATTGATAGTATCAGTGTAACTGATGATATGGTTGAAGGAGAACTCAACATGAAAATGAATGATGCTATCAGACAAGTAGGAAGTGAAAAGGCCCTTGAAGACTATTTTAAAAAGAGCATGGTAGAAATCAGGAGAGATATCAGAAAAGCCCTCCTTGAGCAACAGATCGTTTCTGAAGTCCAGAGCAAAATAGCTTCAAATATTTCTATTACACCTGCTGATCTGAAAAAATTCGTTGCAGCAATACCAAAAGACAGTCTTCCTGTTGTACCATCCAAAGTACAGATAAGCATTATTCAACTCGATCCTCCTGAAAATGAGGAGAACAAAGCAGAAGCTAGGCAAAAACTACTTGACATACGAAGTGAAATCCTTGCAGGGAAAAGCTTCAATGTTCTGGCCGTTATGTATTCTGAAGATCCTGGATCTGCTACAAATGGTGGGGAGATTGGATACAAAACCAGAGGAGAGCTTGAAAAAGAATATGCCGATGCTGCATTCAGTCTTACAAAAAACAATGTTTCTAAAATTGTCGAAACTAAATATGGATTTCACATAATACAGTTAATTGACCGTAAAGGCGATCTTGTTAATTCCCGTCATATTCTCATCAGACCTAAAGTCAAGCCTCAGGAAGCAGAAAGAGCGATTGCGAAACTCGATAGTATTACCAATCTTATAAGAAAAGACAGCTTAAAATTTGAGGTCGCTGCTTTAAGATTCTCAAGCCATAAAGACAGCCGGATAAATGGGGGTAAAGTTGTAAGTACCAACCCTTCAGAACGTATTAACTGGTTCACTCTCGATGAGTTAAACAAAGAGATGTATGTAAAAATCAGGGATTTGAAAATAGGAGAAATATCTGAGCCCTTCAGGACTACTGATGAATTGGGTAACGTGGTTTTCAGAATTGTCAGACTTGATAATGAATTACCGGCACACAGGGCAAATCTTAAAGATGATTATCAGAACCTTTACAATGCAGCTATGATGAATGAGCGAAATAAAAGTTATGACAAATGGATCAAAAAGAAGATTGAGGCTACTTATATAAAAATAAGTGAAGAATTCAAATCATGTGATTTTCTTGCTAAAGGATGGTTGAAATAAAATTTCCAGAAAAACTGTCATATTCATTAGTGATCAGAAGAGTCCTGTTTGTTTTAGGCGTTTTTTTATGTTCATCAGGTCTATATAGCCAGATTATTCCTCAGCCAAAACCCGGAAAGAGAATGGTGGAGGTAAAACATGCAGATGATGGTATTGATGAGATTGAAAAAACATCCGGCAAAAGACTGACACGCCTTCTGGGGAATGTCGCCCTTAAACATAACGAAATATTTATGTGGTGCGATAGCGCCCATTTTTATACCGGATTCAACCAGATTGAAGCTTATAGTAAAGTCCACATCGAACAGGGTGACACACTTGACCTCTTTGGTGATTATCTTTTTTACGACGGTACAACAGAAAATGCATCGGTAGATGGGAATGTTGAACTTATTGATAAAGAGACGCATCTTTACACCAATTCAGTTAAATATGATGTTGCCAATAAGATAGCAAGATACAACGATAAAGGGAAAATTATTAATGGAGAAAACACCCTCACAAGTATTATCGGGATTTATTATGTCTCGCAAAATCTTTTTCATTTTAAAGACAGTGTAAAAATAGTCAACCCTGATTATGTAATGACTGCTGATACAATGGATTACAATACAAAGAGTGAAACTGCTTTCTTCACAGGCCCATCGGAACTTAATGGAGACAGTCTTTATTTGTATTGTGAAAGGGGCTGGTATGATACTAAAAACGATATCTCACGTATCTGGAAAAATGCAGTAATTGATAACAAACAGCAGATAATACACGGGGACTCTCTGTTTTATGACGGAAAAACGGGCTATGGTCAATCCTTCGGAAATACCAGTATCGCGGACACAATAAACAATATCATCGTAAAAGGGAATTATGCGTGGTATTACAAGAATCCTGAAAGGTTTATGGTTACCAATAAAGCCTTATTTATCCAGATTTCGAAAGGAGACTCACTGTTTCTTCATGCCGATACCATCAGTGCTGTCACAATATCCCGAGCCTCCGGAGCCGGTTACAGGCTTATGAGGGCATATCATGGCTGCCGGATATTCAGTGAAGAGCTTCAGGCAAAATGTGACTCCCTCTCCTATTCATTTCAGGATTCAGTTATAAGGTTATATACCTCCCCTGTCATCTGGTCAAAGGAAAATCAGCTGACTTCTGATTCCATAGCCATTTTTACAAAAAACCAGCAAACCGACAGGTTGGAATTATACAATTCTGCTTTTGTGACAAGTCAGGTAGACCTGAGCAGGTTTAATCAGATCAAAGGCCGGTCACTTACAGGTTACTTCAAGGACAATAAATTATATAAAATAAACATTGAAGGTAACGGAGAAACAATATATTATCTTCTTGATGGAGAAGAAATTGTAGGTGTTACAAAGGATAAATGTGCACGTATTGAAATTTATATCAAAGATGGCAAAATAACTGAGGTTAATGAATATGACAATACTGAAGGCGTTATTGATCCTCCGAAAGAGGTTAATCCTGAAACTTTAAGACTCGATGGATTTTCCTGGCTCGATCTTTTCAGACCAAAGAAAATGGCCGATATATTTAGGTAATAAAGAAAGACTGACTTCATCAGAGTCAGCCTCATTCTAATACTCATCCTCATTAAAGAAGAAGTCATCCTTACTTGGATAATCGGGCCAGATATCTTCAATGCTTTCGTAGATATCTCCCTCATCCTCAATTTCCTGCAAGTTTTCAATTACTTCCATCGGGGCACCTGACCTAATGGCGAAGTCAATCAGCTCATCTTTAGTGGCAGGCCATGGAGCATCCTCAAGTTTTGATGCTAATTCAAGTGTCCAGTACATATTATAACTAATTAAATCTAGCTTTTAACAAAGTCTGCAAATATATATATTATTTTAGTTATAAAACAATACCTTATTTTAAGTTTTTCGATATATTAAACAGACCAGCTAATCTCCTCAATATTAAGCTCTAAGCTTATTAATCTGGATAAAACGAATAAATAATCGGAAAGTCGGTTAAGAAATTTATTAACAATCTCGGGCGTTACTTCAGTTTCGTTCAGCCTTAATACTGTCCTTTCAGCCCTTCGACAAACACATCTGGCTATATGACAATATGATACGAGAATATGTCCACCTGGCAGAATAAAGTTTTTGACTGGGGGAAGTTTTACTTCCATCCTGTCGATTTCATCCTCGATAATTGATATGCAATTATTATCTGGCAGGTATCTTACTGTATTGGAACTGCTACTATCGGTCGCAAGAGCTGCAGCACAAATCATCAGCTGATCCTGAATGTAAATAAGTTTTTCCTTTCGCTGGCTGTTTTCCTTGAAATCTCTTAGAAGACCTATCCATGAGATAAGTTCATCAACAGAGCCATAAGCTTCAACACGAAGATGATGTTTAGGAACTCTTCTTCCTCCAGCTAATGAAGTGGTACCATCGTCACCTGTAAGGGTGTAGATCGTCATGAATCAATTGAAAATGTGATTACCGTCTAAAAAAACTCAAAAAGTAACCTTTCAGGCTTTTACATACTTTTCATTCACATAGTCGTGTGAAACCTCTCCATCGAACAACCTTATAATACGTGCAGCATGCTTTGCTATATCTTCTTCATGCGTCACCACTATCACGGTATTTCCTTTATTGTGAATGATATCAAGAAGCCCCATAATATCAATTGAGGTTTTGCTATCGAGGTTTCCTGTAGGTTCATCGGCAAGTATTATTGAAGGTTTGTTAACCAGAGCTCTGGCAATTGCAACACGCTGTCTCTGACCTCCTGAAAGTTCATTTGGCTTATGGGTCATTCTGTCGCCAAGACCAACCTGTTCAAGTGTTTCAATAGCAACTTTCTCCCTGTCGACTTTTGGTACACCTGCATAAATCAATGGCAATGTAACATTTTCAAGAGCAGTGTACCTTGGTAAAAGGTTGAAGGTCTGAAATACGAATCCAATCTCCTTATTCCTTATTTCGGCAAGAAAATCGTCTTCCATCTTGCTGACATCAGTGCCATTGAGCATATAACTTCCACTTGTTGGTGTATCGAGACAGCCAATAAGATTCATGAGGGTAGATTTGCCTGATCCGGATGGTCCCATGATAGCAACATATTCATTCTTTTCAATATTAATGGAGATAGACCTTAAAGCTCTCACAATCACTGATCCAACCTGGTAGTTCTTAACAATATCATGAATTTCAATTACTTTATCCATAACGTTTTTTAATTTGAAGTTTCGAAATTAGACTAATTTACTCAAATAAGAAATTATTAAATACTAATTTTTGTTAATTCCTGATTATATAGTTAAAATGATTTACTCCTTCCCTGAAAAAGACAATTCCCATTCTGAAAATATCAACAGTGAGGGTTACTTTCCTGTGGTCCTTTATCTCACTCCATGCTTCTGCCATCCCTTTTGAAGAATAAATATCATCAATTATTACAACAGTTTTGTTATCAGATATTTCCGCAATCTGATTAAAATAGCTAATAACCGGTTCTTTACTATGATTGCCATCGATAAATACAAGTCCGGGACTAATTATTTCTTTTTTGATGGCTGTTAACATTTCTTCAAATGAACCGTTTAGAATCTTAATGTTTGTAAGACCAGCCTCCTTAAAATTCTCTGATGCAATCTCAGAAGTTGCCCGACAGCCTTCCATTGTGTAAATGATGGTTTCAGGGCGTGATGCAGCCAGATACATTGTACTGATCCCCAGCGATGTACCAAGCTCGATAACCAATGGATTTCCAAAGGCTTTTGACATATTGTAAAGAAAAACTCCGTATTTCTTTGGAATTGCTGAATATCTGGCTATATCGGACACTTTTCTTAAACTTGTTTTCAATCTTTTAGAACCGGATCCCAGATCATTAACAATTATTGATTGTTGATCGGCAATCATCTTTTTTCTTATCTTTTCTATACTAAAGACAATATCGGATTCCATTTTATTCCGGAATACCCGGGAAACCAGATCAAATACGAAAGGGCTGTTAATGCCGTGCCCCTTCCGGTGTCGTGATACCAGAAAATATTCAGTAAATTTAAAAGCTCTGAAAAGACTCATTTAAGCATTGGAATTATAATATTAGGTCAGGTTTTCAAAAATAGCTATTTTCGGACATCTTTTTTAAATTAACATGGCAACCCAGAATGAAATTCTCTAGCCTGATTTTCTTCGTTCACTCCAACCCTAAAGGGAGCGAAGAACCGACCCCGCAAAGTGGGGGAGCTCGACGAAGTCAAAATCAATTTCCACCCTTTAGGGATGGGTAAAGAAATTGATTTTCAAAAACAACATATCAACTTGACTATTTTTTATTAAATTAAACACGATTGGCAAATAATGCAGGATTTTCTCGATACAAATATTACCTATTTATCTGGGGTTGGTCCCAAACGGGCTGAGTTACTTAATAAAGAGCTTAATATCAATACATACCGCGATCTCCTTTATTATTTTCCATATAAATATATTGACAGGACAAAGTTTTACAAGATTTCAGAACTGGATCCTGATCTTCCATTTGTCCAGATAAAAGGGGTAATAAAAGGATATTCAACAGAAGGGCACGGATCAGGGAAAAGGCTGGTTGCCGATTTCCAGGATGATACCGGTACTATCAAACTGGTATGGTTCAAAGGTGCTAAATGGATAACAGGAAGTTATAATCCCGGTATTGAATTTATAGTGTTTGGGAAACCAGGGGTATTCAATGGACTCATAAATATTATTCATCCTGAAATTGAGGCTGCCGACAAGCTGTCCGAGAGGTTGACCTCTGCTCTTCAGGCTCACTACAGCACAACAGAAAGGCTGAAGAACCAGTTCCTGACGTCAAAAACAATCAGTAAACTGATCGGTAATCTTCTTAAACAGATAAAATTCAGAATACCAGAGACGTTATCAGCTTATATCGTTTCGAAGTATCACCTTATGGACCTTCATGATGCACTTCATAAGATCCATTTCCCCGCCAGTCCGGAGGAAACTGAAAAATCTAGGTTCCGGCTCAAATTTGAGGAGTTGTTTTATATACAGTTGAATCTCCTGAGATACAAGACCATCAGAAGCCGGAAGTTCAAAGGATTTGTATTTTCAAGTGTAGGGAATTTTTTTAACAGCTTTTATTATAACAACCTTCCCTTTACTCTGACCGAAGCTCAGAAAAGAGTAATGAAAGAGATCCGCAGGGATCTTGGTTCCGGAAAACAGATGAACCGTCTTCTTCAGGGCGACGTTGGCAGCGGAAAAACGCTTGTGGCTCTGATGAGTATGCTCATTGCAATTGATAACGGCTTCCAGACCTGTCTGATGGCACCTACAGAGATTCTGGCAAATCAGCATTATCAGACTATCAGCAAAATGCTTGAGGGAATTGATATAAAAGTCAGTCTGCTAACAGGATCATCAAAAAAGAATTCCCGCAGGATTATTGACGAATCGCTGAGAGACAGATCATTGAATATTCTCATTGGCACTCATGCTTTAATAGAAGAAAATGTCCAGTTCAGCAATCTTGGGCTTGTTATTATTGATGAGCAGCACAGATTCGGTGTTGCCCAAAGGGCAAGGTTGTGGGAAAAAGGTCTGAATCCTCCCCATGTCCTGGTAATGACCGCAACTCCTATTCCCAGAACACTTGCAATGACCCTTTATGGGGATCTTGATGTTTCAGTAATTGATGAATTACCTCCCGGGAGGATCCCGATAAAAACAATGCATTTTATTGATTCAGAAAGAAATAAGGTATTCGGATTTATCAGAAACCAGATCACTTTAGGGCGTCAGATTTATATTGTATATCCGTTAATAAAAGAGTCTGAAAAAATGGATTATAAAGACCTCGAGGACGGATGGGACACAATTTCAAGAGTATTTCCCGCTCCAAAGTATTGCATAAGTATAGTTCATGGCAAAATGACTCCTGCAGAAAAGGATGCTTCCATGAGGCTTTTCAGGGATGGCCATGCACATATCCTGGTTGCAACAACTGTAATAGAAGTAGGTGTTGATATACCCAATGCAACCGTTATGGTTATTGAAAGCGCCGAAAGGTTTGGCCTTTCACAATTACATCAGTTAAGGGGACGCGTCGGAAGAGGCGCTGACCAGTCATATTGCATACTGATGAGTTCCGATAAATTATCAAAAGAGGCAGCAAAGAGGATCGAAGTGATGATCAGAACCTATGATGGCTTTGAGATTGCTGAGATCGATCTGCAACTAAGAGGGCCCGGTGATATTGAAGGTACTCTTCAAAGCGGAATTCCTTTTGACCTGAAGATTGCAAACCTTGGTAAAGACGGTCAGCTTATTGAATATGTAAGAAATATAGCAGAAGATATTCTTTTAAAAGATCCGCTATTGGAAGATGGTCAGAATCTTGTTCTGAAAGTTGAACTGAAAAGACTTTTCAGTCTTAAACAGTCGTGGAGTAACATAAGTTGAAGACCACTTAATTAGAATCATTATAAATACCCTGAACAACATTAAAAGCTGACAAAAAGCAGACACTGTTTGTACAGGAATTGTAAATTTGCCGGCTGCAATTTGCCAGGATAATATATATGGAAAAAGAAGGGAATTTCGGAACTATACAACATGAAGGTACAGTGCAGAAAGTCAATATTAATTCCGTGCTTGTAAAAATTTCATCTGTATCAGCTTGTTCCGGATGTCACGCCCAAGGGTACTGTAGTTTAACCGGAAATGAGGAGAAAATCATAAATGTTTCAGGAACGTATAGTGTCAAACCCGGTGATACAGTAACAGTTCTGATGAAGCAATCAATGGGGTATAAAGCTGTTTTACTAAGTTATATAATTCCCTTCCTTATTATCATTGCCTGTATGATAGTGCTGGTTTCATTTTCTGTACCAGAGTTAACTACAGGGCTGGTATCTCTGGCAGTTCTTGTGCCTTATTATTTTATTCTCTATTTATTCAGAAAACGAATTAATAAGAATTTTACGTTTACGATAAAAACATAACTAATGAGTTCTACAGTTCTGTTGACAATTATCTGTCTGAGTCTATTAGCACTTATTTCAGCTGTTATACTCTACTTTGTTGCTCAGAAGTTTAAAATATTTGAAGACCCGAGGATTGACGAGATTCAGGCAGTTCTTCCTGCCGCTAATTGTGGCGGATGTGGGTTTGCAGGTTGCCGTAACTTCGCAGAAGCACTTGTCAATGCCGAAACTTTTGAAGGTCTGAACTGCCCTGTTGGTGGTGCTCCTATTATGGGTGATGCAGCAAAGATCCTTGGCAAAGAAGCTCTGGTTGTCGATCCGACAGTTGCAGTATTATTATGCAATGGGGCACCTGAATATCGTCCCCGTACGTCACATTATAATGGAGCATCAGACTGCCGTATTTCACATAGCCTTTATATCGGTGAGACAGATTGCAGCTATGGGTGCCTGGGTAATGAAGATTGTGTCAGGGCCTGTAACTTCGATGCTATTTATATGGACCCGGTAAGTGGACTGCCAGTTATAGTTGATGATAAATGTGTTTCATGTGGTGCCTGCGTAAAAGCTTGCCCCAGAAAGATTATCGAACTGCGTAAAAAAGCAAAAAAAGACAGAAAAATATATGTAGCCTGTTCTAATTGCGATAAGGGAGGTCCCGCCAGAAAAGCATGCAAAGTTGCATGTATTGATTGTAATAAATGTTTTAAGGTATGCGAATTTAACGCCATCACCATTGAAAACAACCTTGCCTACATTGATGCAGTCAAATGTACTTTCTGCAGAAAATGTGTTCCGGAATGTCCTACCAATGCCATTTTAGAACTCAACTTTCCACCTAGGAAAACCAGGGTTGAGGTTCAGGCTGAGACTATTAACGGATAATTTTAATATTAACTAAAAAAATATAATTGTGTTGAAAACATTTCCCAAAGGAGGTGTTCATCCACCTGATAATAAAATAACAGCCAGTACTCCAATCGTACACCTACCTGTACCTAAGAGTGTCACAATTCCACTGGCTCAGCATATAGGAGCTCCGGCAACACCTGTTGTTAATAAGGGTGATAATGTAAAAGCAGGTCAAATAATAGGTGCAGCAAAAGGTTTTGTGTCATCCAATATTCATTCTTCCGTCTCCGGGAAGGTTAACAAAATTGATTTTATTGTTGACAGTACCGGATTTAAACAAACAGCTGTTTTTATTGATGTTGAAGGAGACGAGTGGGTTGATACCATTGACAGGAGTAATGAGATTGTCAGAGAAGTAAAGCTTACTTCTGAGGAGATCACAAAAAGGTGTCTTGAATCAGGTGTTGTTGGCCTTGGTGGAGCAACATTCCCTTCACACGTAAAACTGTCAGTCCCGACAGGTAAAAAGTGTGAAGTTCTGATAATAAATGGGGTTGAATGTGAACCATATCTTACTTCCGATCACCGGCTTATGCTCGAAAAAGGCGAAGAGATACTCATTGGGGTTACTATTCTGATGAAAGCATTGAAAGTTGACAGGGCAATGATTGGCATTGAAAGCAACAAACCCGATGCTATAGCACATCTGACAAAACTTGCTACAGATTTCGGAGGTATAACTGTCCATTCTCTGAAAGTCAAATATCCTCAGGGTGCAGAAAAACAACTAATTAAAGCCCTCATAAACAGAGAAGTACCTTCTGGTCATCTTCCTCTGGATGTGGGCGCGGTTGTTCATAATGTAGGTACTGCATTTGCTCTTTATGAAGCTGTACAAAAAAATAAGCCTCTTTTTGAAAGAGTTGTTACCATAACCGGAAAATCCCTTGTCAGACCAGGTAATTATTTTGTAAGAACAGGTACTCCTCTTAATAAACTTATTGAAGCAGCAGGCGGCATGCCAGACAATACCGGAAAAATAATAAATGGTGGCCCTATGATGGGTAAAGCAGTAAATAATACTGACGTTCCTGTGGTAAAAGGAATGTCGGGGGTTATCCTTTTTCCACGTAATGAATCGGTCAGGCAGGAAATCAAGCCCTGCATAAGGTGTGCAAAATGTATTTCAGCATGTGCTCTTAATCTTGAACCTTATCTCTTGATGACACTTTCAGAAAAGAGCTTGTTCGAAAGAGCTGAAAAAGAGAGAATTACCGATTGTATGGAATGTGGTTCATGCAGTTTTATCTGCCCGGCCAACAGACCTCTGCTAGATTATATCAGACTCGGTAAATCGAAGGTAATTAAGATGGCCCATGATAGGAATTTAAAATAACAAGCAATTTAAACTTATAGATGAGTAATCTGCTAAATATATCTCCGTCGCCCCATACGCACGGTATAGAGTCAACACAAAAGCTGATGTTCAGTGTGGCATTTGCGCTATTGCCTGCTTTATTTGCTTCAGTTTTCTATTTTGGCCTTGGTGCGATAATAGTAACTGCTACCTCTGTTGCTTCCTGTATGCTTTTCGAATATCTGATTCAGAGATTTGTTTTTAGGAAGCCAATTTCTATAAATGACGGATCAGCACTTATCACAGGTCTACTTCTTGCTTTTAATCTTCCTTCGAACATTCCGGTATTTATCATTATCATCGGAAGTTTTATTTCAATAGCTGTTGCTAAGATGACTTTTGGAGGGCTTGGAAATAATCCATTTAACCCGGCATTGGTAGGACGCGTATTTATGCTCATTTCTTTCCCTGTTCAGATGACCAGCTGGCCGGTACCTTCAGGATTGGGGACAGGTTACACAGATGCAATAACCGGAGCTACTCCCCTTGCTATAATCAAAGAAGGAATTAAAAACGGGGAATCGATATCACATCTGATGGAAAAAATACCTTCACCGGCGCAGATGTTTCTTGGCAATATGGGGGGCTCTATGGGCGAGGTTGCTGCTGTTGCTCTTCTGATAGGATTTGTATATCTTCTTATTAAGAAGGTTATTACATGGCACATACCTTTTGCCGTCGTTGGAAGCATGGCTATTTTTACTACAATTCTCTGGCTGGTCAATCCTGAAAAGAATGCCGATCCGATGTTCCATATCCTGGCAGGAGGGGTTCTTCTTGGATCTTTTTTCATGGCAACAGATTATGTCACATCTCCCATGATCCCAAAAGCGATGATTATTTATGGTTTCGGTATTGGTATAATTACAGTTCTTATAAGGGTATACGGAGCTTACCCTGAGGGTATTTCCTTTGCAATACTGATTATGAATGCATTTGTACCGCTAATGAATGCTTATATTAAACCTAAACGATTTGGTGAGGAGGTTAAAAATGGCTAAGACTGAATCGACATTTAAAAACATGGTGCTTTCATTGACCCTTATTTCTCTTACAGCATCAGCCTGCCTGGGTTTTGTTTACGAATTTACGAAAAAACCGATCGAGTTATCGAACCTTAATAAGAAGCTTACTGCAATAAAACAGGTTGTTCCGGAATTCACAAACAATCCCAATGATGAGATGTACCGCCTGCCAACAGGCGAAGGCGACAGTCTGGATATCTACCCTGCTAAAAAGGACAATGTTATTGTAGGATATGCAGTTAACACATATACCAAAAAAGGATTTAGTGGTAACATCAGTCTGATTGCCGGATTTAAACCAGATGGAACCATTATTAATATCACAGTTCTGGAACAGAAAGAGACACCCGGTCTCGGCACAAAAATGACAGAACCTAAATTCAAGGATCAATTCAATGATAAAAACCCGGCTGAGTTTGCATTAAAAGTAAAAAAAGATGGTGGTCCTGTTGATGCAATAACTGCTGCAACAATCAGCTCAAGGGCTTTTTGTGATGCAGTACAGCGTGCTTATAACACTTTGCAGAAAGGAGGTCTAAAATGAATCAGTTAAAAAACTTTACAAAGGGATTCTTTAAAGAAAATCCTATCCTGGTACTGGTGCTGGGCACCTGTCCTACCCTCGCCACTACATCATCTTCATTGAACGGCATGGGTATGGGGATTGCGACAACATTTGTCCTGATTGGTTCAAATGTTGTGATTTCATCGCTTTCAAACCTCATACCCGATAAAGTAAGGATTCCGGCTTTCGTTGTGATTATTGCGTCATTTGTCACAATCGTGGACCTTGTCATGCAGGCATATGTGCCCGACCTGTATAAAACACTTGGGATTTTTATACCTCTTATTGTGGTCAATTGCATCGTTCTTGGTCGCGCCGAAGCATTTGCCAGCAAAAACACTGTTTTGTCATCATTAATTGATGGCCTTGGAATGGGACTTGGTTTTACAATGGCCCTTGGAATATTAGGCGCCTTCCGTGAAATTGTCGGTAGTGGTGCAATCTTTGGTTATAAATTTATTAAAGGTGACGGAATTCTGGTATTTATTCTGGCACCCGGGGCTTTTATGGCACTGGGATACTTGATAGCCCTTATTAACCGGATAAAAAAGACCTAAAAAAAGACTAATATGGAATATATCTTAATTATTATTTCTGCCCTGATTGTTAATAATGTGGTGCTTGCCCAGTTCCTGGGAATATGTCCTTTTCTGGGGGTTTCTAATAAAGTCGATACCGCTCTGGGGATGGCAGGTGCAGTTACATTCGTTATTGTCCTTGCTACAATGGTAACTTATCTCATTCAGGTATATATTCTGGAAAAACTTGGTATAGGTTTCATGCAGACCATTACTTTTATACTTGTCATTGCAGCATTAGTCCAAATGGTAGAAATTATGCTTAAAAAGATAAGTCAGCCACTTTACCAGGCACTTGGTATTTTCCTTCCATTAATAACCACTAACTGCGCAGTTCTTGGCGTAGCCATACTTGTAATTAAGAAAAACTATAATTTACTTGAGGGAGTTGTTTTCGGAGCTTCAACTGCCCTGGGATTTGGTCTTGCACTGATAATACTCGCTGGAATAAGGGAACAACTTGAATTGGCGGATATCCCAAAAGGTATGAGGGGAGTACCTATATCCCTGGTTATCGCAGGAATTCTTGCTCTGGCATTCATGGGATTCACTGGGATAGTTAAATAAGTCTTTTTAGAAAGGTTTTTTTTAATAAAACCAAATACTGTCATTCCTTTAATAATGGTGAATTGAGGCTTACCCTGGTGAGGTCCGCCGGCGAACCTGATATCGTGGTGAACCCGACCTGCCATTCTACAGCTTCAGGCTGCCCCTGAAAACTGAGCTTCAATAAATTCCCGGTCAGTTCAACACTCACCGGAACTTCACGATTTCCCCTGGTTGTTGCTTTTACCTGAGAGATGCTCGTTCCATTGGGGATGTAAATGAAAAGTGAGTAAGTGTCTCCGGTCACCGTTTCGGATGAGCCGAGCAGATTTTTGTTCGCATCATCCCACCTGAGGTCGAGGATCGAAAAGGCACCGCTGATATGTCTAGAGGTTCCCACAAGCTGGGGTCTTTCCAGCAGGGGGTGTACCAGCAAAACCCGTGTGTCATGAGGTTCAATACCAATCTCTATGCGGTCCTGAAAAACACCGAGTAGTTTCTGTCCCCAGAAATCAAATACAACATAAGGGACACCTTTATTGAGTCCAAGTTTATCTGAAAAGGAAATCTCTCTTATTACTGTTTCACTCCGCCAGTTGGTCAACCCCACTACATCATAAACCCCTGAGTTGGCATTCACCTTCAAATTCAGAATTTCCGGGTAGTTGTGGATATAAATATCGGGAGTTGTATGCTTGAACTTGTCCCAGGTCATGTCGGTGCCGCGGCTAAACAGGTCGACAGGGAGAATGGGCATGGTGGGCATTGTCATTTTCAGCAGCCGGGCTCTCTCTTCC
>JBGOZX010000013.1:0-49159 GCA_041480425.1 Bacteroidia bacterium
TGAAGGGGAAAAATCTGTTATGGTTTGCGTGGATTCCTGTGATTTCTATGAGATCCCAAATGTATTCACGCCCAACGGGGATGATATTAATGATAGACTTGTTGCAAAAACTTCAGGACTTGTTGAAAAGATCGATCTGAAGATTTTTAACCGCGATGGTGTGCTTATTTTCCGGACTGAAGAACCCAAAATTAATTGGGATGGAACATATAAGGGTAAAATTGTTTCTCCGGGTGTATATTTCTACCAATGCGATGTATTTGAAAGAAGGATCTCAGGCCTTGAGCAGTTCCATCTTTCAGGCTTTGTGCATGTTATAACAGAAGAAGGTGCAAAAGTGAAGACGGAGGTGTTAAAATAAAATCTGAAGCAGTATAAAAATGAAGAAGATTATAATCCTGGTTACATGTCTGTTTTTTACAGGTATATTATACGGACAAAAAACGGTTGATTATCTGCTGAAGGGTAAAGCACTCACTGAAGCAGGGAAACCTGATGATGCTATAAAGATTCTCACTGACGCAATACAACTTTTACAGGAGAGCGGGCTTTATCTCGAAAGAGCTGAAGCTTATATGGCAAAAGGAGATTACTCACAGGCAATCAATGATTTAAATGCAGCAAACAAAATCTCTCCTTCATCCGGAGAATATGGTCTTGCCCGGATTTATGCACTGAAAGGTGATGCAGCAACTTCACTTTATCATCTGGAAATAAATCTGAAATCTGCATTAAAGAAAAGTGAAAAGGAGGTGCTGCTTGATCCTTCTTTCAGTGTTATTGAAAACAGGCCGGAATGGCGTCAGTTCTGGAAAAAAGAGTGGTATGGAAGTTATGAAAAAGATATTTCCGAGATTGAATATTATATTTCAACAGGCAATAAAGATGAAGCCAGGTCAGTACTGTCTGAGCTTGCCAGGGATTATCCGGGTAATGATGGGAATATTTATGCAGGAGCATTGATCAGCCTTGCGGGAGCCAATTATGCTGAGGCTGTCAAAGCCATTTCAGGCTTGATAGTAAATGATCCACAGAATGAAAAATATCTGCGGATTCTGGCAAAGGCCCAGGAAGGTGCTGGTAATCCCTCAGGAGCATCATCTGCATATACACAACTTATAGAAATGGGGATTCCTGATGCTGATCTGTTAATGCTCAGGGCCGAATGTTACCGGAAGACCGGTGAGACAACCAAAGCTTTAACAGATATTGAAGAATATCTTGATTTATATCCTGATAATAAAAAGGCTCTCAGCTTTGCTGGTAAAGTCGAAGCAGCATCAGGAGACAACATAAAAGCTCTTGAATATTTTTCGGAAAACCTAAAACTGCATCCCAACGATGCTGAGTGTTATGTTGACAGGGCAAATTCCTATTTTGTCTCAAGGTCGTGGAACTGGGCAATAAAAGATTACAGTATGTCATTGGATCTTCAGCCCGGGAATTCCGATACATGGCTTAATAAAGGCATTGCTCTGCTGAATTCAGGAAAAGTGGACGATGCCTGTCACGATTTCAGAAAATCATTCAGTCTGGGGAATAAAAAAGCTACCGAATATATAAGCAGAAATTGTATCAGATAGGGAAGGGACTGTTGCGCGCTTACCTTATATGTCTTAAAATCTTGTCGAATAAATCGCGTGGTTTGAAAGGTTTAAGTACGTAGTCATTTATGCTCAGATCATCGATTTTATCATGACTTTCCGACATAATTGCTGCTGTAAGGGCAACAATCGGAATTTTGTTAAACCTCGGGTTATCCGATTGCCTGATAATCCTTGTAGCTTCAATACCATCCATTACAGGCATATGTAAATCCATAATAACAAGATCAAAATCTTCTTTTTCCAGGATATCAAGAGCAATTTTCCCATTCTCGGCATGTGTGACTATGATACCCCAGCCAGCCAGGAATTTATTTGCTACAAAGAAGTTTATCTTGTTGTCTTCCGCCATAAGGACCCTCTTACCCTCGAGGCCGGTATATGATTCTGAAGATTCACTGGTCTGAACATTTTCCTTCTTTTCTGAGATGCCAAATGAGAGAAAGAATCTGAAAGTTGATCCTTTGCCAGGTTCACTTTCAACATCAATTTTCCCGCCCTGTAATTCTACCAGTTTTTTACAAATTGATAGGCCAAGACCAGTCCCTCCATAATGCCTTGTTGTATCCGGTGATGCCTGTGTAAAGCTTTCAAAGATCATAGAATGCTTATCCCTGGGAATCCCCAGACCGGTATCTCTTACCTTGAATTCAATCTTCGAACGATTATCACAACGTTCTAATTCTCTTATAATTACGTGTACACTACCTTGTTGTGTGAATTTTAATGCATTTGACAGAAGGTTTGACATGATCTGGTTAAGTCTGATCGGATCTCCAATGACAAAATCTGGTACATCATTTTCCTTCACAATATCAAACTCAAGATTTTTAGCCTTTGACCTGAATGAATAAGATCTCATGATATCATTAAGAAAAACGCTGAGATTAAACTGGGTCTGTTCAAAAACAATTTTACCCGATTCCATCTTATTGTAATCGAGAACATCATTTACCAGAGTAAGCAGGTGGTTACCGGAAAACCTTAGAGTTTTAATGTAATCCATCTGGTCTTCACGTGGTTTACCCTGCAACAGAAGGTTGGTGATACCGATGACCTCATTAAGGGGTGTTCTTATCTCATGACTTATTGTCGACATGAACTGTTGTTTCGACTGGGCTGCCTCTTCAGCTTTACGGCTGGCCAGAATGACATTATCAAGCATTGTTCTCCTTTGTATTGCTATAGCTATCTGGTTAGCAATAAATTCCAGTACATTAGCATCATCCAGGGAAAACTTGTTTTCATCATTATAATCCTGAAGACACATTACCCCGATTACCTCTTTGTCTACCTTCAGAGGGACACCCATCCAGACTTTACATGGGGTTCCAACAAGATCAATATCTCCTGAGTCCTCTAACACCCTGAGATCATTTTCTTTAAGCAGGACAGACTTTTTAAGACCAATCACCCAACCGGTTATTGTTTTTCGGGCAGGTAACTCATAGAAGCTGTCTTTTTCGTCAGCAAAGAATGGCAGAGATAGAGTTTCAGTCTTTTTATCGTAGAGAGCAATAAAGAAATTATTGGTATCCCATATCTTGCCTAATTCATGAACAATGTTAGGATAGATATCCTTAATATCTAACTGATTAAGGGCTGCTGTTGATATATTATAAAGAATCTCCTGCACCAGCTGATTCTTCCTTTCGGAAGAAATATCCCTGTAAATACCCAGGTAAGCAACTATCTCATTATTAATCACAATGTTTGTTGCAATCAGAGAAACATGAATTTTGTTGCCAAATTTATCCTTCCTTATTGTTTGTCTGACCACTTTGTACTTTTCTGAAGCAAGACTATGGATATTAACAGCCTCTGACTTCATCTCTTCAGGTACAACCAGATCATCAATGTTCTTATTAATCGCCTCTTCGGTATTGTATCCGAAAAGGTTAGTGAATTCTTTGTTGATCATGGTTATCTTTCCCTGGTGGTCAATAATGGCTATTGCTTCAGGGGTTGAATCAATAAGATGTTCGAGAAATGCTTTCTCCCTGTTTATCTGTTCCTCATATCTCTTTTGGTTGCTAAAATCGGTTATAACTCCGCGATATCCGGTTATTTTGTCATGATGGTATGTTGCAAAGGAGTGGGTCAATATCGGAACAAGTGTTCCATCTTTTTTTCTGCCAAAATATTCATTACTGGAAACCTGTCCGGGTGATGTTAATCCTTTAAGGTTTTCAATCATCCTGGTGTAGCTTTCAGGGAAAATTTCTGATATGAAAAGGCCACTTTCCAGATCCGCTTTTGAATATCCGAAAAAATTCAATCCCTGAGTATTGGCATACAGGACCTTTCCTTTAAGGTCAACCTCATATACCATTTCGGGGAGCATTTCTGCGAACTTCTCAAATATGATTCTCTGTTTGTGGATATCTTCCCTGCTTTTCTGCTGATGCCCTGGTTCCCAGGTGATCAGAATATTCCCGGTTGTAAGGATGAATCCCATATAATAACCTTCCGAATCATCACCCTGAGTTGAGGCTGATAATTTATGAGCATCACCGGTTATCCTGATGTGGTGGATAAGTTCAATAAGTTTTACACGGTTTATTAGAGGAGTGTCGTCAATACATTTACCGATTACATCGCTTTTCATGATTAACTCCACCTCTTCAGCTCTGGCATTCAGATCAACAACGAAAATCCTGTTATCATCTGATACACTGAACAATGCAAGATAACTGCTGATTGTTTCAAATATCTCTTCCAAAACACTCCCTTTACTCTCTTTTATTCTATTGTTTTTAAAATTGGCTGAACCATTTTTATCATCAAACTTCAATTTGAGAGAATCAAGTTCCTTTTCGAGTTTTTTGTGGGACTCAAGTAATTCTTCGTATTTTTCTTTGTAATCCATCATTCAGATGCCAGAAATTTCAACTTAAAAATATAAAATATTGCTTTAACCTCTCCCACAGGGATTCTGTAATTTATAGCATCAAATATAGTCTTATTTCTTTTTGCTTTTCTCAGAAAAGTATTTACAAAATTCTGTAAGGCCGCACTGGCTGCAAAGGGGCGTTCTGGCTTTACAAATATACCTTCCGTGAAGTATAAGCCAGTGATGAGCTTTATGAATTAATTCCGGAGGGATATTTTCAGAAAGCTGAATTTCGGCACTGACAGGTGTTTTTGCATTTATAACAAGCCCAATCCTTTTTGAGACTCTGAATACATGTGTATCAACTGCTATTACTGGTTTCCTGAATGCCACCGAAGCCACAACATTTGCAGTCTTTCGTCCGACACCGGGTAGTCGTTGCAACAAAGAAGGTTCTGAGGGGATTACTCCTCCAAATTCATTAATCAGCATCCTGGCCATCCCTGACAAATGTTTCGCTTTATTGTTTGGATAGGAACATGATTTTATAAATTCAAAAATATCTGATTGTTCAGCCATGGCCAATGATTTTGCATCGGGATATCTTTCCAGGAGAGGGGGTGTTATTATGTTAACTCTTTTATCAGTACATTGAGCCGATAAAATTACTGCAACAATGAGTCCAAAGGGATCAGTATAACTCAATTCCGTTTCTGCAACAGGTCTGTTGGCCTGGAAATACTCAATCGTTCTTCTGTATCTTTCCTTTAGGGTCATAAGTTAAAAAAGAATTATTGATTGGGTAAGGTAACACTTTTTATCTTTACACAATATTTTTAATCCATGGTAAGTTACCTTCAGGCAGAGAACATAACCAGAAGAATAGGGGATCAACTTCTTTTCGAAAACATCAGTATTAATATCAACAGGGATGACAAGATTGCTCTGATTGCTGTCAATGGAGCAGGAAAATCATCGTTGCTCGATATTCTTTCAGGCAGGGAAACTCCTGATGGCGGTTCGATTACCCTCAGAAGGGGCCTTAAGATTGCCTATTTGCAACAAACTCCTGTGCTCAATGAAAATTATACAATAATTGATGAATTATTCAGTACCGAAAATCATCTGGCAGAAGTAGTCAGAGATTATGAAAAATGCCTCATGTCCGGGGATACCGGTATGCTTCAGGAAATGATCCAGAAAATGGATGACCTTAAAGCATGGGATTATGAAGTAACTGTAAAACAGATTCTTTTCAGACTCAACCTGACTGATCTTAACGCACAGGTAAATACTCTTTCAGGTGGTCAGAAGAAAAGAGTCGCCCTTGCAAAGGTGCTTGTAGGGGACGCTGACCTGCTGATCATGGATGAACCAACAAATCATCTTGATGTTGATATGATTGAATGGATGGAGGATTACCTTCTAAAATCATCAAAAAGCATTCTGATGGTCACCCATGACAGGTACTTTCTCGAAAGAGTCTGTAATGTTATACTTGAATTCTCAGATAATGAATTGTTCAGATATGAGGGTAACTATGAGTATTATCTGGAAAAAAAGCAATACAGGGAGATATCGGAAAAAGCTAATACAGAAAAAGCCAGAAACCTTCTCAGAAGTGAGCTTGAATGGATGAGAAGAATGCCTAAGGCAAGAAGACATAAAGCCAAATCGAGAATAGAATCATTTTATGATCTTAAAGAAAAAGTATCGAACAGACCGGAAGAAAAGTCAATCAATATTAATGTAAATATGTCGAGGATTGGTAAAAAGATCCTTGAAATCAAAAATGTAAGCAAGTCATATGGCGAAATGATAGTCCTGAAGGATTTCTCTTATAGTTTCAACAGGTTCGAGAAAGCAGGGCTTATTGGCCGTAACGGCACCGGAAAGACAACCCTTCTGAATATAATCACAGGATTAACCGGCCCCGACAGCGGGACAGTTGAAGTTGGTGAAACCGTGGTCTTTGGTTATTACAGGCAGCAGGGTATTGAATTTGATGAAGAAATAAAGGTGAGCGATTTTGTAAAAAAGATTGCCGAAGAGGTTGTTGTCAGCAATGGTAAGGTGTTATCTGTTTCCCAGTTCATGAATTATTTTCTGTTTTCTCCGGGAAAGCAGCACACGTTGATCAGAAAACTATCGGGTGGAGAAAAGCGACGACTTTACCTGCTGACAATTCTAATGAAAAACCCAAATTTTCTGATACTTGATGAACCAACCAACGACCTTGATATTCTCACATTAAATGTTCTTGAAGAGTACCTTGCCGGATTCAGAGGTTGCGTGATAGTGGTATCACACGACAGGTATTTTATGGATAAAATAGTGGAACATATTTTTGAATACAGGGGAGAAGGTGTAATTAAAGATTTTCCTGGTAACTATAGCCAACTCAGGGAAAACCAGTTGAAAGAGGAGAAAATCTCTGTTCCTTCGAAGCCGGTAAAACCTTCAAAACAAGAACCAAAGCATCAGGATGCAACTAAAAAGGATAAAAAACCGGGACTGACATTCAAAGAGAAACGGGAGTCTGAAGCTTTGATAATAGAAATTAAGTTGCTTGAGGATGAAAAATCATTGATTGAATCTGAGATGATAAATGGAATATCCGATCCCGGAGAATTGCTGACAAAGTCCAAAAGGCATGGTGATGTTATGAAATTGTTGGATGAAAAAGAGTTGCGATGGCTTGAACTTAGTGAAAAATGATTTTTTGGAATCAATATCATCAGGATTATTAAAAAATAAGGCGGGGATTTTATAACTTTAACAACAATAGTTTAAATAATTGGAGAAAATAATAATTAATACGTCCGTTTCCAAATCGGAAATACTGGTTGGAGAGAGTTGGGAATCTGTGCGCGAGCTGCTTCCTGAAAGCGGTGTCGTAATTATAACTGACCATAATGTCCATCGTATTTACGGAGACAGGTTTCCCGAGTTTCCGGTGTTCCCTGTGAAAGCCGGAGAGGGAAGTAAAAAGCTGGAAGTCATAGAATTTCTTGCTGAAAGATTACTTGATGCAGGTATCGACCGTTCCGGATTTATTCTTGCCATCGGAGGTGGAGTGGTTTCCGATATTGCAGGGTTTCTTGCTTCCATCTATATGCGTGGTATCAGATGTGCCTGCGTTTCGTCAACTCTTTTATCGCAGGTAGACGCGAGCACAGGTGGCAAAAATGGTGTTAATCTTGGTAATACAAAAAACATCCTTGGAAGTTTCAGGCAACCGGAATTTGTTATTTGTGACCCTTCCATGCTTCAAACACTGCCGGAGGAAGAGTATTATTCAGGGTTAGCGGAATTAATAAAAACTGCAATTATCGGCAACGAAAAACTTTTTGAAGTTATTGAACATAGTATTCAGGGTATAATAAAAAGGGACCCTGAACTGCTTTCTTTACTGATATCAATGTCGGTTAATTGTAAAGCTTCGGTTGTTTCAGAAGATGAAAAAGAAACCGGTCTCAGACGAATACTCAATTTCGGACATACTTACGGACATGCAATTGAGATGTACAAATCGTATAAGCATGGTTATGCTGTTGCCTCAGGTATGGAACTTGCTACCAGATTTTCATTTGCAAAAGGATTTATAAGTAAAACTGAGTTCGACAGGATAATTAATGTTCTGAAAAACTTTAATCTTCTCCGCATACATAATATACCTGATAATCAGATCAGTCAGTACATACTTCATGATAAGAAGAAAGAAGGAACTGATATTTATTTTGTGTTTACAGCTGGTATCGGCAGAGCAATTGTCGAGAAAGTACCGGTCGGAGAGGTGGTTGACTTTTACAGGCAGAATAAAGCGGGTAAATAAATCGGATAGTTATGAATTCTTTTGGTATTGTATTCAGAGTTTCACTTTTTGGGGAATCACATGGCCAGTCAATCGGAGTTGTACTAGATGGTTGTCCACCCGGCATAGCCTTTAAACCTGATGATTTTATACCAGATCTTTCAAGAAGGCAGAGCGGGAGCAAAGGCACAACCAATCGGCGTGAAACGGATAAGCCTGAAGTACTGAGTGGAATATTTAACGGAGTAACCACAGGGGCACCCATAACCATAATTACAAAAAACAGCGATAAGATCTCCTCCGATTATGATGATTTCAGAAATATTCCCCGACCTGGTCATGCCGACTTTGTAGCTGGTATCAAACACTCAGGTTTTTCTGATTTGCGTGGAAGTGGCCATTTCTCCGGCAGAATAACCTGGGGCCTTGTTGCGGCAGGTGTAATTGCAAAAATTATAGTCCGGCCTGCTGAAATCGCTGCAAAACTAATCTCTGCAGGAGGTAGCCCTGATATTGATAATGCACTTGAAAAGGCAATATCTGAAGGTGATACTATCGGAGGAATTATTGAGTGTAAAATAAAAAATCCACAGAAAGCACTTGGAGAACCTTTCTTCTACTCCTTTGAATCAGCTGTAAGTCAGATTGTTTTTTCGATTCCTGCCATAAAGGGAATTGAGTTCGGTTCAGGATTTGCTGCTGCAAATATGAAAGGATCTGAACATAATGACCCATTCACCAACAAAACCGGAAAAACCGCAACTAACAACGCGGGGGGAATAAATGGCGGAATTACCAATGGAAATGAAATAATTTTCAGAACCGCTGTGAAGCCTACATCATCTACAGGCGTTGAACAAAGAACATTCAATTTTGCCAAGGAGGAGATGACAACTCTTAAAGTACATGGCAGACATGATACCTGTATTGCATTGAGAATGCCTGTAATCGTTGAAGCTGCAACTGCAATTGCAATGGCCGACCTGCTGCTGATCGACAGGGGTATCCATGGCTTAAGGTAAAATTACTGGATAAATCATTTTTCATCAGGGTCAATAACCCCGGCATCCCGTTCCAGAGAATCAGGAACAGCAACTTTAAAATGTGATTTTGTAAGACGTTCCATTGTTTCTCTTTGCTTCTGGATCATCTGAACTGCGGCCTCATATGCATCACTGTAAGATTTCCCTTCAACCATCAGTTTACGCTCCGTCATTTCGACAGAGACAGAATATTCAGTCTCCTCACAGGCAACCTGACCATCGATCCATATCTCATTTGACGGAATAAAATGATAGGCCAGATCATTGCCACTGAAGCCAAAATCAGGATAAATATTTTTGCGAACGAGATATCCGTCTACTACCCAAATCGAAATGCCATCTCTGGTGCCCATGGGAATACGGTATATGTTTTGAAGCTGAATGCTGTCCTGAATGTATTTGATCTCTTTTTTGTTGTAATTATCAGTTACAGCTACTTTTTTTAAGGAAGCTTCATGCGCCCGGCAAAATTCCTCATTTTTCTGTCTTATTGTCAATTCCAGCGATAAAGACGAATCATGAGCTGTCTGATATTCCCATCCATATTTCGCCATAAGGTGTCTCTCATTCAGTTCATGTGCGACAGTAAGATCAAATTCCTCACTCGATATAGCATTGTCAATCCATATCTCGCCCTTTGGATTAAATATATAGCGCTGCTCATTACCTCCGTAAAGAAATTCCTTATAAATTTTCTGCCTGACCCTGTTGCCATCAATAACCCATATTTCATAGTTGTCCTTTTTCCCCCAGAAATACCGATAAATGCCTCCTACCTTTTTATGGTCTGAACACTCTAATGATATCAGACTGATGATTAAAAGGAATAATATTTTTTTCATATCTACCGGTTAAATTACATTCATACTATAAAATTAAGCTAATAAAACTACACTGACGCAGAATGAACTTAAAGATTTTAAAACCATAAATTTGAATTATAAATTTATTCGCTGTTTTCTTTTTCCATGTGATTCTTTTTTCTATTTTAGACATTAATCTAATCTGACTAAATATGGCTATCAAACAGATAGTTTCAAAATACAAATACTCAATAGCTGTATTACTCCTGTTTGTGCTTATTGAGAATATTGCCTGGATTATCGAACCGACCTTTTTTGGTAAGCTTCTGGATGCGCTGATTGACCACTTTTATGACCATGAAAAAATAGACTACATCTACCCACTTTTCATATGGATATTAGTTTATATGATAAATGTAGTGGGAGGATCGCTTCACAGACTTTTCAATGGCGGCACCTATTCGAAGTTGTACGCTGATGTTGCCACAAATGTAATAGATGAATCGAAATCGCGGGGAGACCTGTATTCAAAAATGTTGGTCAGGGCTGAACTTGTTAAGGAATACATCATTTTTTTTAAAGAACGTTTGCCTGAAATGCTGTGGCAGTTATCAGCGACCGCCGGAGCAATTATTGCTCTGTTTTTTTATGACTATCGTATTGGACTGGTTTGTCTTGCAGTTATCGGACCGATTGCATATATAAATAATGTTAACCGGAAAAACGTAACACATTTGCAAAAAGATATCCATGACAATCAGGAAGAACTTTATAAATTGATTGAAAACCGGGATACTTCACAAATACATCAGTTTTATTACAATATGATTTCTCCCAGAACCAGTATAGCAAGATGGAATTCATTTAGTTACAGCACGGTAAAAGTTCTTCTCATAATAATATTTATAGTTGTCTTGTTTATCTGTGTTGACCTCGATAAATTCTCAACCGGAAAGATATATTCAATTGTTGCTTATTTATGGACTTTTATCGGACAGACTGATTACTTACCTGATCTGATGGAAAGTCTTGGTTCCATAAAAGATCTGAATGCACGGTTTAATCAGGATGAAAGAAATTCAATTCTCAAGACTATAGAAACCTGATTTGACCCTGTAATTTTTCCCCTGAACATTTTTTATGAAAGACAAGTCTGGTTTGTGGGTAATCAATGCTTTGAATTATTTTTACACTTAATAACGAGAGCCTTGCGCGTCGATTTTGTTATCCTGAACCTGTTATCAATTCTTTTTCCAATAACCCAGACTATTTTTCCTGCTGATTCAACAACCTGTATTTTTTCTTTTTCAAGCAGTGAAAACTTATTATCAACAAAATAGTCGCTAAGCTTCTTCTTCTTTTTCATGCCCAAAGGATAGAAATAGTCACCGGTCCGCCATTTCCTTATGGTAACAGGGAAAGAGACCTTCTCGGAATCAACAAATGCAATCAAAGGATCAGAAGGGATCTTATATTTGTCTGTGACACTAAAATATTTTACTTTCTCAAACTCCGGTACTTTAACGAAATCGGAAAAGGTATTTATCAGATATATCATTTCATCATGGGTTTCACCTGTGGAAACAATTAATTCTTTCCTGTTTTTAATGATCCGGTGTGAACTTGTAAAGATCTGACTACCCGTTTCCCCATTAATTATCTGTGAAAGATCCTTTACCATCGCCTCGGTTACTCCATAGGGTTTAAAAAGCTCAAATATTACAGATTTATTATCTAAAAATGGCTGTAACAGACTGATATTAAATAAAGTGATATCGCTTTTCTGCTCTATAATTCTCTCCCTCAGTTTACCAATAAAACTCTGTACAATTTCATTGATACCACTGAGTCTTTCAGCAGTTTCGTTAAGAGTTGCCTCAATAGAGGGGTTGATCTCCTTCAGAACAGGTATAACCTGGTGTCTTATTTTGTTCCTGGTATATTTTGTCTCAGCATTTGATTGATCTTCACGGAAAAGGATATGATTGGTATTGCAGTAGTCGGTAATTTCCTGGCGGGTAGCAAATAGCAGAGGACGGATGATTTTATTACTGACAGGCTTCATTCCGGTAAGTCCGGTTATTCCTGTCCCTCTTGTAAGATTTATCAGGAGAGTCTCGATATTATCATTAAGGTTATGTGCAACAGCAATCACATCGAATCTGTTCTTATCCCTGATCTCTTCAAACCAGCTAAATCTCAATTCCCTTGCCGCCATCTGAACTGAAATTCCCATCTTTTTGGCATAAGCTTTGGTTTCAAACCGTTTGGAAAAAAACGGAATATTATGACCGGCTGCAAATTCCCTGACCAATTCTTCATCTTTATCAGATTCTCTGGCCCGCAGACAGAAATTGCAGTGAGCAATACCGGGTTTAATTCCTGCTGCTAAAAATAAATGAGTCATAACCATGGAATCAATTCCGCCACTTACTGCTAAAAGCACCCTGTCGTCAGTTCTGATCAGTTTGTTTTTTTCAATGTATTTTAAGAATTCATTAAGCATAACTTTTTGTCTGTATGACTATCTGTATGGTAACAAAGAAGGTGGACCGGGATCAAAGTTATATGGTTTAAGCAGTTGTTCGCCAGACACTGGCAGATAATTAATTTTTGAATAGAGCGGCAGATTTGGAAAAAAGCCCAGCCTGATCTGCAATGTATTAAATAAAAGGTTGTCATTTCTTACTCTTAATCCGAGTCCGAGGGCAGAAAGAATATCACCGTTTCCAATAAACTCATTGGTTCCGAAAAGAAAACCAAGGTCAGCAAATGCGAAAAATGCAAACCTGAAGCCATAAAAATTGACCGGACTAAAAAGGACCGATTCAAGACCTACAGTCAATCTTTGGGTTCCTCCAACTGAATCATTCTTAAATCCTGAAAAGCCGTTTTCGCGATTGAATACCAGGTATTCATCGGAATACCTGTCGAATCCTCTTGTGTAATCAACCTTTACAAAGTTCCTGATCCTGTATTTTCCAAGATAAACCAGGTTCGAAAAAAAGTTTGTTCTTAATAAAAGGAGACCCTGCTCGGTATGCCTCTCATTAATAAAAGTCGCAAAACCTGCTGAATTATAGAAATATCCAATTTTCTTGATTGATTCTCCCAATGAAAGATTAAACCCTACATATACTCTTTTTTTAAATTCATTTATCTCTTTCCCTATTGTAACATTTAATAATCCGCCGTATGGAATGTCTTCTGTTCTTCCATAACCATAGATAAGATTGGTTTTGTAATATTTCTGAACGGAAAAAGATGCAGAACCGAGAAACATTTTGTACTGCTGAAGATAGTGGTATGAATCAGGCAGTATAAATGGGCGGGTAAATACATTATTATTTGTATATCGGGCTCCTATGATAAATCTTGTAACTGATTCTTCGTCAATAAGGAACGACCTGGAGAGCCAATAATCCTGTAAATTGTATTTCAAAGGCTCGGGTTCCAACAGAGAATCCAGATCTTCGGTGGTAAACATTTCTCTAAGGGAAATTCCACCAGCATACTTTGTGGTAGAGCTTATCAATTTACGACTTAGATCAAATCCGTAAGTTTTTTCCCCCAGACCGGTATAGTAAAAAAGATTAAGGTTAATGAAAGTCTTCCTTATATTGTTAATAATATATTTTACTCCAAATCCCGGAGAATCAGTGAATTTTGAATCATATGGGACCTCGATTCCGAATTCATGTCCCATACCAAAAATGTTCTTTTCAAACAAGGACACCGAACCTTTTTCAATGCTCTTATAACTGAATCCTGCTCCCAGAGAATAAACATCTTTTGTAATAATGATGATGTCAGCTTCTTCCTCCGATACGGGAACCACTATTATCCTGGCATCATCAATATATGGGAGCTGTCTTATGATTCTTTCGTTATCGCTCAGGATCAGGGGAGAAATAGAATCGCCCACATTAAATAAAAGGTTTTTCCGGATGATGTTTTCATTTGTGTTGAAATGTGTTTTATTCAGCACCTTCTCAATCTTACCGGGATTAAATGAGGCCGGATTGTTTATGTTCGAACCGAAGACTTCAAGTCTTTGTATTTCAATTTTATGGATCCTTTTCCCTTTATAATCACGATAAATAAGATCACTTATTCCTGTAATACTTTTTTTTTCAACCGGTTCATGTGCAACGATAACAAAGTCGTAAAGCTTACGGGTAATCAGAGTCTTTGATGCTTTGATTTTTAAGGAGTCGAGGAAAATAAGGGTTTTATCCTTTTCTGAAAAAGCAGATGGGATAAGTTGTGAATGAGTTGATAAAAGGGTACCATTAAGAGATAGTCTGATACTATCCATTCTTAAAACCAGTATTTTTTTTGGAATCCTTATTAAAGAGTCTTGCCTGGCAGAGTTTTGAGGGTAAATGAAATTACAAAAAAACAAAAATATCGAAAAAACAATGAGATTTATTGGTCTCCGGTATTTCTTTGTGCTATAATCATCAGGTTTCATGTGAATTGTTGACCAACACATCATCTGAATTAAACTGGAATCCAAGACGTTTACCGGTTATCACCCTTGAGTGTTGAATTTTTGCTTCCGCCTGACCCACTGTAGCAATTTTCACTGTATCGTAAGGTGGTACAAGAAGATCAAATTCAAGGGAATACTGGATTGCTGTGGAAATAATGATCTGCAGTGCGGGCCTGCTTATTGCTTCATTTCCATAATTTGTAAAAAGCATTCCCATTTGCCTTTTCCCCTCAACAAAATACTGATTTTCGTGGTTGATAAAAATCCTTGCAATAAGGTATCCCAGATCGTCTAATCTCGAATACTTAAATGAATCGGCCAGAAAGTTGTAAATATTAATTATGCCTGAATATGCATTATACTTGTTTTTTTGAATATAGGTAGTCTTCCATGCCGGATGCTCCCTGTCAAACTGAAAAATGTTTGAATGCATACTGAAAAGCAGAATGTCACCTGCTACCTTTATTTGGGCATCAAAATTGCTTCTGTCGGTATATTCCATCTTAATTCTACCATCAATACCTCCCAGATTTGTATTAACTTCCTTTGAGAAATTCTTTAGTATATCTTTTACAACACTGAACCATTCCATGGTATTGTCATATACCTTTTGTTTTAATACGGATTTTTCTTTAAGAGTTCCGATAATGGCCAGTTTTTTTTCATCCAGATCCGACATTGTGCAAGGTGTATTATTTATAATTGGCAACTAATTTAATAATTATTCCTGAATTAAATGAAGCTGTTTCAAAAGTGCAATTACCTACTCCATCCCTGAGGTACAGTTTTTGGATTGACGCGGTCTTATGAGGCAACCTCATATTTATCAAATTGATTAGTACGATCTGGCAAAAAGAACTCTTCTTTTTGACGGTTTACCCGAATAAATGCATTTTCCTTCCTCTTCAGGGCTGTCAAATGGAATGCATCTTATAGTCGCTTTTGTCTCTTCTTTTATTTTTTCCTCCGTTTCAGGAGTTCCGTCCCAGTGAGCCATTATAAAACCACCCTGATTATCCAGTTTTTCCAAAAAATCACTCCACTTATCTATATAGAAAGTATTTTCATTTCTGAACTTTAAAGCCTTTTCATAAATATTTTTCTGGATCTTTTCAAGAAGTTGCGGAACAATAGCATTTACCTCGTTTACTGAAATTGTCTCTTTTTCAAGGGTATCTCTGCGGGCAACCTCTACAGTTCCGTTTTCAAGATCTCGTGGACCAATGGCAATACGTACTGGAACACCTTTAAGCTCATAATCAGCAAATTTCCATCCCGGTTTATTATTATCCCTGTCGTCATATTTCACTGACAATCCGATTTTCTCCAGATCCGACTTAATCTTATTTGCTGTTTCGGAAATACTGCTCAGTTGTTTTGAATTTTTGTAAATTGGAATAATTACAACCTGTAACGGAGCTAATCTGGGTGGCAGCACCAGGCCCCGATTGTCGGAATGGGCCATTATCAGGGCTCCAATCATTCTTGTGGATAACCCCCAGGATGTTGCCCATACATAATCGAGCTTTCCGGTTTTATCTGTAAACTGAACATCAAAAGCTTTTGCGAAGTTCTGACCTAAAAAGTGACTTGTTCCAGCCTGAAGGGCTTTGCCATCCTGCATAAGTGCCTCAATAGCATAAGTGTCGAGGGCTCCTGCAAAGCGTTCATTCTCACTTTTGTACCCCTTTATTACAGGAAGTGCCATAAAGTTCTCGGCAAAATCGGCATAAACATTTATCATTTTTTCTGTTTCTTCAACTGCTTCCTCACAGGTGGCATGGGCAGTATGACCCTCCTGCCAGAGAAATTCAGAAGTTCTTATAAAAAGTCTCGTCCGCATTTCCCACCTTACCACATTTGCCCACTGATTAATAAGAATAGGAAGATCCCTGTATGATTGAATCCAGTTTTTATATGAATGCCAGATTATTGTCTCGGAAGTTGGACGAATAATAAGTTCTTCTTCAAGTTTTGCAGTAGGATCCACAACAATTCCTTTACCATTCTCATCATTCTTGAGCCGGTAATGAGTAACAACTGCACACTCCTTGGCAAAACCTTTAACATGAGCTGCCTCCCTGCTGAAGAATGACTTTGGAATAAATAAGGGAAAATATGCATTGACATGACCGGTAGCTTTAAACATCCTGTCCAGCTGAGCCTGTATCTTTTCCCAGATTGCATACCCATAGGGTTTGATAACCATGCATCCTCTTACAGCTGAGTTCTCAGCCATATCTGCCTTGATAACCAGATCGTTATACCATTGTGCATAATTCTCCTCCCTGTTTGTTAAGAACTTTCCCATTTTTTGGTATGGTATTTGTTTTATTAGTTGTAACGAATTAGATTCGCAAAAATAGACAAAACTTGGAGAATTAAAAAAAACAGGAGGTTCATCATGAAAGCAAAATACTACATCGGAATTTTATCAGCACTTCTGCTTGCGGGTATCCCGTTAAAAGCTCAGATAGCTGATAATGGCTATTACCGAAATGATGACGCCAGAATAGTAGTAAATAATTATTACGATGATTATGATTACTATTTCTCATCAAGAATAAACAGGTTCCACAGGTCATTTGCAGCTTTCGATTATTATTCACCTGTCTTTACCGAAAGCTATTGGTACAATTACCGGCCTAATACCTGGGGAATAAGCATATACAGGGGCGGATTAGGATTCAGTTTAGGTTATAATTTTTACTACCCGTTATTCTACGGATATGACTATGGTTATAATTACGGATATGATTACGGATGGTACGATCCTTTCTATTCCGATTCATATTACTGGGGTTATGATCCTTTCTATTCCAACTACTGGTATTCCCCGGTTATAATCAATGTGGGGATTCTGAACAGGTGGTCAAATCATCACTGGGGCTGGAATAATCACAATTACCGGTATAACGACTACAGTTGGAATAATTATCACAGGCCTGTCTACAGCACCTATAGTAACAATTACTATAACAATTCTCCTTCCACCAGGTATTCAACCCGTTACACCAGACCTGAATACAATTCACGGAGATCAGTTTCCAATACAGTTAATAATTCAGGGAATGTAGCCAACTTATCAAGAAGGGAAGTCTCATCCGGTAATCCATCTCAGGTTAACAGAAACAATAACCTGGAGAAATCGAATAACGGCCTTTACAATAGTGAAACACGGAGAAATGCCAATCCTTCAATAAACAGGGTACAGGGTAGCAACACCAATAACAGTATTCCGGCTAACCGGGGTAATGCTGCAAATAATACCCGAAGAACTACTGAAGTCAGATCAAATAATAATGGCATCAACAATAGCAATAATAGCAGCAATAATAACAGGAATAACAATAATAATATCAATAACAGTAATAATAATAACAATACCCGTAACCTTGACCAGAATGGTAACAGAAGAGAAGATCAGAATAATATCAGGACCAACACTGTAAATGAACGGCAAACTGTAAACCCTGGTTCGAATGCACCTGTTAACAGAAGAGTGGAACGGACAACAACAAGGAGTCAAAACAATGAGGTAAACAATAATAATTCAATTAACAGAAATCAGGGCCAGAGAGTGAATAGATCTTCCAGTTCGCCGGTCAATATGGGAACACCTTCATCGAATGGAAGAAGAACTTCAGTTACAACTGGCAACAGTTCAAACCAGGGCCGGTCAATGAGTAACCCTGTAAGAAGTTCAACATCTGAGCGTAGAGGTACAACCAGGTCACAAGGGAAAAGTACAACAAGGTCAGAAACGAAATCTTCCAGATCAGAATCAGCGACAGCTCCTGCAAAAGGCAGAAGAAAATAACAAGGGCCTCTCAGTGAGGCTCTCTTATAATTAATTTAAATTGATTCTTTAATTAAAATTGTTAAATTTGCTAAATAGTAAGAAGATCATTAAATTAATTGGATTATTTGGTACAATATTTGAGATTAATATAAAAAACAAATGGGGGAAACAAAAATGAAAGCTTTATATTACATATCCGGCCTTGCACTTCTAACCCTGGGGTCCTGTTCCTCAAGTCTTTACGTAGGAACGGAGTATGATGATCTTTACGCTATTGCTTCAGATAAACCGGTGACCAGGGTTCAATCTTCGGTTAATCAACAGATAACTGAAGGAAATTTAAGGTCCGGTGAATATTATGACAACATTTATGCAGCAGATACTCTTGTATCCAAAGAATATTCTGATGCAGTAGATTATGACAATGCAAATCTTTATAATAACAACAACCTCAGTTCGTATGATTATTATGATAATTACTCATATTCAGGCAGGTTAAGAAGATTTTATGGTAATTACTTCGATCCTTACTGGAGAGATCCTTTCTACTTCAGCTTTGGATATCCTTCATTCGGATACAATTTTGGCTACAGCGGATTTCCATATTCCTACAATTACTACGATCCGTTCTATTACGATTCTTTCTCCTATGGTTATGGCGGAGGTTATGGCGGATATTATGGCGGAGGTTATGGCGGAGGTTATTACGGAAGATATCCCTTTTACAATTCCTATTATTCACCATTTTACGGCGGATATTATCCTTATACCTTTAATGACGGAAAGAACTCCGTCCCTTACGGCAGAAGAGAGAGAGCAAGTACACTTTCATCAAGGTGGGCAGGCGGTACTTCCTCTCCAACAGGATCATCACGGAGAAATACCTACACCTCAACAGGTTCTAACACTACTGTTACAGGAAGACCTTCTTCCGGTTCCCAGGCAGTTTCATCTGATTCCAGAAGAACAGTCTCCTCTGCTGTCAATATTCAGCAGGGAGGAAATGCAGCTGACAGAAAATTGACCCAGGATCCTGTTAAATCAGGAAATGAAAGCATTACAGGGACCCGATCAAGAAGCTCTTCAACTGTCAGACCGGAATATAACTCTGTCAACAGGTCATATACACCCAGTTATAGTAACCCCAGGATGAGCACCAGGCCCTCCTATAACAATACAAGGGTTAACTCAAATGTAAATCAGAACAATAATTCAATAAATAATAGCAGGATAAATAGTAATGTAAATTCAGGCAGGACAAATTCAAATCAGCAATATTATCAGAATTCATCAAACAGCGGAAGAAGTAATTCCTCGGTTTCACCGGCACAAAACAGATCCAGCTCCTATAATCGCAGTTCCGGAAATTATTCCGTACCTACCAGAAGGAGCTCTGAAAGCAGGTCATATTCTTCCGGTTCCTATAACTCTTCCGGCAGCGGATCTTCCTATAAAAGCGGATCTTCATCTTCCGGATCCGGATCAAGAAGCTCCTACTCATCAGGTTCCTCTTCTTCAGGTTCATCAAGCAGCTCTTCATCTGGTTCTTCATCAAGCAGAAGGAGATAGTTAAAAAGGATATTATTGTTACTAAAGTCAATTCATTCTGTATCGGAGTGCAGGTATAGTTTTAAATAAAAAATAAAGTTGTATGAAAAGAATAAGCCTTATATTAACAGCAGCGATCATAACATTTTCTGCGATATCCGCCCAAAATGTTGATGATGCGCTAAGGTATTCTCAGATATTCTATAACGGAACCGCACGGTTTATGTCGATGGGAGGGGCCTTCACCGCATTAGGAGGTGACTTGTCTACCCTAAGTCAGAACCCTGCAGGTCTGGGAGTATTCAGATCTTCCGAGATAACATTGTCTCCCCAGCTATTCCACATAAATACTTCCGCTAACTTTCACGGACTTTCAACAGATTACTTGTACAATTTTAATCTCAGTCAGGTAGGGATTGTCAGTAATATAATCTCAAACAGCAGGGAAACCGGTCTTTTGACACTTAATATGGGATATTCCTTTAATAAGACCAATAATCTGAATTCCTCAACAAGGATTCAGGGGCAAAGTAATTCGAGCTCAATGGCAGATTACTGGGCTAATTTGAGTGAGGGTACCTTTTATACAGATCTGGGAGGTGCTGAAGGTATTGCCTATGATGCCTGGATCATTGACACACTTACTGGATCAGGAGCTACATCTTACGGTACTGTGTTTTCTAATTATGGCGACAATCCACCCTCAGAATATGGTCAGAACATCAGACGGATAATAACAAATGAAGGATACACCGGGGAACATGCTTTTTCTGTTGGAGGTAACTTTTCCAACAAGATTTTCTTTGGAGCTACAATCGGAATAAACAGGTTGAAATATACTGGTCATTATGAGCATCTCGAAACTGCTGGCGCTTCTATGCTTTCAGGATTTCAGAATTTTACCTATACCGACCATTTTGAAAATACAGGAACAGGCTTGTCTTTCAAGATCGGAACAATAATCAAACCAACTGAGTTTCTCCGTATCGGACTTGCATTTCATTCCCCCACAGTTTACAGGATCAATGAATATTTTTATGATAATATCAGTTCAAATTTTGACGGCAACAGTAAATATGAATTTTCAAACGATCCCTTGAGGTACAGTTACGCTCTTACAACACCCTTCAGAGCTTTGGCAGGCGTTGCTGTTCAGATTAAGAAGGTGGCTCTTCTAAGCGCTGATTATGAGTTTGTTGACTACAGTACTGCCAGATTCTCTGAGACTGGTGATGGTTATGATTACAGTGAGAAAAATCTTGAGATTAAAAACGGTCTGCGACCAACAAGTAATTTACGTCTCGGAGGTGAACTAAGGATTAGTAAGTTATATCTGAGAGGTGGATATGGCTATTACGGTAAAGTATTTAAGAAAGGAGAAGAAAATGAAAACATGGACCATAGTTCAATTTCATTCGGAGCAGGCTTCAGGGAACAAAATCTCTTTGTCGACTTTGGTTATACAAATATTAAAAATTCACTGAGATACATATTATACAATACAAATGTTGAATCTGCTATTGCCAACCTGAGTACCGGTAAAAACATTTTTACTGTTACTGTTGGCTATAAGTTCGGCTATTAATACTTTGAATCACTTCCGTTCAAAGAGGCTGGCTAAATAAGACAGCCTCTTTTTATAAATAGGCCTCCGATTCAGGTCCCATGTTAAAAATAAGATCAATAATAGTTAACCCAGGTACAAAGCCACTTTTATTAAATACCTGGAAATACTCTTTGGCAGCATAATTTGATACTGCTTTTGGTATTATCCTGTATCTGAAGTCATGATCCAAATCTATAACAGGTTCAAAAACAGTGGTGTATGTTATTCTTTTATTCATTTTCAAAATCTCCATGGTTGCCATAAGCAGATCCATGTTCAGATCGAGGAGGAATTTGTGATTTCTATGAATAATTTTTTCAATGTTTTCAAAATAATATTGAAAATAGGGTGATGAACTGTAAGATGAAGTAATTGCTCTTATATGAACCTGCTGCCATCTTTTTGAGTAATCGATCTCAATATCTTTTATCCCTGTTTTAGGTAGATTTCTGTTTATGACAGGGACGGAAAGCACTAATGGTCCGTTGGATGTCAGTATCTTACACCGGTTCCTGAAAGTTTGTTTATGGTAATTCTCCTCTCTCTCGATAAGGATTTCGTTGGCACCTTTAATAAGAGCAAAGTATTCAACAGGAGGAAGGTATGCTGATGAAAGAAGAGTTTTTCCTGACATCTTAATAGGATCACTTCATCTGGTTGATCATGCTGGCTGAGAAGCCGGCTCCGAAACCATTGTCAATATTGACTACAGTAACACCAGTTGAACAGCAGGTAAGCATTGCAAGTAGAGCCGAAACACCTCCGAAATTTGCACCATAACCTACACTTGTGGGTACCGCTATTACCGGTTTGTCGACCAGGCCTCCGACTACACTGGCCAATGCGCCTTCCATTCCTGCAATAACAATAACAACCCTGCATTTTCTTATTTCAGGAAGTTTATCAACTAAACGGTGTATACCTGCAACACCTGCATCATAGATCCTTAAAACATTATTTCCCAGGAGCTCTGCCGTAACAGAAGCTTCCTCAGCCACCGGAATATCAGATGTGCCAGCAGTAATTACTGCAATCATGCTTTCAGGAACTGAAGGCTTTTTCTTCTGAACACTTATTATCCTTGCTTCACGGAAATAGACAGCATTATGAACAACCTTTTTAACGGCATCGAACATTTTTTCATCAGCCCTGGTGCCAATTACGTTGTTCTCTTTCTCCGACATCAGTCTGAAAATCTCTATTACCTGATCGATTGATTTCCCAGCACAATAAACTATCTCGGGATAGCCTGTACGCATTTCCCTGTGATGATCGATTCTTGCAAAACCAAGATCTGTATATGGGAAATTCTTAAGTACCTCAAGAGCTTCTTCCACACTTTTCTTTCCGTTTTTTACCTTTTTAAGTAGTTTCTCGACATCTTTTCTTGTCATAGTTCTCTCTTTTCCGGATTTAAGCTTCCTGTCCTGTAACCTTCCAGATCCAAAGATACATATCTGAATCCTATTTTTTTCAGGTTGCTTATAATATGTTCTTTGTCAGGATTATTAATTATTTTTTCGATATAACCGGGAAGACACTCTATTCTTGCAAGGTCACCGTGTATTCTTACCCTGGTTCCGGGATAACCCTGTTCAAATAAAAAATATTCTGCCTGTTCAACCATTTTAAGCATTCCATCCTTAACCTCAGTATCATAAGGAATTCTTGTCAGCAAACAGGCCATAGCAGGTTTGTTCCAGAGAGGTAGTCCCTCTCTTTTTGATATCTCCCTGATATCTTTTTTTGTAAGTCCTGCTTCCATAAGAGGACTCCTGATGCCCAATTCTGTCAATGCTATTATTCCCGGCCTGAATTCACCACTGTCATCCGCATTGGTTCCGTCTATAACATATTCATAACCGTTTACTTTTGCAAATGCCAGTAACTCTGTGAAAAGGTTTTTTTTACATAAATAGCACCGGTCAATAGGATTTGTTCTGATATTATCCGGAAAAGTAAAATCAAGGATTTCATGATTGAATCCATATTTTTTTGTGAAATTGACAGCTTCATTTATTTCAATTGCAGGAATATACGGGGTCCTTATAGTAACTCCGATTACGTTAAGTCTTCTTAAAGAATGGGCCCTGTGTAACAGAAATGAGCTGTCGACACCACCGGAATAGGCAACAACAAATGATTTTAAATCTTTCAGTATTGCATCGAGTTTTTCCGTTTTATTGTCTGTCATATCTTATAGTATTTTTTGTGTTAAGACCGTCATAATGTTATTGTAAACTTCTTTTACAGGAATTCCTTTTTCTGAGGCAATTCTTCTGCATTCATCATATTCTGGTTTAATTGATACCTCTTTCCCTTTATAGAAAGAGCGCTTAAATGTTACCGTGCCATAAATAGTCTGAATAGTTCCGAATTGCCTGGCAAGTGTATCTTTTCTGAATGAAAAGGTTCTGATTCCCAGTGTTGTAGACTCAGTAAAAACAATTTCTTTTAGTGTATCAGCCAGTTCTGTCTCACTGATAACACTAAGTACTATCCCTGGCCTTCCCTTTTTCATAATGACATCTGAAAAAAATACATCAGAAGCTCCTGCTTTAAAAAGTCTTTCTGAGATATGTTCATAAAACTCAGGGTTCATATCATCGATATTGCATTCAATAAGCAGAGCATCATGTCCTGAGTTGGAATTTCCTGCTGTTTCTCCAAGAGAAACTCTTAGAAGATTGGGAACTTCAGGATGATCTTTTTGACCCACGCCATATGCAGTTTTTTCAACTTTAACAGTCATCCCCGAGCCAAAATCAGTACCAAGAGCAGATAAAATTGCTGCGCCTGTAGGTGTTGTCGCTTCAAAGTCGACACCCCCTTTTCGGGTGGGGATCCCTTTAATAATCTCAGCCGTTGCAGGAGCCGGAACAGGTAACTTCCCATGATCGCATTTTACAAATCCACTGCCTAGCTCAACTTCCGAAACATGAACTGCTTCAACCTTCAAGGCATTAAAACATATTGCTGCCCCTACAATGTCAATTACGGAATCAACTGCTCCGACTTCATGAAAATGAACTTGTTCGACGGGTATTCCATGAACACTAGCTTCAGCTGTTGCTACCTTCATGAAAATTTTCATGCTTAAGTTTTTGGTCTCATCCGAAAGTTGTGAATCATAAATTATTTTTTTTATATCTGAAAGATTCCTGTGAACATGTTCGCGACTTGTCTGTCTAACAGTGACTTTGGTTCCCATTATTCCGTGTCTCTGATCCTTTTCTGCTATGACCTCCCAGCCTCTGAGGTTTAGTTTATTCAGCTCTCCAATGAGAAATGCTTTGTCAATACCTAGATCAATCATTGCACCAAGATTCATATCACCACTGATTCCGGAAAAACAATCATAACATAGTACTTTCATATAATGATTGGATTAATATTATAAAAACAATTAAATATGCCGAATGTTAATTAAAATTCAGAAATATGATGTCAAACATGTTTAAGGCGCTAATATACTATTTACAATCATTACGGAATAATAAAAAAAAATCGTATTTTTCCACACTTTTCCATTAATGGTTTAAATAAATGATCGGTTGGAATTATGAAAAGAAGAGATTTTTTTAAAACATCAGTTGGAGCTGGACTCGCAGCGGGAGCTGCTTTAAATCTTGGTGGATATGAAAAACTTTGGACCTCATCACCGGCTAATGTGAAATATGATATGATTGCTATCATGGGTGGAAATCCTGATGCAATGTTCGATCTTGGGATACAGGAGCTTGGGGGAATAGGTACCTTTGTTAAAAAAGGTCAGAAAGTACTTATTAAACCTAATATTGGCTGGGATGTGCTTCCTGATCTGGCTGCAAATACAAACCCTTTGCTTGTAAAAAGAATTATTGAGCACTGTTTCAAGGCAGGCGCAAAAGAGGTTTATGTACTCGATCATACCATCGATAACTGGGTCAATACATATAAAAATTCAGGTATTGAGAAAGCAGCAAAAGCTGCCGGTGCAAAGGTTGTTCCTGGAAATTCGGAACACTATTATCAGGCAATTGAGATTCCTGGCGGCGTAAAACTGAAAAGTGCAAAAGTGCATGAGTTATTGCTGGAAACAGATGTTTTCATAAATGTACCTGTCCTTAAGGATCATAATTCAACCAGGATGACCTGTTGTCTTAAAAATACAATGGGGATTGTCTGGGACAGGGGGTACTGGCATTCTAATAATTTACACCAGTGTATCGCCGATTATGCCCTGTACGAGAAGAAACCTGCTTTGAATATTATTGATTGCTATAATGTTATGGTCAAACATGGCCCGCAGGGTGTTTCGAAGGAAGACGTGGTACAAATGAAGTCACAGATAATTACTACCGACTGGGTTGCAGGCGATGCAGCAGCAGCCAAAATGCTGGGAATTGAACCCGAAAAGATCGATTATATTCCGATAGCACATAAAATGGGTCTGGGGAACATGAAACTTGATTCCCTAAATATTAAGCGTATTAAAATGTAATTTGTAATGACTTCATCTTTTCTCAGAAGATTCCGGATTGTATTTTCGGCAGTTGTTCTGATTTGTTTTATTTTGGTTCTTGTCGACTTCAGATCCCTGGTTCCGGGAAAATATATCAATTATTTAATTTTCCTGCAGTTCGTTCCTTCTGCTGTGAAATTTTTTGATCTTAGGACTCTTGCTGCAGGGGGGTTTATTATTGTTTTATTGCTCACTCTGCTTTCCGGCCGTATTTATTGCTCATTTTTATGTCCACTTGGTATCGGACAGGATCTTTTCAGCAGAATAGGAGGGCGTTTTAAGAAGAAGTTCAGAAGGTTTGGTTTTAAAAAGCCATTCACTATTATAAGGTATTCACTTTTAGCTATTACTTTAATAGTCACTATGATATTGGGTATCTATATGGTTACCCTTCTTGATCCCTATAGTATATTCGGAAGGTTTATAACCTATTTTATAAAACCTCTGGTTTTATTAATTAATAATTTTCTTGCAGGAATATTGGGTAAGTTCGATCTCTATACTCTCAGTAATATTCCTGTTACTGGATATCAATTGCTTGCATATTCTATCCCTGCAGCTTTCTTCATTCTTGTTGGTGCACTTTCATTTACAAAAGGACGTCTTTATTGCAATATGGTCTGTCCTCTTGGTACTTTGCTGGGACTTCTTTCCAAAGTATCAATTTTCCGGATTAAATTTAATGAATCTAAATGCACCAGGTGCGGTAGATGTGCAATCGTCTGCAAATCTTCCTGTATTGATTTTCTGAATCACAATATCGATATTTCCAGATGCGTCGATTGTTTTAACTGTATTCATACATGCCCGGATAAGGCCCTTTCATACAGTGTTGTAAGCCTTAAAAAGGAAGAACAGGAAACAGATGAAAGCAAGCGCAAATTCGTTGCCGGATCTTTACTGTTGCTGTTTGGATTATCCAATGTTTTAAAAGGACAGGAAAAGAGTGTCCCTGTGCCTAAAAAAGCATCGACCGTCAAAGAAAATAAAACCTCGCCTGTGTGTCCTCCGGGTGCAGGTACAATTGAGGATTTCAACAAGCATTGTACTGCATGTTCATTATGCATCACGGCATGTCCCAACAAAGTCCTGCAACCGGCCATTAAACAATATGGTATTACGGGGATGATGCAGCCAGTTATGGATTATCACAAGAGTTTTTGTACCTTTAATTGTACGGTTTGTACGGAAATATGCCCAACCTATGCTTTAAAACCCCTTGTTTTGGAGGCTAAAAAGCTTACCCAGTTAGGAAAGGTTAACTTCATTAAGGATAATTGTATTGTAAAAACTGAAAAAACAGCCTGCGGTGCATGTTCAGAAGCTTGTCCGACAAAAGCTGTTTATATGATCCCCTACGAAGGGAACCTGGTTATCCCTGAGACTAAGCAGGAAATTTGTATTGGTTGCGGGCACTGCGAATTTGCCTGTCCGGTAACTCCTTATAAATCAATATTTGTAGATGGAAATCCTGTTCATTTGGCAGCTAAAAAGCCTGAAAATGAGAAGTCGGAGATAAATAAGCCTGTGGAGTTTCCTTTCTAGCTGGCTGCATAAACCAGAGGAATATTCAAAAAATCCTAGAAACATGATTTTTATCTGTTATGAGTTTCCATAATAAGCTAATTTTGTCATTTTGTTACTTAAAATCTAAATTTATTTCAAAATGGAACCATCACATATTGAGCATATTGGAATTGCAGTTACAGATCTGAAAAAAGCGATAAGTTTTTATGAAAAAGTCTTTAACCTGAAATGCTATAATATTGAGGAGGTGGCTGATCAAAAAGTAAGAACAGCCTTCTTTATGGTTGGACAAACAAAAATTGAATTGCTTGAAACAACTGACCCGGAAGGGCCTATCGCAAAATTTATTCAGAAAAAAGGAGAAGGAATTCATCATATAGCTTTTGCAGTAAGAAACATTGAAGAGCAATTGGACCAAGCCGAAAAAGAGGGAGTCAAACTGGTTGATACTGCTCCGAGAAAAGGGGCGGAGGGACTTGATATTGCTTTTCTGCATCCAAAATCAACCTCAGGTGTTCTGATTGAAATATGTGAAGATAAAAAGAGATAATACCTGTTTTTCCCCACCACCCCGACTGCATAAAAAAAATTAGTAGGTTTGTATAAATAACCAACCTGTCGGTATTATGAATAAGACAATAGCAACATCAGGAAATACCGGTCCAAAGGTAAGGTCCGATTGCGAAATAACACTGGAGCTAAAGAGTGAAAGTGGGATAATTACTGATCTGAAGTCGAAGGTAAAATCCTTGTACGGAGAATCTATTATTAACCAATGTCTTGAAATTCTGGAGTTCTTTGGGATTAAAAATGCAGTTCTAAGAATTAATGATTCAGGAGCTCTTCCGTTTGTAATTGCTGCACGCCTGGAAACAGCAATAAAACAACTCGTTAAAACTGATCTTGAATACCTTCCCGAACTGATTGAAGATAATATTTATTCAACAGCGGCAGACAGATTCAGATTTTCGCGTCTTTACTTGCCCGGAAATACACCAGGTATGATGATCAATGCCGGTCTGCATTCAGCTGACGGGATTATCCTTGACCTTGAAGACTCCGTTGCACCTGAAAAGAAAGATGAAGCAAGAATCCTTGTAAGAAATGCCTTGAGGCAGGTCAATTTTTGTGGTGCTGAACGAATGGTCAGAATAAACCAGGGTGAGAGAGGCTTGGCAGATCTCGAATTTGTTATACCTCACAATGTTAATCTCATTCTGATTCCAAAATGTGAGAGTTCTGAGTCTGTTCAAAATGTTGAAAAGAAGATCTTAGATATTAAAAGGAAATTTGGATTGACCAACCCGGTTTTCCTGATGCCTATTATTGAAAGCGCTATTGGAGTTGAAAAATCCTTTGAAATCGCAAAGTCGTCAGAAAATGTAGTTGCATTGGCTATTGGACTTGAAGATTTCACTGCTGACCTGGGTGTACCAAGGACTTCAGAAGGCAAGGAATCGTTATATGCAAGGACCAGACTTGTGGTTGCTGCAAAAGCTGCAGGTATACAACCAATAGACTCTGTTTTTTCAGATGTTGGCGATATGGAAACTTTGTATCAGAACGTTTTGACATCTAAAGCTTTGGGATTTGAAGGAATGGGATGTATTCACCCCAGGCAGATACCTGTAATACAACGGGGATTTGCTCCTGGAAACGAAGAAATAGAAAAGTCAGGAAAGATCGTGATAGCTTTCGAGGATGCCAGACGAAAAGGGCTTGGGGTTGTTGCTCTCGGATCAAAGATGATTGATCAGCCTGTTGTCACAAGGGCTCAGAAAACTATCACCCTTGCAATAAAACTCGGATTACTATCCCGAAACTGGATGGATGAGATTCCTATTGAGGAGAAATAATAACAAATCTAACTGAAAAATGGCTATCCCTACTGTTATAAATGCAGCCGGCAGGGCAGTTCCGCTGGAGATAAACGGTAAGCCCGTCACCCCTTTTAAGGGAGTAGGAAAACATCGTCCGGAAGGTAGAAAATACGGACCCCCAATACCTACATGCTCAGATTTTCCTGACGATGGAAATAAAGTTGTTCCCTCTCTTGAGGAAGCACTTCGTAATTGCGATATTCGTGATGGGATGACTATTTCGACGCACCATCATTTACGCGATGGAGACCTCATAAGTAACAAAGTATTTGATCTTGCATCAGCCATTGGAGTGAAGGATCTTGTCTGGTTCCCTTCAGCATCTTTCCCATGTAACTATCCCGTAATCAAGTATCTGGATGATGGCACAATCAACAGGATTGAAGGTAGTATGAATGGTCCTCTGGGCAGGTATGTTTCGGAGGGCAAAATGAAAGGCACAGCTGTTCTCCGCTCTCATGGAGGCCGTGTCCAGGCCATCCAGGATGGCGAAGTCAAAATTGATATTGCAGTTCTTGTGGCTCCGACCGCCGATTCATATGGCAATGCAAAAGGTACCGGAGGAACATCCGCCTGCGGAGTACTTGGGTATGCTAAAGCCGATTATATGTACGCTGATAAGGTGATTGTTGTAACTGATAATCTTATTGATCTACCATGTTTCCCGATGGAAATTGAAGGAAATTATGTTGATTATGTTGTGGTTGTTGATAAAATAGGGATCCCTGAAAAGATTGTCTCCGGCACTACCCAGATCACTAAAAGTCCTGACAGGCTTTTGATTGCAGAATTAACAGCAGCTTTCCTTGAAAAGTCAGGTATTCTTAAGGATGGAGTTACAATGCAGGCAGGAGCAGGAGGCACATCTCTGGCAATTGCTGTATTCCTGCATGAAATATTTAAGAAGAAAGGCTGGAAATCGAAATTCGGATTTGGTGGCAGCACAAAGTATATGGTTGAAATGCTTGAACAGGGGCAAATGGGATATATCCTTGATGCACAGGCATTTGATCTGGATTCCGTTATTTCAATAGGGGAAAATGCCAATCATATTCCCTATCCGGTCTTTAACGCTTATAATTATCACTCAAAGGGAAACCTTACAAGTTTGATGGATATTATGATTCTGGGGGCTACAGAAGTTGACCTTAATTTCAACGGGAATGTGGTTACTCATTCCGATGGTTGCCTTCTTCATGGAATAGGGGGGTGGCAGAATTGTTTACATGCACGAAATGTTATTTTACCTTTACCTCTTTTCCGTGACAGGATACCTGTAATTGTTGATGAAGTGACTACACTTTGTGGACCGGGAGAACTAATAGATGTTATTATTACCGAAAGAGGTATTGCAATAAACCCTTTGAGAAAAGATCTGATCAATAATGTTCAGAACAGCGGCCTTCCTTTGAAAACCATTGAAGATCTTAAAGCAGAAGCTGAAAAGATTTGCGGTAAACCCCGGAGGCCTGAGTTTGAGGATGATATTGTGGCTGCAATAAAATGGGTAGATGGAACAGTTATTGATGTAGTCAGAAAAATAAAATATAAATAATGTATAATGGAAAGGTATAAATGTGTCATCTGTGGATTTATCTATGATCCTGCTGAAGGAGATCAGGAATCAGGTATTGAGCCTGGAGTCTCTTTCATTGATCTTCCAGCAGACTATATTTGTCCGGTTTGCGGAGCCGGAAAGGATGAGTTTTTAATTTACGATTAATTATTTCTTCTTCTATTCTTATGGCTCAATATCTACTTATCAGTTAATGGTATATCATAGAGTACATCCAGAAGCAAGTCCCAGAACATTTGTACAGTTCTTATATCTATCTTCTCCTCAGGTGTATGAGCTCCTCTTATGGTTGGTCCGAAAGATATCATATCTATACCTTTGAATTTTTCATATATCAGACCACATTCCAGGCCGGCATGAATTGCCCTAACTGAAGGCTCATTTCCAAAGAGATTAAGATATGATTTACGGGTTATTTTAAGGATCTCAGATTTCATGTTGGGTTTCCATCCGGGATAACCATCAGAATGAATTACTTCAGCTCCGGCAAGGCTCAGGCATGATTGCACCATACCCGCAACATCATGTTTGGATGATTCAACTGAACTTCTCTGCGTGGTAACTATTTTAATAGTGTTATCCCCATCAAACTTAACTGAAGCAAGGTTTGTCGATGTTTCGACCAGATCATCCATCTCCCTCGACCATGCAATGACCCCATGCGGACAACAGGTCAATGAATTGAGAAGGTTTGTCTGAGACTCTTTATCCATAACACATATGGGAGTATCAACTACTTTAATTGCGATTTTCAGATCCTTTTCAATTTCACCAAATTCATCACTTAGAACAGTCTGAAAATTCTCAACCCAGTTTTTAACACGTTCAATTCCGGATTTATCAGCAACAATGGTAGAAAAGGCTTCCCGAGGTATTGCATTTCGAAGGTTGCCGCCATCAAACCTGTTTAAAGAAATATCAAATTGATTTGAAAGATTCCACAGGATCCTGTTCATTAACTTGACAGAATTCCCGTATCCTTTATGAATCTCATCACCTGAATGGCCCCCATGCAGACCTGTTATTGAAATCTCAAATGCAGTTGAATCTCTTGTGACAGGAACAGTCTTATATTCCAGTTTGCCAATAGTGTCCATTCCGCCTGCACACCCGATAAACAGGATTCCTTCATCTTCAGAATCAAGGTTTATTAATGTCCTGCCCTTAAAAAAATCAGGTTTAAGATTAATGGCTCCAGTCATTCCCGATTCCTCATCAATAGTAAAAAGACATTCTATTTTTCCTGCTTTAAGGTTTCTGTCTGTCAGTAGGGCCAACTGGGAGGCTATCCCGATACCATCATCCGCACCAAGAGTGGTTCCTTTTGCAGCTACCCATCCGTTATCAATAAAAGGAATGATAGGATCAGTTAACCAGTTATGTGAATAATCTGCATTTTTTTCTCCAACCATGTCCATATGGCTCTGAAGAACGACAGTCTTTCTGTCCTCCATTCCGGCTGTCGGTGGTTTGATAATTAAAATATTCCCTATGCTGTCTTCTTTTGATTCAAGATTATGCTTAACAGCAAAATCCTGAAGATATTTTCTGATTGCTCCTTCGTTCTTGCTTAAACGAGGGATATTACATATCTCTTCAAAGTAGATCCAGATAGGCGCTGGATTTAGTTGAGATAAAACACCCATGTTTTTTTATGAACTTTTAAATAAGCCGCAATATTACTGATTTTTTTATTCTTATTGTCGGCATAGGTAAAATAAATTCCGGATTTCAGATCGAGCCAAATTTTGTTAATTTTACACATAACAACTTTTATTAACTTATACAATTACAATTATATGGCTAAACGGACAATTGTTACATTACCCGGAGATGGCATAGGTAATATAGTACTGAAACAAGCTTTAAGAGTTCTTGATGCAGCTGGTTTTGAAGCAGATTATGTTCATGGTGATATTGGCTGGGAATTCTGGTGCAAAGAAGGCAATCCTTTACCTGAGAGGACACTGGATCTTATTAAGAAGCATAAGATTGCCCTTTTCGGTGCGATTACATCCAAACCAAATGAGGAAGCCAAAGCAGAGCTTGATCCTGCCCTTCAGGGGAAAGGATTTACATATTCCAGTCCGATAGTTGGACTAAGGCAGAAATTTGATCTTGACATATGTGTCCGGCCCTGCAAGTCTTATAAGGGTAATCCTCTCAACTTCATCAGAAGAGGTAAAGGGAATACAATTGAAGAACCCCATGTTGATGTTGTCATCTTTCGTCAGAATACCGAATGTCTGTATTCAGGTGTTGAATGGACTAATCCTCCAGAACAGGTTTATCAGGCTCTGATGACCCATCGTAAGTTTGCTGAGAATTTCGGCAAGGTGCCACCAGAGGAATTATCAATCTCTACAAGGATCTTTACAAAGAAAGCTACCACCAGGATTTTAATTGCGGCTTTCGAACATGCCAGGAAATATGGTTATACATCAGTTACTGTTTGTGAAAAGCCAAATGTCATCAGAGAGACTTCAGGACTGATGTGGAAACTGGCAAAAGATATCCGGAAAACCTCATTTACTGAGATTAAGCTCCTTAATACAAATATCGATGCCCAGATGATGTGGCTGACCAAGAACCCGGAAGAATATGGTGTAATAGTTGCCGGAAATATGTTCGGTGATATTGCCTCCGATGCCTTTGCCGGTCTGATTGGTGGACTTGGATTTGCATGCAGCGCACAGTTCTCTTCCGACGGCATTGCTGTTTTTGAACCGACACATGGATCAGCTCCGAAATATGCTGATTTTGAAGTTCCTATTGTCAACCCCATTGCAATGATAGAATCTGCCTGTATGATGCTGGATTATCTCGACGAAAAAAGTACCTCAACAAAAATTCGTAAAGCTATTGCTGAGGTAATAGAAGAGGGTAAAGTAAGAACCTATGATATGATGAAAATGACAGGCCGGCCTGAAGTTGTTCAGAACGGTGCTGCCTCAACGGTTCAGATGACCGATGCAATAATAGCCACATTAAAGTAATTCAAATCTTCTGAAAATGACTGAAACTGTAATAAAATTATGGCCTGAGCTGGAGTGGATCAAAGACGAATCACTCAGAGAAAAAACTGCAAAGACATGGGAAATTGCACTTGAAAGGAGTGTTCTGAAAGAAAAAGACCTTGACAATATCCCTTTCACCCTGCTTTGCGGACCCGATCTTAAGGTCAGTTTTATGGCACATAAAAGGTGTGTTGTTCACATCGCAAAAGCAAGCGGGGAAAAAATGAATGAATTCTTCGGAAAGGATCTGCCAGTTAATATGGATGTACTGATTGCAGGTGCTATACTGGCTGATGTAGGAAAATTACTTGAATATGAGCTTGATGCAAACGGAAATTCTGTTCAGGGGAAATATGGAAAGTACCTCAGACATCCGTTTTCAGGAGTATCGCTGGCTGAAGAATGCGAAGTGCCTCCTGAAGTATGCCATATTATTGCTGCCCATGCTCTTGAAGGTGACCTGGTGAAGCGTACTACTGAAGCCTATATTGTTCATCATGCCGACTTCATGGCTTTCCTACCCTTTAAAAACAGACTTCTCGTATAGGTTTCTTTCTGCGTAAATCAGCGAGATCTGCGGGGAAAGAAAAAAAATTTCCCCCAGATTCCCCAGATGAACACACATCCTGATTTAGTACAACGGATGTGGATTAATTAAATAACCAGTTTGCAGGTACGATCATTTTTGCCTGACCAGGAACTTCAACATTAAATTCAAGGCCGACACCACCTTCACCCTGGAAATATTCGATCCTTAATTTGTGAAATCCTTTGGCTAGTGGATAATATCTGCCTTCCTCACTCATTCCATGAATCCCATCGTTAACAACAGGTTCAGAATCGTCTATTTTTAATTTGCTGCCGTCGTCTGATTTGACAAACAAACCATAAACCCCATCAGCAGGTACGGAAATAAAGCCATCGAATACAAGTCCGAAAAATGAATTTTTTCCAGAAGCTGTATGAACCACATTTGGAACAGTTTTTGTTCTTTCAGGCTTAAGTGTTTCAAAATCAGGTAATTTAGAGTATTTTCCATCAAAAATAGTTACTTTAAGTCCTGGTTTTAACTTGACATTTCCGGCGGATGGCATTAACTTTTTCTTCTCGATGTTATATGAAATAGTCCTGCTTTTTCCATCATCCCATAAAGTGAAGGTTTTAATAACACCAGACTGTGTTAATGTTATCGGTTCAGAATACATTTTTGAATTTTCATCAGGTTCACTGCCATCGGTAGTATAGAATATCTTTCCTCCCTGTCTTGCATTATGGAGTTCTGCAACAAAACTATCAGTAAAAATCATTAGCGGAGATACAAGCGATGGAGGTATCATATTTGAATTTGCCCTGAACACATTTTCAGATCCCATCTTATTAATTTTCCTGTCGTATGTCATGAGTCCGTTCGTTTCAGTCTCAACATCAGTTGTTTGTGTATAGATGGTTGCACTAAGACCATTTTCTTTCACAAATCTGTGAACCTGGTCATAATATGTCTCATACCTTGCCAGCAGCTGAAGAGTATCTTCCATATTTCTGTATCCCCAGTTCCTTTGCTCCCATGTATGTCCCTGCACAGGAAGTCCAAGGCCACCAAATTCCCCAAGGACTATTGCCCTTTGCTCTTCTGCATGAGGCACAACAGGATCGGGATAATGATGAATATCATTGACACTGCCTTTCCCACGATCGGTCCAACCTGATGCACTGTTAACAAGTCTTGTGGGATCAAATTCTGCTATTAAACTTGTAATTCTTTCAGTATCAAATTGCCCCCATCCTTCATTAAAGGGAACCCACATAATAATTGAGGGATGATTGTACTTTGTCTCAATAAGCTGTTTCAACTCAAATTCGAACTGATCTGTCGCTTCTTTTGATTTGGAAATATCAGGCATAGAGCCGCTAATATATTTGTCTCCGCTTGGCATATCCTGCCATACCATTAGTCCGAGTACATCGCACCAGTAATAAAACCTCCTGTTTTCGACCTTAACATGCTTACGAAGCATATTGAATCCCATCTTTTTCGTCATTTCAAGGTCATAAATCATTGCATTGTCAGCAGGAGGAGTGTATATTCCGTCAGGCCAGAACCCCTGGTCAAGTGGACCGTTCTGCCATGCGAATGAATTGTTGAAAAGTATTCTTGTGAATCCATCTTCCTTCTTACCCAAAGCGATCTTTCTGATGCCTGTATATGAGGTTATCTGGTCGGTAACCTTTTTCCCATTTTTCAATTCAACTGTCACATCATATAGAAAAGGATCTTCTGGTGACCAGAGAACAGGGTCATTAATCTTTAAAGTGATCACCTGATCAGCTTTTCCAGTGGCAGTTGCCATCTCTTTACCTTCCCTTTTAACTGTGAAGGTCAGCTCGCTGTTTCCGGCATTAATTACATTTGCTTTGAATGTAATGATCCCATCATCAGCATCGGTTACGGTGCGGAATGATGATATATAGGAATCATTTACCGGCTCGATCCATACAGTTTGCCAGATACCTGTCGTTGGGGTGTACCAGATACTACCGGGATTTGAGACCTGTTTCCCTCGTGGCTGGGGTCCCTTGTCAGTCGGATCCCAAACACGGACCAATAATTCGTGGACATTTTGATTCCCAAGTATCCCGGTAATATCGAATACGAAAGGATCATATCCACCCCGGTGCTTTCCGGCTTCCTTTCCGTCGATCCATACTGTTGTCTCCCAATCACATGCTTCAAAGTTCAGGAGAATATGTTTTTTGCTCCAGGGTGATGGTATTTTAAAAGTTCTCCTATACCATAGATTTTCTTTTTCAGATACCCTTTTTTTAACACCTGAGATGGCTGATTCTACCGGGTATGGAACCAGTATTTCACCATCCCATTTTTCAGGTTTTGTATCTAAGGGCGTTATTGAATATTGCCACAATCCATTCAGGTTTATCCACTGCTTTCGTACCAGGTCAGGTCTTGGATATTCAGGCCATGGATTTAAAGGATTAACCTGTGAAGCCCATTCTGTAAGAATAGGGTTATCAGCAATTTTCCAGTTAATTTCCTGCTTAAGTGTACATGATACACTTAATACATATAGAAATAGAATAGTTATCAGTTTAAAAGGTTTCATAGTGAATGATAATAAATATTTATGATAATTCAACCGAGTTTCATTTTTTCAACTTCCTCGGTATTTCTTTCATTTGTAACAATCTTGGCATCAGGAGTATAGAGATAATCGATAAGGTCCTGATATTTATCCATTATTTTTCCTCTCACAATTTTCATGATTGAGTTCATGAGGCCATTTTCCTCGGTAAAGCCCTCTTCCAGTATACCAATTGCCACCGGCAGCCATCGCTGAGGGAACATGTTTCCATATTTCCCATTTGAACGGTACTCATTCACCTCGTTTTCGATAAGTGTCATTACTGCCCTTTTGCCTTCATCTGAATCGGCTGTGAAATCCCTTTCTTCAAGATAAATTTTCAGGGTATGCTGGTTAGGAACAATTAGAGCGACACTATAGGGTTTCTGGTTATTATATAGCATGCACTGGTCGATATACTTTGACTGTTCTGAAATAGTTTCTTCGATACCTTCGGGACTGAATTTTTCTCCATCATCAGCAATCAGCAGGCTTTTGAACCGACCCATGACATAAAGGAATCCATCATCTGACATGTATCCCATATCACCTGTGTAGAGCCATCCGTCTTTTATTGTTTCCCTGGTTGCAGATTCATTTTTCCAGTATCCGTACATCACATTACCACCTCTTATAACTATTTCACCTTTCTGGCCTACAGGTAACTCTTTTCCTTCATCATCACAGATTTTAAGGTCCATATTATTTACAAGTACACCTGATGAACCAAGCTTGTGTCTGCTTGAGGAGTTGGTAGAGATCACGGGTGAGGCTTCACTTAATCCATAACCCTGATACATTGGGATTCCCAATGCATAAAAGAACCTCTGAAGTTCAATATCAAGCAGGGCACCGCCACCTATAAAGTAATCAAGTTCTCCTCCAAAACTTTCCCGTATCTTGGTGAACAGGATTTTATCATATAAATTAATCAACGGCTTTTTAATTTCCTGTAATCCTTTCCCTTTATTCCATCCCTCTTTATTATATGAGTACGAAATCTTAATTGCATGATTAAAAAGAATTTCTATCATTTTACCTTTTTCCCTAATTCCTTTCTCAATATTCTTCCTGAAGTTTTTGGCTACTGCAGGAACGCTCATTAGAAGATTCGGCTTGATCTCTTTTAAGCATGAAGGAAGATTTCGGAGAGTTTCCATAGGAGTTTTTCCGGTCTTAACCGAAGCTATACTTGCCCCTTTTCCCATAAAAGCATAAATTCCGCAAGTATGTCCAAAGGAGTGGTCCCAGGGCAGAATAAGCAGGGTTTTATAGAATGACGGAATATCTATAAGACTGTATGCCTGATATACATTAGTTACATAGTTACCGTGAGTCAATATAATTCCTTTAGGATCAGCAGTCGTCCCCGAAGTATAGCAGATATTTGCAAAATCAGCAGGTTTAATACTCCTGTAGATCTTCTCGAATTTAACCTTTGCATCTTTCGATTCAAGCCATTCCCTTCCAATTTTTCTTACTTCATTAAAATGAACCTCATTTCCTGTATATTCTTCCTGTGTATCGAAATGAATAACCTTTTCGATTGTTTTGCACTCACCGATAGCTTGTTTCAGTTTTTGGGCCTGAATTGAGGATGTCAGGATCATTTTTGATTCGGAATGATTTATCCGGAATTTTATCTCCTCCGGGGTGAGTTTTACCGACAGAGGTACATTTATGGCACCTGCGTACAGAATTCCCAGTTCGCCGATAACCCAGCTGTTACGGCCTTCTGAAATAAGGCTCAACCTGTCACCCTTCTTTATCCCCAGTTTTACAAGACCTGCAGCAAATTCGTAAACCTGTTTTTTCGTCTCGCTATAGGTTGTACCTTCATATTTATCATTGGGCTTTTCCCACAGATATACATTGTTACTGAACTTTTCTACACTTTCTTCAAAAAACTGTATCAATGATTTCATCAGGTGTATATTTGTTTATGGTTAATAATTTAAAGGTCTAATATACAAAATCTGTTGAAATCAAGTCGCAACAGCTTGTTTTAATATCATTTGATTTGGTTTTCAATATTTTGTATCTTTGATTATTGTCCTTCAAAATTTATTTTTAAGCTGTTCCAAAATTTTAAATAATTTATTATGAGACATTTAACAACCATTTTTTTAATAGCACTCTTAATTGTTCTTCCTTCATGTAAGAATATAAGAGAAAGAGGTTTGTTCGGGAAAAGAGCCAAAACCCTGGCAATGTTGCGGGCGCAGCAGGACAGTATTCGTGTAGCTGACTCTTTGAAAATAATTCAGAATCGCCTGAAAGCAATTGAGGAAGCGCGCCTTGATTCTATAAGAATGACTGAAGAAGAGAAATTATCATTTGAGGCGAGATATAAATATAATATTATTGTTGGTAGCTTTATTACACCGGAATATGCCAGGGCATGGGCAGAAGAATATCGTAAACAGGGGTATGATACAAAGATTATCAGAATGGATGGCAGCAGGTTTGAACTTGTTGCTGCTGAGTCACATGAACGATTCAGCAAAGCATTTACACGGCTTAAACAATTCCAGGACACGGTTGATATAGATACCTGGATGTATATTAAGAAGTAACTATTTATACATCTCTGAAAATCGTTTGGTTCCTGTCAGGACCAACTGAAACCATGGTAACAGGTATACCTGTTTGTTTTTCAATGAACTCAATATAATACTTTAGTGTTTCGGGCAGATCTTTGAATTTTTTTACTCCGGAGATGTTTTCATTCCATCCTGGCAGATCAGTATAAACAGGTTCAATTCCTGCACTGTTATTAAAAGGTATCTCATTACACCCTTTCCCATCAACCATATAAGATGTACAAACTTTAATAGTCTTAAATCCTGACAGGACATCGGCTTTAGTCATAAAAAGTTTTGTAACACCATTGATCATTATTGCATATTTCAAAGCAGGCAGATCAAGCCATCCGCATCTCCGTGGACGTCCTGTTGTGGCTCCGTATTCGCAACCTGTTTTTCTGATTATCTCGCCTGTCTCATTGCTGAGTTCAGTCGGAAATGGTCCGCTGCCAACTCTTGTGCAGTAGGCTTTGAAAATGCCGAAAACTTCTCCGATTTTTTTTGGTGATACACCCAAACCGGTGCATGCGCCGGCACTTATTGTATTCGAAGATGTTACAAAAGGGTATGAACCAAAATCAACATCAAGCATTGTGCCCTGAGCACCTTCTGCAAGCACCTTTTTCCCTTTTGATGTCAGCTCGTTTATAAGGTATTCGGTATTAACTATCCGGAACTTTTTCAGAATTTCTATCCCTTCAAACCAGTCGGCTTCGTACTCTTTAAGATCAAATTTAAAATCGTAGTTTCTCAGAATTGTCAGATGGTTTTTAATATGACCATCATATAACTCTCTGAAATCAACCCGGAGTATTTCCCCTGCTCTCAGGCCATTACGACCGGCTTTATCTGTATATGCAGGGCCGATTCCTTTTAGAGTGGATCCGATTTTACTGCACCCTTTTTGGAATTCATATGCTGCATCCAGAATCCTGTGAGTCGGAAGAATAAGATTCGCTCTGGTTGAAATGAGAATTCTTTTTGAAAGTTCACTGACCGGTGGTCCCAGGTTTTCAATTTCTTTCTTAAAAACTGCCGGATCAAGTACTACTCCGTTTCCGATAATATTAAGCTTCGAAGGATGAAAAATACCGGATGGGATCAGATGCAACACATGTTTAACTTTATTAAACTCGAGAGAATGTCCGGCGTTTGGTCCTCCCTGGAACCGGGCAATAACATCATAGAACGGACTTAATGCATCAACAATTTTTCCTTTTCCCTCATCACCCCACTGCAGACCTAACAGTATGTCAATGTTCATATTAACTTAATATAGGAGTTTATGAAAATAGATTCCAAGTTACAAAATATTTTGTGCACAAATCACGTTAATAATATATTGTTGATAAATGGCAGGGGAATGTGGAAATTAAACTAACTCCGACTAATCTTTTTGATTAACTTTATAAATTAATTAAATTAAAACTAATTGATAACCATTTATTTATTATGAAAAAGGCGTTGTATTTAATGATAATCGGTCTTGCATTATTAATGATTGCAACTCCGGTTTTTGCTCAGGATAAACCTGATGTTGCTGTTGAAAAGAATGTACTTAAGGTAAACACATTAAGTTTAATTCTGGGCTCAGGCTCTGTTTTTTATGAGCGTAAATTAACCGATTTGACATCAGCTCAATTTGGTGTAGGTTATTTGAATTACAAGATTGGAGATACGAAATTCAATGGATTAATTCTTACCCCTGAATTTAAGCTTTATGTTAGGAAGAATGCTATAGACGGATTCTACGTGTCACCCTACTTGCGATATAATAAATTTGGATATGAGGTTAAGGATAACTCTTCGAAGGGTTCATTAACATCGTTTGGGGGCGGAATTGCTTTTGGCAGACAGTGGATTTTTCAGAAAGGATTTATGATGGATCTTTTTTTTGGAGGACATTACACAAAAGCTAGTGTAGATATAACTTCCGGTACTGAACCAGCTGATATAACCAAAATAGAAGGCTTTAAAACAAGAGTGGGTTTTGCCATTGGTTTCGCTTTTTGAAAACACAGGGTTTTTAAATATTTGAGGGGCTTTGCATAGCCCCTTTTGTATGGATTATTTCTTATCCTGATTTTTTAAATTTCCGTAAATGTAAAGCGAATGATACACGGGATTGAAATGATACAGTTCACTGGCAGTTCGTATAATCTCCTGGATTCTTGGATCGCAGAACTCAACAACCTGCCCTGTTCCAATGTCAATTAAATGATCGTGCTGGCTGCACTGGTAAGCTCTTTCGAACTGTGCAATGTTTTTACCAAACTGATGCTTTATAACCAGGTTGCAGTCGAGAAGTAATTCAATCGTATTATAGAGTGTAGCCCTGCTTACCCTGTAATTCTTATTCTTCATGAATATGTAAAGTGTCTCAATATCAAAGTGGCTGCTACGGGAATAAATCTCATCAAGAATGGCAAATCTCTCAGGTGTCTTCCTATGCCCCTTTTTTTCAAGATATTCAGTGAAGATCTGCTTTACTGTTGTTTTGGTATCATCACTAATCATATCTGGTCTAATTTAAAATAATGACAAAAATATGCAATTTTTCTCAGAAATTACAGTCGGATGAAAACAGTATCATTATTCTGAAAAATCTTCAACCCGTTTTATGTTATCAATACCCTTAATATTCGATATTTTTAATATAAGGTTGTTAAGGTCTTGTGTATGATGAACATAGAGGTCTATTGTTCCTTCAAATATACCATCGTGGACATTGATATTAATTTTGGTCATATTGACTTTAAGTTCAGACGAGATGATGTTTGTAATGTCGTTTACGAGACCTATCCTGTCAACTCCAGTCATACTTATCCGTGCGATGAATGAAACCAATTTATGAATAGCCCATCTGACTGCGATTATCCGGTTCCCTTCATTTGACATTATCCTGATCGCAACCGGACATTTTGGCTTATGAATAATTATCGACCCCTCAGGTGAACGGTAGCCTGTAACTTCGTCGCCCGGTATAGGATTGCAGCATTTTGCTATTTCGTAAGACTGTTCCGCATTCTCAACATTTTCCCTGAGAAGGAATGGGACACTGCCATCGATTTTTTGTACTGGTATCTCTTCCTCTTTTTTTTCTTTTTTTGGTCCCAGGAGTTTAAGTTCCCAATATTTAATGACATTTTTAGATGGACTCTTCCTGATAATTTTCTTAAGACTATCAAGTTTTATTGTGCCAAGTTCAATTCCCGAATACAATTCATCCTTATTTAAAACATCATAAGAGGACAAAAGTTTTTTCAGGATTTCGGAATTAGGTGTCACTCCCAGTTCACCAAGCTTTGCCTCAAGTATTTCCATCCCTTTCTGTATCCTGTTCGTTGATTCTGTTTTTAACTGATTCTTAATAGCCTCCTTGGCTTTGGAAGTACGGACAAACGATAACCATTCTTTTTCGGGTTTTGCAATATCAGAGGTAATAATTTCCACCTGATCCCCGCTCATCAGAATGGCGTTTATAGGGTTTAGCTTATAGTTTATTTTCGCCCCGATAGCTTTATTTCCTATTTCAGTATGTATCTCATATGCAAAATCAAGAGCAGATGCTCCTTTAGGTAAGCTGACAAGAGTCCCCTTCGGTGTGAATACCATTATTTCTGATGAAAACAGATTCATCTTGAATTCATCGAGAAATTCAATCGGATCCTCAAGGGGATTCTCGAGCATCATACGGATCTGTTTTATCCATTTATCGAGCTCAGTTTCGGGCGAAGTGTCCCCTTTGTATTTATAGTGAGCAGCATAACCTCTTTCGGCTATTTCATCCATCCTATTACTTCTTATCTGTACCTCAATCCATTTACCTTCAGGGCCCATTACAGTAAGATGCAAAGCCTCATAACCGTTTGGTTTTGGTCTGCTTACCCAGTCACGAAGCCTGTCGGGTTTTGGCAGATATGAATCAGTGATAATTGAATAAATATTCCAGCATGTGGTTTTTTCAGGAGCCCCGGGAACAAGTTCGAACACGATTCTTATGGCAAGAACATCATAAATCTCTTCAAAAGGAACATTCTTCGATTGCATCTTTTTCCATATGGAAAAGATTGATTTTGGCCGGCCACTGATGTCAAACTTAAGTCCTGACTCAGTAAGTTTATCAATTATCGGAAGGCTGAACTTATTTATAAGTGCAAAATATTTCTTTTCACCATGTTTAAGTTTTGAGGCAATCTCTTCATATATCATCGGTTGGCGGAACCTGAAACTAAGATCTTCCAGTTCACTTTTTATCGCATACAGTCCAAGCCTGTTAGCCAGCGGAGCGTACAGGAAGATTGTTTCGCCTGCAATCTTCATTTTCTTATTTTCAGGCATTGAATCGAGTGTCCTCATGTTATGCAGACGGTCTGCAATTTTTATCAGGATCACCCTCAGGTCGTCGGAAAGAGTCATCAACATTTTCCTGAAGTTTTCAGCCTGCAGTGAAGAGGAGTTTTCTTTATTGTAAGTGCCTGATATCTTTGTCAGACCGTCAATCAGGGAGGCTATTTTAGGTCCAAAATCCTTTTCAACATCTTCAAGAGAATACTCAGTGTCCTCAACTACATCATGCAGGAGAGCAGCAGCAATGGACTTTGCACCCAGGCCAATTTCCTGATTAACTATTGTTGCAACGGAAATAGGGTGAAGAATATACGGGTCACCTGATTTCCTCCGCATATTCCAGTGAGCCTCATTTGCGATTTTAAATGCTTTATCTATCAGCTCCCTGTCCCCTGGCTTATTACACCTGAGAAGATTGTTTACAAGTGAATCATATTCAGATTGAATATGTTTTTTATCTTCTTCATCAAAAATATCCTTGTTCGCCATAAAAAAACTTTCCGGCACCTTTTTCTGCCAGTTACAAATATAGCTTTTCCCCGTTAAAGTTGTAAATTAAAACAGATAATGCTGTTCAGGTTGATTAGTTAAAAATTATTAATAATCCATTTGCCCACCTCTCCCTAAATCCCTCCCCCAGGAGGGAGGGACTTTAAAACAGAAAATAGTTATTAGAAAATAAATCTAATAAGAAAAGATAGATAAATCAATCAGTAATATGGTCTCCTTCGCTCTCCCGGGAGCGGGGGACGGAAGGTGGTGAGGCGAATAAAATCCTGGTGGCAGAATGAGGTAATTCCTTTTGAAGACGGGTGGTAATCTATTACCGGCTTTTGTAAATGGTCAGGGTTCCTGTTTTGGAAATGCTTCTTCCTAAGGGAGTTCTGACTTTCAAAAACCATAAGCATACTCCCTGCGGGTAAGGATTCCCATTTTGCAGTCCATCCCAGGATTCGGTAAAATCTCTTGTCTCGAAAAGGATCCGGCCCTGTCTGTCGGTGATTACCAGGTAATATTCTGAGGGTGTGAAAGTCAGTACCGGTCTGAACAAATCATTTATGAGATCGCCATCAGGTGTGAAAACATTTGGAACCGTAATTTTCTCCTCAATAACAAAACATGTTTCATTTGAACGGCTTTCACCAGTTATTCCAAAAGGATTAGATGCTTCTGATGCAGAAATATAAAAGCAGACTTTACCGCTTGTTAAATCATACATTACTTCAGGAATACTGACAATAAATACCGTATCTGATGGCTGGATTACAGCCTTCTCGTTAAATCCATTACCTGTATCAATGAATAGCCTGTATGATGCGACTGATCCATTCCAGTTTCTGTATTGATTCCAGATTAATCTGATGTCATTACCGGTGCCTTGAGCTGTCAATACCATATTAGAGCAAAGGTTTGAAGAGACTACTGGAACGTTGCAATTATTTATTGCAGACAGCCTGTAATTATTAACAATATTTAAATCAGCCTCTTTATCAGTATATGTTACTGATTCAACGTAAGTTAAAAGTTGAGCAATTTGTTGAAAGACACCAGACGCTCCACTTCGCCTTTCAAGTTTGAAAAGATTGATTTCAGATGAGGGATCAATCGTAAAGGAGAGAGAAATTGCATCGGGAGGCGTTATTGTGGCATAATCAGCGTTTATCCATATAGGAGGTCTTTGCATCTTTGCAATAAGACAGGACTTGTTTGAAACGGAAACCTGTCCGTTTTCAAGAATAGCCTTTACAATAAAGCAATATTCAGTATCAATTATAAAATCATCTATAACAAAATTGGATTTGTCTTCTGATACCTGACCTGTCATGGTGAAATTACTACCGTTAACAGATCCAAATACTGCATATCCTGTAACCTTTACAGGTAAAGATGCATACTTATTCCATTTTACAATTAACTTTTTATTACAGGTATCAATCTGTGTCTCTGTAAAAATAGTATGAAGTTCATTCGAAAGCGGACTTATGTTTCCGGAATTGTCGATTGCAGCAATGACAAACGATTCACTGAAATAAGAAGAACCAGGTCGGTAAAGGGTAAAACTTGTTGCTGCGGGATTATAAATTGTATCAATGGCATAACCTTCTCCATTCTGATATAAATAAACGACATAACCTGCTACGTCAGGGGAGGGACTTAACGACCATGATAACTCTGTGTTTCCTGTTAACTGATTAACAGTCACCATGTTAAACAAAGGTGTTACCGGTGGTTCTTCATCTGCCTGGCTGAATGCCGGCACTGAAACCACAAACAGAAAAAGTGGGATAATAAACCAGAACATTCTGCTCATTTCATCCTGCAATAATTTCATAAAGTTCATCAATATTGTAATACGTTTTGGCGAGCCACATTATTTCGTCAGGTTTTATTGTTTTTATCTTTTCAGCAAGCCGGTGATAATAGGTGTTATCAAGACCAAATTCCCAGGCTGCTTTAAAACTGTCGGCCAGAGCAAAAGGCCCGTCAAACATCCTTACCATTTCTCCTGACATATAATTTCTTACTACTGCCATTTCATCTCTTTCAACCGGTTTAGTCTGAAGCAGTTTTATCTCTTTATAAATTTCATCTATGGCTTTTTTTGTATTTCTCTTACTAACTTCAGTTGATATTACTTTAAATCCGGTGAGATCGAGTGAAGAAACAGCTGAATGAATCCCGTAGGTATAACCTTTATCCTCTCTGATATTTTTCATTAACCGTGAACCAAAATAACCACCCAGAAGGGAATCCAGGAATTTTAAACCCGGGTAATCAAGGTGACGTTTATTAATAGTTGAAGACCCAATCCTGAGTGCAGACTGAACTGCACCTTGTTTTTTAATATGAACTTTTTTTCGTTTATCTCCTTCAATGTAATTTTCAGGATCTTCCATATAAATATTATTTGAAAGGAGGCCTCCAAAATATAAATCGAGAAGTTCATTAGTCTTTTCATGTATCTTGCCAGATACAATTACAGCCATGTTCTCAGGGTTATAGTATTTCGAGTGATAATCAGTCAGTACTGCAGATGTAATGCCTTCAAAATCAGGCTCACGTACCTGTCTTCCATAAGGATGATGACTTCCGAAAACTGATTCAAAAAACTGGTCCATTGCAAGGTTCTGCACTTTCTCACGATTGTTTAAATACCATCTGAGCCGTTTTTTCATCAGGATACTGAGTTCTTTATCCGGGAATGATGGCCGGAATAGTATTTCTCTGGATAATTCCAGGACTTTCTCAATGTGTTTATTCAGAAAACATATGATAATTCCGGCAGAATCCTTTTCTGCATAAAGGTTTAGGAACACACCGTAATAATCAAGTATCCTGTTTAGTTCTTCTGAGCTGTAGCCTTTTGTGCCCTCAGTAAGCATCATATTGGTCGAGGTTGCCAGAAGAGGAAGGTATTCTTTTACCAGGCCGGCTCGGAATATAAATTCGATACGCATTATTTCCTCCGTACCAGCCTCAATATGAAAAATCGGAACATTATTTTTGAGAAAGGCACTATGTGCTTCCGGAATTAATCCTGTATTAACAGGGAAAAGTGGTGGTTGTATTCGCTGCAGTCTGCTCATTGTTAATTATTTCGTGTAGATATGTAATACAGTGTGCTGCAATTTTCAGGAATAAAATACTTCCCGGCCGCTTCTTTTACCATTTTCTGGTTAACACTTCTGTAATTCTCAACTTCTTTATTAATAAATGCTGGATCTCCGAGCAATTCGTAAAATGACAGGCTCATAGCTTTATTAAGAATACTGGTATTTGATAAAACAGTTGAAGATTCAAATTTATTTTTTACTTTTTCTATCTCCTCCTCGCTCAGGGTTTTACTATTCAATTCATTAATTACATCGGCTACAGCTTTTTCGGCCTCATAAATATCAATGCCTTTCATTAGCTTCCCGTTGACTACAACGAGACCAGGATCAATATCAGATGTGATATACGCATTTATTTCGCTGAAAAGATTCTTTTCCCTGACCAGCTTTGTGTAAAGTCTTCCTGATTCACCGCCGGCCAGGATATCCGTAAGGAGATCGAGAGAATAAAAATTGTCACTTTTCCGTGATCCGATATGCCACACTTTATAAAGTGCATGTGAGGGAACATCTTTTTCGATTGTCAGGACTCTTTCCTCATCCTGAAAAGGTTCAGCAGGAAGATTCCTGACTCTGACATCTCTTTTGGCGATTGGTCCGAACCATTTCTCCGCAAATTTAAAAGCTTTATCAGGAGTAATGCTTCCTGAAAGTGTAAGAATCGCATTATTTGGAGCATAATGTGAGTAAAAGAAATCTTTAATATGCTCAAGATCAGTATTTTTAATATGTGAAATATCCATCCCGATTGTAGGCCACCGGTAAGGATGCACTTTATAAGCCAGTGGTCTTAGCTTCAGCATAACTTCGCCATAAGGTTGATTCAGATAACGCTGATTGAATTCTTCAATTACAACATTTTTTTGGACATCGAGGTTTTTTTGTGAAAAATCAAGTTCAAGCATTCTGTCTGACTCAAGCCAGAATCCTGTTTCAATATTTTCTGAAGGGACAGTAAGGTAATAATTGGTTATATCATTGTTTGTAAATGCATTATTCTCCCCGCCTGCCAGCTGAAGGGGCAGGTCAAATTCCGGAATATTAACAGATCCCCCGAACATCAGATGCTCAAAAAGGTGAGCCAGACCTGTCATTGCGGGGTTTTCATCCCTGGAACCGACATCATAAAGGATATTCATCGCAACGAGAGGTGTGGATTTATCCTCATGTACTATAACTTTCAGGCCATTATCCAAACTAAGCCGGCTAAAGTTTATCATTTACTTTAAAGCTTTTTCAATGAGACAAACTTAAATAAAAAACCGAAAAGCTTTAGTATAGTTTTTATATTTGCAGCATTATGGTCAGAAACAGGTTTCTCAGAAAACTTTTAAACACCCATCTGGTTGATATTGAACAGGGCAAACTTATTTATTTACTAAGCCTGATTGTTGGTCTTCTCAGTGCATTAGCGGCTGTAA